>NZ_JBFAKY010000011.1:0-169521 GCF_040656015.1 Promicromonospora sp. NPDC050249 | reverse complement strand
GTCGAGCAGGCCACCCAGCAGGAAGTAGAGCTGCCGCAGACCCATCAGCGCGAATGGACAGGCGCTCTACTTCGGCAGTCGCCGCTCCGGGTCAGAGGCCGTAGGACTCCAGGAAGCGGAGCCAGACCTCGCTGACCGTCGGGTAGGCCGGGACCGCGTGCCAGAGGCGGTCGAGCGGCACCTCGCCGACGACGGCGATCGTCGCGGCGTGGAGCATCTCCCCGGCGTCGGGCCCCACGAAGGTGGCGCCCACCAGCACACGCCGCTGCCTGTCGACGAGCACCTGGGCGCGCCCCTTGTAACCGGGCGTCTCCACGCTCGCGCCGGCCACCCAGGCCAGGTCGTACGACACTGCCTCCACCGGGATGCCCGCCGCGCGCGCCTCACGTTCGGTCGGTCCCACCCACGAGACCTGCGGCCGCGTGAACACGACCTGGACCCGAGCGCTGTGGTCGGCGGTCGCGGCATACCGCGACCACGCCTTGCCCTCCTGCCCGACGGCGGGCTCCGGGTCACCGCTCGTGGGCGACCGGTCCCCCGCCTCCGTGCCGTACCGCGCGGCCACGACGTCACCGACGATCCGCGCCTGGTACTTGCCCTGATGGGTGGTCGGCGCACGGCCGGTCACGTCGCCGCAGGCGTACAGCCAGCCGCCCGGCACGCCGGTGACCTGCAACGACTCGTCGACGACGAGAGCGCCGCCGCGGCCGAGCCCTGACTCGTCCAGGCCCACGCTCTCGAGACCCACGTCGGCCGTGCGCGGCACGCGCCCGGTCGCGACGAGGATCTCGGCAGCGGTGATCTTGTCGCCGTCGGCGAGGGTGACGGTCACCGGGCCGGGGCCGTCCTCGGCACCGACGCCGGGGCGCTCGACCGAGGCCACCTCGGCGCCGGTACGCACGTCCACGCCCAGCGCGGTCAACGACTCCGCGACCATCTCGCCGGCGAACGGCTCGGCGGCGGACAGCAGCCCGCCGCGCGACAGCAGGGTCACCCGCGCGCCGAGGTCCGCGTACGCGTTGGCCATCTCGACGCCGACCACCCCACCGCCGACGACCACCAGCGACTCGGGGACCGTGTCCGATGCCGTCGCCTCGCGGCTCGACCAGGGCGCGGCTTCCGCCAGCCCGGGCGTGCCGGGCAGGACGGGGACGCTGCCGGTCGCGACGATCACCGCATGCCGGGCGCGCAGGAGCCGCTTCGCCGGGGCCTCTCCCGTCTCGGCCTCCCCGAGGCCGCTGTCCGCCCCGCCCTGCGCCTCGCTGTCGGAGCCTGCCGGCACCGTGACCTCGACGAGCCGCTCCCCGGCCAGGCGCCCGTGCCCGCGCACCAGGGTCAGCCCGGCGCTCTCGACCCAGGAGACCTGCCCGGAGTCGTCCCAGTTGCTGGTGATCTCGTCGCGCCGGGCGAAGACCGCAGCGACGTCTGGCGCGCCCGGATCCCGTAGGCCGGGCGTCTCCTTGGCCAGGGCGCGCACGGCGCCCGCCCGCAGCAACACCTTGGACGGCATGCAGGCCCAGTACGAGCACTCACCGCCCACCAGCTCGGACTCGACCAGGGCAACGGACAGGCCGGTGCGCGAGGCCCGGTCGGCGGCGTTCTCACCGACCGGGCCACCACCGATCACTACGACGTCGAACGTCTCCTCAGGAATGCTCATGCCGTCATCGTGGCCTTCCGGCGGCCCGATCGCCAGACGGCTCGGCGTGTCAGGCCAACCCGGCCTTGCGCAGCGCGTCCGCCATCGCGGTGTCGGCAGGCGCGGGGCGCCCGCGGCCGCCCTGACCGCCCTGGCCCTGACCGCCCTGCCCTCGCCCGTTCCGGCCGCGACCCTCGTCGCCACCGGGACGTCCGCCGCGCTGACCGCCACCCTGGCCACGAGAGCCCTGCCCGCCCGGACCTTCTCCGCCGGAGCGCGAGCCACCCGAGGTGCGGCCGCCGGTCACGCCGATCTCGTCGTCCAGGCGCAACGAGAGGGCGATCCGCTTGCGCGGCAGGTCGACGTCCATGACCTTGACCTTGACGATGTCGCCCGACTTCACGACCTCGCGCGGGTCGCTCACGAAGTTCTTCGACATGGCCGAGACGTGCACGAGGCCGTCCTGGTGCACGCCGACGTCCACGAACGCGCCGAACGCCGCGACGTTGGTGACCTGGCCCTCCAGGACCATGCCGGGCACCAGGTCGCCGAGCTTCTCGACACCGTCCGCGAAGGACGCCGTGACGAACGCGGGGCGCGGGTCACGGCCGGGCTTCTCCAGCTCGGCGAAGATGTCGGTGACCGTGGGCAGACCGAACGTCTCGTCGACGAAGTCGGTGGGCTTGAGCGTGCGCAGCGCGCTCCCGTTGCCGATGAGGGCCTTCACGTCAGCGCCCACCGCCGTCACGATGCGGCGCGCCAGCGGGTACGCCTCCGGGTGCACCGACGACGCGTCCAGCGGCTCGTCGCCGCCCGAGACCTTGAGGAAGCCCGCGCACTGCTCGAACGCCTTGGGACCGAGCCGCGGCACCTTCTTGAGCGCCGCACGCGAGGGGTACGGGCCGTTCGCGTCGCGGTACGAAACGATGTTCTCCGCGAGTGTCGAGGTGATGCCGGAGACGCGCGACAGCAGCGGCACCGACGCGGTGTTCAGGTCGACACCCACGCCGTTCACGCAGTCCTCGACCACCGCGTCCAGCGACCGCGAGAGCTTGGTCTCGGTGATGTCGTGCTGGTACTGGCCGACGCCGATCGACTTGGGGTCGATCTTCACGAGCTCGGCGAGCGGGTCCTGGAGGCGGCGGGCGATGGACACCGCGCCCCGGATGGACACGTCGAGGTCGGGCAGCTCCGCGCTCGCGTAGGCGGACGCCGAGTACACGGACGCCCCCGCCTCCGAGACGATGGCCTTGGTCAGGCCGAGCTCCGGCGCCTTCTTCATGAGGTCGGCGGCCAGGCGCTCGGTCTCGCGCGAGGCCGTCCCGTTCCCGATCGCCACGAGGTCGACGTCGTGCTTCCTGGCCAGGGTGGCGAGCTTCGCGAGCGACTCGTCCCAGCGGTTCGCGGGCGCGTGCGGGTAGATCGTCGCGTACTCGACGACCTTGCCCGTCGCGTCGACGACGGCGACCTTGACGCCCGTGCGCAGACCCGGGTCGAGGCCCATCGTGGCCCGCGTGCCTGCCGGCGCGGCGAGCATCAGGTCACGGAGGTTGGCCGCGAAGACGCGGACCGCCTCGTCCTCCGCCTCGGAACGCAGCCGCAGGCGCACGTCGATGCCGAGGTGCACGAGGATCTTGGTGCGCCAGGCCCAGCGCACGGTGTCGGCGAGCCAGCGATCGCCCGGGCGGCCCTGGTTCGCGATGCCGAACTGGTGCGCGATGGTCGCCTCGTAGGACGTCGGCACGCCTGCCTCGATGCCCTCCTCCGGCTCGATCGTCAGGTCCAGCACGTCCTCCTTCTCGCCCCGGAAGAGGGCGAGCACCCGGTGCGACGGCAGGCTGGACAGCGACTCGGCGAAGTCGAAGTAGTCCGAGAACTTCGCGCCCTTCTCCTGCGCGCCGTCGCGGACGGTGGACAGCATGCGGCCGCGCTTCCAGAGGCGCTCCCGCAGCGTGCCGATCAGGTCGGCGTCCTCACCCATGCGCTCCACGAGGATCGAGCGGGCGCCGTCGAGCGCCGCCACCGTGTCCGCGACGCCCTTGTCGGCGTCGACGTAGGGGCCGGCAGCCGTCGTCGGGTCGAGCGACGGGTCGCCGAGCAGCGCGAGGGCGAGCGGCTCCAGGCCGGCCTCCCGGGCGATCTGCGCCTTGGTGCGCCGCTTCGGCTTGAAGGGGAGGTAGATGTCCTCGAGGCGCGACTTGGTCTCCGCCGCCAGGATCTGAGCGCGCAGCTCGTCCGTGAGCTTGCCCTGCTCCTCCACCGACGACAGGATCGCCGCGCGCCGCTCCTCCAGCTCGCGCAGGTACCGCAGCCGCTCCTCGAGCGTGCGCAGCTGCGCATCGTCGAGCGTGCCGGTGACCTCCTTGCGGTAGCGGGCGATGAACGGCACCGTCGCGCCGCCGTCGAGCAGGTCGACTGCCGCCGCGACCTGCCCCTCCCGAACACCCAGCTCCTCGGCGATGCGCCGATTGATGCTTGCCACTTGATCCCTTACCTCACGTCTAGAAGGTCGGGACAGATTGTGCCCGCCGCCACTGACACTTGTCGCATCCGCCGGGCGTGTCAGACAGCCGGATCATGATGGCGACCTGAGAGTCCCCGCACGAACCGCTGCAAGCCCGACGCGGCTCGGCACACAAGAGGTCAGAACCTCGCCGCAGGCGCTCCCGCGTGCGGCATCCCCAGGAGGAACAGTGCAGCGTCCCAGCCCAGCCCACGGTCGAAGTGCCCACCGTCGGATGACGGCCCCCGCCGTCGTGGCCGCAGCGGCACTCGCCCTGACCGCTTGCTCCGGCGCCGACCCCGACGAAGGCCTGGAACGCTCCGACGCGGAGCGCACGGTCATTACCGTCGCCGACGCGCCCGCGAGCGCCGACGCCGTCCGCGCCACCGAGGAGCTGGGCCTGCTCGCGCTGCGTGCGACCGAGGAACCGGAGGAGAACGCCCTCGTCTCCCCCGCGTCGCTCTCGTTCGCCCTGGCGCTGCTCGCCGAGGGCGCCGACGGCGACACGGCAGCGGCTCTGGACACGGCGCTCGGCGCCTCGGGTGCCGACCGCACGTCCACCTACAACGCCCTCCAGGGCGCGCTCGCGGAGCACGACGGCGACCCGGGGGTCGCGCAGGACGACGAGCTGCCCGAGAAGCCGGTGCTGCACCTCGTGAACCAGGCGGTCCTGGACGACGAGCTCGAGGTCGAGCCGGCCTACCTCGACGCTCTCGCGACGTCGTTCGACGCCGGGGTCCAGCGCACCGATCTCGGCAGCGCCGGAGGCAAGCGGGTCCTGGACGCGTGGGTGAACCACCACACCGGCGGCCTGATCAAGAAGTCGGCGATCGAACCCGACGCGAGGCTGCGCCTGGTCCTGCAGAACGCCCTCCTGCTCGCGGCGCGCTGGGAGACGCCTTTCCAGGAGGGCGCGACCAGTGACGAGGAGTTCACGGGCCCTGACGGCACCGCGCCCACCGAGATGCTGCACGGTGCTCAGTTCTGGGCGTACGCGGAGAGCGACGGGTGGGCCGCCGTCCGGCTGCCGTATATCGACGCGTTCCACGCGGACGTGCTCCTGCCGCCCGTCGGCACGGACCCTGCGGAGGTCTCGCCCGAGACCCTGACCGCTCTCACCGGCAGCCTGGACACGGCCGCACCGCGGACCGTCGAGCTGGCGATGCCGACCCTGGAGCTGGAGCCGCCTGTCCTCGATCTGGCCCCCGCGCTGGAGGAGGCGGGTCTTGGTGGCCTCTACGACGGCCCAGACCTGTCCGGCATCACGACGACGGAGCCGCTGCGGCTGAGCCAGGCGTTCCAGCAGGCCTACCTGCGGCTGGACGAGGAGGGCACCGTCGCGGCGGCCGTGACCGAGTTCGGCATGGAGACGAGCGGCGCGGCGCCGGAGGAACCCGTCCGGATGACCGTCGACCGCCCCTATCTGCTGCGGATCGCCCACACCGAGACGGGCCTGCCCCTCTTCCTGGCCGCGGTGCGCAGCCCGCAGCACTGACCATTGACCGGGGCATCCGGCCGCCAGTAGCGTGCGCAGCGAAACGGGTGAAACCGCACCTCCCGCGGCCGGATCCCCCGAGCACGAGGAGGTGCGTGGTGGCGTTGTCGTTCCTCGACCGCGAGCACACGGTGGCCAAGCCCGGTTACAGCAGATGGCTCATCCCGCCGGCGGCGCTCGCCATCCACCTGTGCATCGGCCAGGCGTACGCGACCAGCGTCTACAAGAGCGCGCTGGTGGCGCACTTCGAGTCGAGCCTGACGGCGATCGGCGTCATCTTCTCCATCGCGATCGTCATGCTCGGGCTCTCCGCATCGGTGCTGGGCACCTGGGTGGAGCGTGCGGGTCCCCGGGCCGCGATGTTCGCGTCGGCCTGCTTCTGGGCCTCCGGGTTCCTCGTCGGCGCGCTGGGCATCGCGACGTCGCAGCTGTGGCTCGTGTATCTCGGGTACGGCTTCATCGGCGGCATCGGGCTCGGCATCGGCTACATCTCGCCGGTGTCCACGCTGATCAAGTGGTTCCCGGACCGGCCGGGGCTGGCCACCGGCATGGCGATCATGGGCTTCGGCGGCGGCGCGCTCGTCGCCTCGCCGCTCTCGCGCCAGCTCATGGCGTTCTACGACAGCGGCTACGACCCCTCCGACCCCACCTCCGTGGCCTCCGGCAGCGCCGTCACCTCGCTCTTCGTGACGCTGGGCATCGTGTACTTCCTCGTGATGATGCTCGGCGTCTTCACGGTGAAGGTCCCGCCGCCCGGCTGGGCGCCAGCGGGGTTCAACGCTGGTGCGGTGGCTGCCAGGCCGATGGTGTCGGCCGCGAACGTCTCGGCGGCGAACGCGATCAGGACCCCGCAGTTCTGGTTCCTGTGGACCGTCCTGTTCTGCAACGTGACGGCAGGCATCGGCATCCTCGAGCAGGCCTCGCCGATGATCCAGGACTTCTTCCGTGACGGCGGCACCTCGTCGGTCGCGCCGACGACGGCGGCAGGCTTCGTCGCGTTCCTGTCCCTGTTCAACATGGCCGGCCGCTTCGTGTGGTCGTCGACCTCGGACTACATCGGCCGCAAGCCGACCTACATCATGTATCTGGGCGTCGGGATGGTCCTGTACCTGCTCCTTGCGACCGTCGGGCACCTCTCCACGGTGATCTTCGTGCTCGTCGCCGCGGTGATCCTCTCGTTCTACGGCGGCGGCTTCGCCACGGTCCCCGCGTACCTGCGTGACCTGTTCGGCACGTTCCAGGTGGGCGCCATCCACGGCCGCCTGCTCACCGCGTGGTCGGCGGCCGGTATCGCCGGACCGCTGATCATCAACGGGTTCCTCGACGCCCAGGGCACGCCGGGCGAGCTGGTCGCCGCCGACTACCGGCCCGCGCTGTTCACCATGGTCGCCGTGCTCGCGGTGGGCTTCGTCGCCAACATCCTGATCCGCCCCGTGGCGGCACGGTTCCACGAGGCGCCGAGCCGCGCCGACGCGTTCTCCGAGGGAAAGGCGTGACCATGCCGGAACAGACCGCGACGCAGGCCGGACGGCCGGCCCCGGAGCCGACGTCGAACCAGGTCCCGCGACTGGTCGTCACCTGGTTGGTGGTGACCGTCCCGCTGGCCTACGGCCTCTTCCAGACGATCAGGAGCGTCATCCCGCTGTTCGCGGGGTAGGGCTGTCCGTCCGCCTCACCTCGTGCGGCCGTCCTCCAGCGCACCACGCACCGCCGCGAGGATCCGCGCGAGGTGGGCGAGGTCGCCGTCGGGCACACCCGTGCCGTGCAGCACCGCTGCCGCCTCCTGGTCGAGCGTCGGCAGCGCCTCGTCGAGGACCTGCTGCCCGGCGGGTGTGAGCGCGAGGAACGACGAGCGGCCGTCCTCCGGGTTGGCGGCGCGGCGCACCAGGCCGTCGCGCACCTGCCGCTCGACCCCCTTGCTCGCGGCACCCACCGTGATGCCGAGGCGCCGGACCACGTCCGAGACCCGGCAGTCGGGAACCTCGGCGATCACGCGAAGCAGGTCGATCCGGCCCAGCCCGTGGCCGTGCAGGCCGCGCAGCCGGGCGTCGAGCAGGGTGTAGAGCCGCACCTCGACGCGGACGAGATCGTCGAGCAGCCGCGCGCCGGCGGATCCCGCGTCCCGAGGAATAGATTCCTGGGAATCTTGTTTGGCTTCCATGGAATCTATCTTCGGGCATGGAGGAACAATGGACCAGAAGTCGCTCGCCGAGCTCCGCACCTTCTACGCGTCGTTCGGTCAGATGCCGGTGCCGGAGGGCACCCTCGTGTCGGAGACCGCGCTCGGGGACGTCCCGGCGCTGGACGTCGCCGTACCGTCCGTCGCCGACGACGCCGGTGTCCTGCTCTACCTGCACGGTGGCGGCTACGTGATCGGCGCCGCAAGCACCGGCGTCCCGCTCACCGCCGCGCTCGCCGCACGCGCCGGCCTGCGCGCGCTCTCCCTCGACTACCGGATCGCTCCCGAGCACCTGTTCCCCGCTGCCGTCGACGACGCGCTGGCCGCGTACCGGGCCCTGCTCGACGACTACGACCCGGCACGCGTGGTTCTCGCGGGCGACTCAGCAGGCGGCGGCCTCGCCCTGGCGACGCTGCTGGCCGCGCGCGACGCCGGGCTGCCGCTCCCCGCAGGGGTCGTCGCCTTCTCCGGCTGGTTCGACCTGACGCTGTCCGGCGCCAGCCTCACCGGCAAGGAGAGCGTCGACCCGGTGTTCGACGCCGCCGACATCCAGGAGTACGCGAACGAGTACCTGCCGGAGGGCGCCGACCCCAGCACCCCGCTCGCGAGCCCGCTGCTGGGCGACCTGCGCGGCCTGCCGCCGCTCCTGCTCCAGGTCGGCTCGTACGAGGTGCTGCTCGACGACTCCACGGGCCTCGCCGCCCGCGCCGCTGCCGCGGACGTGGAGGTGACCCTCGAGGTCTACCCGGGGAGCCCGCACGTGTTCCAGCACCACCACGCCACGGAGCCGGCGGCGGCGCGGGCGATGGACAGCGCGGCCGCGTTCCTCGGACGCGTGCTCGGGCAGGACCGCGGTCCGGCGGATCAGACCACCCGGTCCGCCCACGTGTAGACGTTCATCGAGTCGCCGCGCACGAAGCCGAGCAGGGTCAGGCCGCACTCGTCGGCCAGGTCCACGGCCAGCGTGGACGGTGCCGAGATCGCGGACAGCACCGGGATCCCGGCCCGCGCGGCCTTCTGCACCAGCTCGAACGACGCCCGCCCGCTGACCTGGAGGATCGTCCCGGCAGCTGGCAGGGCGCCGTCGCGCAGCGCCGCCCCGACCACCTTGTCGACGGCGTTGTGCCGGCCGACGTCCTCGCGGACATAGAGGGGCTCGCCGTCGGCGGTGAACAGGCCCGCCGCGTGCAGGCCGCCCGTCCGGTCGAAGGCGCGCTGACGCTCGCGCAGCAGGTCGGGCAGCGCGGAGATCACGTCCGAGCCGACGGTGACCGGGTCGCTCGCGACCGGCCAGCGCAGCCCTGCCCGCACCTCCACCACCGTGTCGGACCCGCAGACGCCGCACGCGCTCGTCGTCGCGAAGGCCCGCTGCCGCGGGGGCTCGACGCCGCGCGCGAGCGCCACCTCGACGGTGTTGTCCTCGTCGGGGCACAGCCGCATCGCCACGATGTCGTCCGGCGCGGCCACCGCGCCCTCCGAGACCAGCCAGCCGGCCACGAGGTCGAAGTCGTCGCCGGGAGTGCGCATCGTCACGGTCAGTGTGGTGCTGCCGGGTGCCGGACCTGGATCGACCAGCCGGACCATCAGCGGTTCCTCGACGGCGAGCGTGTCCGGGCGTGCCGCACGTGCGCCCTCACGGACGCGAACGACGCGCCGTCGATCGGTGACGACTCCCATGCCGTCATCCTCGCACCCGCACCGACCGAGATGTCCAGCGCGGGAAGCCGGGCGACAACCTTCGGCGCCTCGGGCAATTCACCCGTTAGTTTCGTCGAACGCCGTCGGCAGAAGGCACAGACTCGGTCTGCAGGGGGAACCAGCAGCCAGCGATGGAGCGACTCATGGACAGACTCGTACCGGTCACCAGGCTCGCGATGACAGCTGTCGCATGCACCAGCCTGCTCGTGGCGCCCCTGGCGGCCGTCCCGGCCACCGCGGCACCTGCGGCGCAGGCAGTAGAGCCCATACCCTCCGACATCCTCGCGACACCGGAAGATCTTGCCGACCTCGGCACCGTCCGCGACGTCGCGCTCGCGGGAGACTCCGTGCTCGTGGAGGTCGCGACCCCTGCCGGGCCGCACGTCTACCACCGCCCGCTGGCGGGTGGCGAGTGGTCGGACACCTGGGGCGGCCACGTCCTCGCCGGGGACCTCCTGGCGGCGGAGAACGACGTCGTGCATCTCGCGGCCGGCGGCACCGAGGTCCTCGCCTGGTCCCGCGACGGCGGCGGCAGCCGCGAGGTGCCGCTCGGCACCGTGCTGGGCCACGGCGGGGAGTGGATCATCTACACCGTCGAGCACTCGCCCCTCGACCGGCTGTTCACCCAGCCCATCACGGGTGGCGAGGAGGTCTGGCTCAGCGAGCCGAACGACGGCTACGGGGACCTCGACCCGGCCCTCGGTTACGCGGTGGACGGCAACCGTGCGTTCGTCGCGCACCCCGGGGTCGACTGGCTGCCCGAGCGGGGGGCGGAGACCTGGTCCTATCCGGCCTCCCAGGGCAACGACGCGCTCCGTTCGGACACCGAGGCGTGCCGGGTCCTCCCGGGCGCCGACACCGTCGAGGTCGCCGACGCCTTCGGCCGGTTCGCCCTCATGGCCTGCACCGACGGCGGCGCGGCGCTCACGCTCGACGACCAGGAGGTCTACACCCACATCCCGGTCTCCGCCGGCCTGCGGTCGCAGGACCTGTCGCTCGGCGCCGGGTTCGTGCTCGGCCGGTCGACGTCGGACGGCGCGCTTCTCGTGGTCCCCTACCTGGGCGGTACCGCGGGCACACTGGGCTCGACCACCGCCTTCGACCTGAACGACGCCGGCACCGCCGTCGCCTTCGTGGACGAGGCCCAGAACGCGCGTCTCGCGAGCGACCTGCAGGAGTGGTCCTCCGATCCGGCGACGGAGATCGTGGACAACGCGGCGCCCGTCGTCGGCGCGCCCGTCCACCGCTACCTCGGGACCACCGCGAACGGTTCCGTCGAGTTCGAGGTGGAGGCGTCCGGCACGGACCGGGCGACCCCACCGTTCCGCGCGACGGGTGTCGCGGAGCACGACTACCGCTACCGCCTGCGTCCCGCCGGCTCGACCGAGTTCGGTGACTACGCGCCCGTCGACGGCCAGCCCTACCCAGCGGGCGCGACGGTCTGCTGGTCCGCGACGGCGACCGACCGCGCCGGGAACACGAGCCAGTGGTCGGCCGAGACCTGCACCACCGCCGAGCGTCCCGCCCTCGCACCCACGTACCTGCCGGAATGGCCAACGGCCGCCGACATGAACGAGAACACCGGCGTGAACACCGTGTCGCCGAAGTACTCCTGGGGCACGACCGACCGGACGGTCACGGCGTACCAGGTGGGGCACTGGCTCGCCCGGGGCACGAACGTCTCGCTCCCCGCGACGGAGACGCTGTCCGGCGACACCGGCTCCGCGAGCTACGTGCTCAACGAGGGCGACCAGCGCTGCCTGCGCCTGCGCGCGCAGGACCAGGCGGGGTGGAGCGCCTGGACCGGCTGGTCGTGCGCGGCGGCCCCCATGGGCACCGACACGATGAACGGCGGCAACAGCACCGGCCCGTACTCGCACTACGCGAGCCCGGACAAGGGCCTGTACTCGGCGCGGCAGATCATCGGGAAGTCCGCCCGCGTGAAGGTGCACACCGGACCCTCGTACGGGGTCGTGAAGGTGTACATCGGGACGACGCTCCTTGGCTCCTTCGACGCGTACTCGGCGACCAACGGCGTCCGGTACGTGAACTTCGACGGGACCGCTCGCGTCACCGGCAACCTGCGTATCGCCGCTGCTGACAAGTACATCCGGGTCGGGGAGATCTACCTGCTCCGCTGACCCTGCCGGAGGGGGCGGGCTTCGCCGAAGCGGCGTCCGCCCCCTCCCGCGGGCGGGTGAATCCGGCGTAGGGTCGCAGGTGTGACCGACGTGAGCGACGAGGCCCGCACCGACGCCCCCGAGAAGAGCCTGCGCGTCGGGCCGCCCAAGAACAGTGCGGCGGGGGTGCCAGGGGTGGTCCATGGCCTGGCCCACGTCTTCGGGGAGGCGGGCGTCGCGAGCGGCCTGCGCACGCTGCCCCTGCTCAACCAGCACGGCGGCTTCGACTGCCCCGGCTGCGCGTGGCCGGAGCCCGGCAAGCCGCACCTCGCCGAGTTCTGCGAGAACGGCGCCAAGGCGGTCGCCGAGGAGTCCACCCGCAAGCGCGCTGACGCGGCGTTCTTCGCGGAGCACCCGATCTCCGAGCTGGCGACCTGGACCGACCACCGGCTGGGCAAGTCCGGCCGTCTCACCGAGCCCATGCTGCGCGACGAGGGCGCCGACCACTACCGGCCCGTGCCCTGGGCCGAGGCCCTCGACCTGGTCGCGTCCGAGCTCCGCGGCCTGGACTCGCCGGACCAGGCCGCGTTCTACACATCGGGCCGTACCAGCAACGAGGCAGCGTTCGTCTACCAGCTCCTGGCGCGCAAGCTCGGCACGAACAACCTGCCGGACTGCTCGAACATGTGCCACGAGTCCTCCGGCACCGCCCTGGTCGAGACGCTGGGCATCGGCAAGGGCAGCGTGTCCCTCGAGGACATCACCGACCACGCCGACCTGATCGTCGTCGTCGGGCAGAATCCCGGGACCAACCACCCGCGCATGCTCAGTGCGCTCGAGGAGGCCAAGGACCGCGGCGCGCGGATCGTGGCCATCAACCCGCTGCCCGAGGCCGGGCTGCAGACCTTCAAGAACCCGCAGCGGGTGCGCGGTGTGGTCGGGCCGGGCACGAAGCTCGCCGACCGGTTCCTCCAGGTCCGCCTGGCCGGCGACCTGGCCCTGTTCCAGGCGGTCAACCGCCTGCTCCTGGAGGCGGACGACGATGCGCGCACGGCCGGGCACCCGGGGGTGCTCGACCACGAGTTCATCGCCGAGCACACCTCGGGCTTCGCCGACGCAGCAGCCGCGTGGCGCAGCCTCGACTGGTCCGACGTCGATGCGGCGACCGGCCTGGACCGGTCGGAGATCGAGGACTTCGTGGGCGACGTCCTCGCCGCGGAGAGGATCATCGTCTGCTGGGCGATGGGGCTCACCCAGCACAAGCAGGCGGTCGCGACGATCCGCGAGGTCGTGAGCTTCCTCCTGCTGCGCGGGAACGTCGGCCGGCCGGGTGCGGGCGCCTGCCCGGTGCGCGGGCACAGCAACGTGCAGGGCGACCGCACCATGGGTATCTGGGAACGGCCGACCGAGGCGTTCCTCGACGCGCTGGCCACGGAGTTCGACTTCGAGCCGCCGCGCGCCCACGGGTACGACGTCGTCGACACGGTCCGGGCCCTGCGCGACGGGCAGCTCAAGGTCTTCATGGCGGTGGGCGGCAACTTCGCCGCCGCCACCCCGGACAGCGCCGTCACGGAGGCCGCGCTGCGCGACGTGCCGCTCACGGTGCACGTCTCGACCAAGCTGAACCGTTCGCACGTCCTGCCCGGCAAGCGGTCCCTGATCCTGCCCTGCCTTGGGCGCACCGAGCGGGACCGCACGGGCGGCCGCGAGCAGGTGGTGACCGTCGAGGACTCCATGAGCGTCGTACACACGTCCCGGGGGCGCCTGGCCCCGGCGTCCGAGCACCTGCGCAGCGAGACCGACATCCTCTGCGACCTCGCCCGCCGCGCCCTCGGCCCCGACGACGAGACACCCTGGGAGGAGTTCGGCAGCGACTACTCGCGCGTCCGCGACTCGATCTCGCGCGTCGTGCCCGGCTTCGACGACTTCGAACGGCGGGTCGCCGAACCCGGCGGCTTCGTGCTGCCGCACCCGCCCCGCGACGCCCGCCTGTTCCCGACCACGACCGGCAAGGCGAACTTCACGGTCAACGAGCTCGAGGTCGTCCAGGTCCCCGAGGGCCGCCTGCTGCTCCAGACCGTCCGCTCCCACGACCAGTTCAACACCACCGTCTACGGCCTCGACGACCGGTACCGCGGTATCAAGGGCGGACGGCGCGTCGTGTTCGTGCGTCCAGAGGACCTCACGGCCCTCGGGTTCGTTGACGGCGACACGGTGGACCTGGTCAGCGAGTGGACGGGGCGGGACGGCAGCACCGAGGAGCGCCGCGCCCAGGGGTTCCGGGTCGTCGCGTTCCCGACGGCGCGCGGGTGCGCCGCCGCGTACTTCCCGGAGACGAACGTGCTGGTGCCGCTGGACCACACGGCGGACCGCAGCAACACCCCGGCGTCCAAGTCGGTGGTCATCCGCCTCGAACCGGCCCGTTGAGCGTTGGTCCCTGAGAACAGCTGAGTGCTGGGTATCTGCCCTCCAGACACCTCCGGAAGGACAGATACCCAGCACTCAGCGGGGTGGTTCAGGCGGTCAGTGCGCGGTCGCCTTCTCGGCGCCCGCGCCCGTGAGGGAACGGACCTCCATCTCGGCGTACTTCTCGGGGTGCGACCGCTCCTTGCTCAGGAACGTGCCGACGATGCCGAGCACGAACGCGAGCGGGATGGTCACGATGCCCGGGTTGTCGAGCGGGAACCAGTGGAAGTCGATGGCCGGGTTGCTGATCATCGACTTGCTGAGCCCGGTGACCGGGTCGGCGGGCTTGCCCGACACGACCGGCGAGAAGATGATCAGGATGATCGTCGAGCTCAGGCCGCCGTAGATGCTCCACAGAGCGCCGGACGTGTTGAACCGCTTCCAGAACAGCGAGTAGATGATCGTCGGCAGGTTCGCCGACGCCGCGACGCAGAACGCCAGCGCCACGAGGAACGCGATGTTCTGCCCGTTGGCGAAGATGCCGCCGATGATCGCGATGATGCCGATCACGACCACCGTCCAGCGGGCCACCTTGACCTCGCCGTCCGGCGCGACCTGGCCCTTCTTGATGATCGAGGCGTAGATGTCGTGCGCGAAGCTCGTCGCCGCCGTGATCGTCAGGCCCGCCACCACCGCGAGGATGGTCGCGAACGCGACCGCCGCGATGATGCCGAGCAGGATCTCGCCGCCGAGCTCGAACGCGAGCAGCGGAGCCGCGGAGTTCTGCCCGCCGGGTGCCGCGAGGATCGTCTCAGGGCCGACCAGCGCCCCGGCGCCGTACCCGAGCACCAGGGTGAACAGGTAGAAGATGCCGATCAGCCAGATCGCCACGACCACGGACTTTCGGGCCTCCTTGGCGGAGGGCACCGTGTAGAAGCGCGTGAGCACGTGCGGCAGACCCGCGGTGCCGAGCACCAGGGCCAGCGCGAGGGACAGGAAGTCGAGCTGCGACAGGGCCGTGGCCCCGTACTGCAGACCGGGCTCCAGGATCGCGTCGCCCTTGTCGCCGGCCATGTCCACGGCCCCCTGCATGACTGCCGACAGGTTGAAGCCGAAGAGCGCGAGCACCCAGACCGTCATGATGCCAGCGCCCAGGATGAGCAGCGTCGCCTTGATGATCTGCACCCACGTGGTGCCCTTCATGCCGCCCACCAGCACGTACAGGATCATGAGCGTACCGACGATCGCGATGACGAGGCCCTGGCCGGCCTTGTCGGTGATGCCGAGCAGGAGCGCGACGAGGCCGCCCGCACCGGCCATCTGCGCCAGCAGGTAGAAGAACACGACGGCGAGCGTGGACAGCGCGGCTGCCAGCCGGATCGGCCGCTGCTTCAGCCGGAACGACAGCACGTCCGCCATGGTGAACTTGCCGGTGTTCCGCAGCAGCTCGGCGACCAGCAGCAGCGCCACGAGCCAGGCCACGAGGAAGCCGATGGAGTACAGGAAGCCGTCGTACCCGTTGATGGCGATGGCGCCCGCGATGCCAAGGAAGCTCGCCGCGGACAGGTAGTCGCCGGCGATCGCGACGCCGTTCTGCGTACCGGTGAAGTTGCGGCCGCCGGCGTAGAAGTCCGCCGCGGTCTTGTTCTCCCGGGACACCCAGAAGACGACGACCAGGGTGACCACGACGAATGCGCCGAAGATCCCGATGTTGATCCAGACGTTGCCGACGTTCGTCGCCGCTGCCGCGGCCATGACGGTCCCGTTCACAGCGCGCCCTCCTCGATCTCTTCGCGCAGGGCCTTGGCCCGGGCGTCGAACTTGTTGTTCGCCCACCGCGCGTAGAGCGTGGTGATCACGAAGGTGGACACGAACTGCAGCAGCCCGAAGATGAGACCGACGGTGAAGTTGCCGCCCACGCGGATGCTCATGAAGTCGTGTGCGTACGTGCTCATGAGCGCGTACAGGAGATACCAGACGAGGAACAGCGCGGTCATCGGGAAGACGAAGTTCCGGAACGCCTTGCGCAGGCTCTGGAACTCTTCCGATCTCTCCACGCGCTGATAATCGGTTTCCGTGGGCTCTGAAGCCCCTACGTCACTCATGACGCCTCCATTGGCTCATGGGGGCGCGCGCCTAGCCCGCGACCCGGTGCGCGCTTCGCACCTTGGCCCAATGTGCCGCACTTCACATGCCGGGGGCAAACAGATCACACGGTGGATTTCCGGACTTGACCAAGTCGTTATATTTCGCGGAGTCCATGTAGAGATCTCGAAAATGGACAGGTCACGGCCGTGCGAGTTGGCGTGCGGATCGGCGCGGCGGCTGGGGCCACATCAGCGCCGCACGTACTCCAGGTCGGCGATCTCCCGGCCGGCCTGGTGAGCCTTGCGCTCGAACCCCGTGAGCACGCGCCGCTCGAACCGCGGGGCGACGCCGCCGGGCTCGTGCGCGTTGGTGAGGTCGGCATCCGCCTCCAGCACCTCGACCATCTGCTCGGCGTACTCCGCCCAGTCGGTCGCGAGCCGCAACGTCCCGCCCTGCCGCAGCACGCGGGCCGCGAGCGCCGCGAACTCCGCGGTGACCAGGCGACGCTTGTGGTGGCGCGCCTTGTGCCAGGGGTCGGGAAAGAAGACCCACAGCTCGTCCACGGACCCGGCCGGGAGCGTGGTCTCGAGCAGCTCAGCCGCGTTGGCCTGGACGAGCCGCAGGTTCGGCAGCCCGTCCTGGCCGAGGGCCGCTCCGACCCGCTCAGCACGTGCGATCGTGTGGGCGAGCCCCGGCTGGTAGACCTCCACGGCGAGGTAGTCGCGTGCCGGGTCGGTGGCGGCGGCCTCGACCACTGCGTCGCCGAGGCCCGAGCCGATCTCGACGACGAGCGGGGCCCGACGTCCGAAGACCGCCTCGACGTCGAGCACGAACTCCGGGTGCACCGAGGTGCGTGCGACCGCCCGGGGCACGTCGACCAGGTAGGCACCGTGCCGCGCGGCCCACATCCGCTTCTGCTTGTCCGTGAGGCGGCCGGACCGCCGCACGAACGACACCGGCTTGGTCCGGAACCCCGCCAGCTCGGGCCGGTCCGCGGCGTCGGGCTCGTGGGCGGCGTCGGGCTGGGGAGGTACGGGCTGGCTCACGGGTAGAGCGTACGAGGTGGCGGCAGAGCGTTGCGTATCCGCAAGGATTCGGGACCCGGCGCGCACCCCCGCGGCGACGGACGGCAGTCTGGGGCAGACGCCCGGATCACCCAGCGAAGTCAGGACTGCGCATGCTCGCCGCCGCAACCGCCATCGACGTATGGCAGCAAGGCGAGCGCCCATGACCGAACGCGGCGCCTGCTCCCACGTCGAGCTCGACGGGCGCCGGATAGTCGTCGACCTGTCCGACGGCGACCTCGAGCGGCTCACAGCGATAGCGCACCGGCGCCGCATCGACGGTCCGCAGCTCGTCCTCGAGTGGATCCGGCGCGGGCTGCTGGGCAACCGTAGCTGGGCCGATCCGGGCGAGCGCCACGCCCTGCCCGACCGGGTGGCGCGGGACGTCGAGGTCGCGCGGCAGTCCGAGGATCTCTTCCGTGACCTGCTGGGCAGCCCTGCTGATCCCGACTGATCCGCAGGGCGGTCAGATCCGGCCCACCTCGGTCTCGAGCATCGCCACGGCCTCGGCCGGTTCGAGGTCTCTGACCAGGACCCGCAGGGTGAGGCCGTCGGCCAGGGCGAGCAGGCGCCGGGCCTGCTCCAGGGCCGCCTGGTCGGCGCCGTCGGCAGGACCGCCACGGTCGGCCTGGATGAGCCGGACGCACTCCTCCTCAGCCCCTCGCCGGGCCTCGGCCAGCACCTGGCGGACGGCGGAGTGGTTGATCGACTTCGCCACGTAGGCGTACCAGACGCTGACGCCCGTCCGGCCGGCGTCGTCCCGCGGGATCTGCTGGCTCACCACGTGCAGCAGGCGCTCGCGCGGTGCTGCTTCGGCGGTCTCCTGATAGCCGCCGTGCGCACTCTGGACGAGCGCGGTGCAGCCGGCCAGGACGAGCGCCTCCTTGGTGCCGAAGTAGTGCTGGATCCGGCCCATCGAGACGCCTGCGGCCGCCGCGACGTGCCGCAGGCTGACGCCCTCGATCCCGTGCTCGGCGATCACCAGCCAGAGCGCATAGACGATCTCCCAGCGACGTTCCTCGTGATCGACCACTTTCGGCATGCACCCAGGGTACCAATACGTTCGCATCGTAACGTGTTACGATGCGAACGTATTGGAAAACGACCGCACTCCGAGAGGACCCTCCGATGCGTAAGAACCACACCGGACCCAAGCGCCGCCGGTGGCCGGTCGTCCTGCTGGCGATCCTGGCCACGGTCTCGACGAGCGGCCTGGTGCTGCTCCTCGCGACCAGCAGCCCCGGCGTCGGCCACTTCCGCACGCCGGGAGCGCGCCAGGCCTACGAGGACGCCTACGCCGAGGCGCTCGGCCGCCTGCCCGAACCCACCGAGACGCACGACATCGAGACGACCTTCGGCACGGTGCGCGCCTACGCCTGGATCCCGGAGGAGCAGTCGGACACCACCCCCGTCGTCCTGCTGCCCGGACGCTCGTCCGCGGCGCCGATGTGGGGCGACAACCTGCCGCACTACATCGAGCACCGCACGGTCTACGCCTTCGACGTCATCGGTGACACGGGTATGTCCCAGCAGACCATCCCGATGCGCGACGTCGGGGACGCGGCGCGCTGGGTCGACGAGGCGATGGCGAGCCTCGAGCTCGACCGGGTACACCTGGTGGGCCACTCGCAGGGCGGCGGGCTCGCGGCCGCCGTCGCGGTGCGGTACCCGGACCGCCTGGCCAGCCTCACGCTGCTTGAACCGGTCCTGACCCTGAGCGCGCTGCCGCTCTCGGTGGTGTTCGCGAGCATCCCGGTCTCGCTGACGTTCCTGCCGGAGTCGTGGCGCGAGGCGGCACTGAACCAGATCGGTGGTGTCGAGAACGAGGAGGTCGACCCCGACGACCCGCTGGCGCGGATGATCAACGTCGGCGCTGAGGGCTACAGCTCGTCAGGACTGCCCAACCCCGTTCAGCTGACCGATACGGAGCTGAAGAGCCTGCCCATGCCGGTGTACGTGGCGATCGCGAGCGACTCCCCGCTGGCCGGGGGCGAGGCGGGGGCGGAGAAGGCGAAGCTGATCCCGGACGCGCAGGTCAAGGTCTGGCCCGACACCACCCACTCCCTCCCGATGCAGGTGGCACCGGCGCTGGACGCGGAGCTGGAGACGTTCTGGGCGGCTCATCCGTAGGTCAGACGCTCCACCACCCAGTAGAGGGCCACCGCCACGATGCCCGCGGTCGCCGTTCCGAGCACCCAGCGTGCGGTCCGCGGGGCTCGGACACGCAGCAGCACCAGCAGCGGGAACACAACGGCGATGAGGCCGAGCTGCACCGCCTCGATGCCCACGTTGAACGACAGCAGCGACCACAGCAAGGTCCACGACCAGGCCGCGTCGATGCCGAGCGCGCCCGCGAACCCGACGCCGTGCACCAGGCCGAAGGCGAACACGACGGGGAGCCGCCAGCGGTCCCAGCCGGTCAGCTCGTCCCGGGTCCCGGCCGGGGCTCGCCACCGCAGGGCATCCCTGATCGGGGCGGACGTCGTCCCGCCGTCACCGCGCACCAAGCTGGACACGCCGGCACCACCCCGCCCCCGCCAGATCAGGTACAGGTCCACCGCCGCCACCACCGCGATCGACGCGGCGATCACCGGCTCGACCACGATCGCCGGCACCGACACCACACCCAGCGCAGCGAGCAGGAACGTCACCGAGTGCGCGACGGTGAACGCGGTGGCGGTCCAGACGACGTCGCGCAGCCGACGGGCGCCGATCAGCAGCGCCAGCAGGAAGAGCACGTGATCGAGCCCGAACAGGAGGTGCTCGCCGCCCAGCACGAAGAACTCCCCCACCTGCTTGAGCAGGCGGTTCTCCCCCGTGGTGAGGGTGGGCGACGCCGCGGTCAGCACCGCGGAGCCTTCCTCCTCGTCGAGCGTGTACCGGATGATCGTCTCGGTGGAGTGCACGAACGACTCGGCGTCCGGGAAGAGGGCGCTGGAGACCTCGTGCACGCCCTCCGGCTCGCCGTCGCACGCGAACGAGTAGGTCAGGGAGGCGTACGGTCGTTCCCCGCGCTCCACCACGTCGGCGGCGTCGAGCGAGGGGGCGCACGGCTCGCCGTCGTAGGTGACGACGAAACGGCCGGTCACGTAGTCGTCGACGGCTCGCTCGTGCTTGTCGAGCTGTGCGAGCTGGTCCGCCCGGCCGGTCGCCTCGTACGCCTCGGCCCGCAGCCAGGCGGACTTCATGAGCAGGTCGTACTCGAGGTCGAGGACGGCGGTCACGTCCGCCGTCGGCCCATCCCCAGCAGACGGGGTCACCTCCGCGTAGACGTCGCTCGTGGCGTCGTGCGCCCACGCGGCCTGCCCGACGGCGGGGCTGCTCACCACTGCGAGCAGCCCCGCCAGGGCGACGGTGTGGCGGAACCTCAACG
Source organism: Promicromonospora sp. NPDC050249 (assembly GCF_040656015.1). NCBI lineage: Bacteria > Bacillati > Actinomycetota > Actinomycetes > Micrococcales > Promicromonosporaceae > Promicromonospora > Promicromonospora sp. NPDC050249. Next base: position 148,956 of record NZ_JBFAKY010000011.1, on the reverse strand, counting down.
CCGCGCCGTGGTGAAGTACGCCGGCGAGGCCGTCGTCGTGCCGCCCCCGGAGGTGCGGGCCGTGACGAACCAGGCGTAGGTGCGGTCCGGCTTGAGGCCGGTCCACCGGACCGAGGCGACCTCGCCCGAGGACACGGTGTCGCTGCCGATCCGGTCTACCGGGTCGTACAGCACCACTGACTCGGTCGTGAACGACGTCGTGCGGGAGGTCAGGTCGACCGGCAGCACCATGTTGTCCTCGAGGCCGTTGTACCGGTGCTCGGTGTCGTACTCGGTGGCACCGAACTCGCCCAGCAGCGGCGAGTAGGTGTCGATGGACACCTCGCCGCGGTCGACGTCGAACTGCAGCATCCGGAAGAAGGACGCGCCGAACTGGAGCTGGTCGGCCGGGTCGTAGCCGCCGATCTGGGTGAGCCCGAGCTGGCCCGCGGACACCGTGTAGAACTGGTAGTCCGCCAGCAGCTCGACCACGCCCCCGCCGATGTCACCGACCACGGGCGGGCGCACGTTGGTGCCCACGCCGTGCCGGTGCCCGGCCAGCACCAGGAACACGTTCGGGTTGTCCTTGACGAGCAGGTTGTACAGCAGCGGCCCGTCCGACCCGCCGAAGTTGGCCCCGCGCCCGTCGGGCTCCGTTGACGGCTCCAGGTAGTCGTGCGTGAGCAGGACGCCGTTGCGGTCGGAGTAGCGGTCGAAGATCGACGCCGCCCACTCGGCCTCGTCCCTGGTCACGCCGTAGGACAGGCCCACGACCACGAAGTCCAGGCCGCCGGCCGAGAACAGGTCGTAGTGGTTCTCGTTCGAACCCGGCGTCATCGAGCCGCCGTACGTCGCGTTCTCCCAGTCCTCGGCGAGCGCCTCGTACCGGTCCGGCCCGAAGTGCTCGTCGAACAGCTCGGGGTCGGTGCCCGACTGGTTGTCGTGGTTGCCGGCGACGACGCCGTTCGGGATGCCCGCCGCGTCGATCCGGCCCTGCGCCTCGGACGCGAACGCGAACTCGCCGGCCACCTGCTCCTCGAGCTGCGGCGGGATCGCCCGGATGTTGTTCTCGATGATGTCGCCCGTGTGCGCCACGTAGGCGATCTTGCGCTCGTCGGCGTTGTCGACGATCCAGTCCATGACGCCCGTGTAGCCCTTGGCCCAGACGGCGCGCTCCTCGGCGGTCTCCTGCTCGACGGCGCCCTCGGTCAGGTACTGCGTGTCCGTGTAGTGGACCATCGAGAAGTCGTACCCGGCCGGGTCGGCGAAGCCGTTCGGGTCCCCTGGATCGATGTCGTCGGCGAAGGGGTCCTCGCCGGTGACCATCGCGTGCACCTTGCCCCGCAGCACGTAGTCGCTGGTCACCGCGCCCTCCAGCACGGTAGCTCCGTCGACGGCGCCGCGCGCCGAGGCCACGACGTCCCAGGCGTCGGTGTCGGGGTTCCAGGCCCGCAGGCTGACCAGACGGGCCGGGTCGGCGGTGCCCTCCCAGCGCAGCACCGGCGCGTCGACGCGGCCACGGACCGGCACGTCGAACCGCTGGTAGGTGACGTCGCCCGACGCCGGCGAGTCCGCGGACCGGTCGTCGCCCGGCTCCAGCGCCCGGGTGCTCAGCTTCTTCTCGCCCCGCACGCTCAGCGTGCTCGGGACCTCGGGCGCCTCGCCCTGCCAGGCCTGGCTCGGCGTGAGGATCTCGGCGCTGGAGAAGGTAGCGGTGACCCGGCCGTCGTCGGGCTCGGCGACCGTCGCGCGCAGGGTCGCGGTGCGTCCCACGTCCGAGGTGCCCGACGCCGGTGCGACGTTGGCGGGCACGTCCGGGATCCCGGCACTGACGAACGGGATCTCGTGGGTGACCTCGTTACCGAGACCGTCCGTCGCGGAAACCTCGATCGTGTGGCTGCCCGCGGCGAGGCCGGGTCCGACCGGGTCGCCCACGGCGATCTCCTCGCCGTCGAGCGTGATGTCGGGGCCCTGCACCACGCCGGAGGCGTCGTCCACCGAGACCGCGAGGGGCACGGTGGTGGTGAGCCGGTCGCCGTCGGCGGGCGTGGCGGAGACGAGGGCCGGGCCGGTGTTGTCCGTGAACAGGGCGCGGGTGGCGGTCTCGCCGGTCGTGGAGGTGGCGGCGAGCTTGTGCTCGCCGTCACGCAGCGAGGCGGTGTCGACGTCGGCGCGCAGGCCGCGCGCGGGGGCGTCCACGGCGAAGGTCACGGTGACCTCGCGCAGGGCGGTGCCGCTGGAGCCGCAGGTGCCGTCGCCCATCGAGTAGGAGGGCTTCAGCCCGACGCCGGCGGCGGTGCCCGCCGCGGGGGTCAGCGCGAGGTTCGAGATGGTGAAGTCGTCGCGGTTGCAGTCGCCCGCGAAGGTGCCGGTCACCACCTTGACGGCGTTGTCGCCGGGCCGCAGCCACTCGTTCGGGATGACGACGCTCGCGCGCTGGCTCGCGTAGGAGCCGCCGAGCGGCATCTCGATCCCGTTGACGACCAGCAGGTTGGCGGCGTTGCCGTCCACGGCGTTCGATCCGACGTTGAACGAGAACGCCGCGTCGCCGGAGCCGAGCGTCGCCGTGGTCTCCACCGCTTCGCCGTCGACGGTGAGCTCGGCGGTCGCGCCCTCGCCATCCGCCGGGCGGGCGCCGATGACGGTGACCGTGCCGTTGGCGAGCGTGCCGTCGGTCGGGGTGAGACGCGGGGCGCCGACGGGCGCGTTGTTCACGCGGACCTGGTGCGCCGTCGCGTCGCCGTCGGCCGTGCGTGCCTCGATGGTGTGCTCGCCGTTCTCCAGCGTGGTCGTGTCGAGGTCGGCGCTGAGCCCTGTGGTGCCCTGCGGGTCACCCTGCAGGAAGAACGACAGCTCGGCGCGCAGGAGCAGGCTCGTGTTGGTGCCGCAGCTGCCGTCGCCGAACGAATAGGTGTACTCGTTCTCCTCGCCGTCGGCGGTCTCGCCGAGCGGCTCGAGCGTGAAGTCGGAGAGCACGAAGTCGTCGTGGTTGACGCCGCAGTCGGTGCTGATGGTGCCGGCGACCACCTCGACGGTGTTCTCGCCGGTCACGAGGTACTCGTTGGGGATCTCCAGCTCGACGCGCTTGCTCACGGCGTCGGGCAGATAGATCGGCTCGGAGCCGTTCACCGACACGTAGTTCTTGTAGCGCGCCTCGGTCGAGTTCGTCGCGACGTTGTAGCCGAGGACCGACGTACCGAGCGTCTCGGTGGCGCCCGGCACGTCGGCGCCGTCGACGGTGAGGCGTTCGACGTCGTCACCAGGCGCGACGGGTTCGGCCGCGACCGGTACGGTCCCCTCGAGGAACTTGCCCTCGTCAGGTGTGAGGACGGGGCCGCCCGCCGCCGGGTCCGCCGGCTCGTGCGGTGCCGTCGACATAGCACCGGCAGCGGTGCCGCCGGCCTCCGCGGGGGCGGCGGACGACGACGTCGCGGCCCACCCCGTCATGGCGAGTGTGACCGCCGCGACCGCCGCGACGAGACCGGCCTGCTGCCGACCTCGCTGTTTCCTGGTGACTGGCCGCATGGCCGTCCTCCCTGTGGTCCGTGAAAGGTGGACGGCCCTGAGCACGCCCGGAGGTCAACCTGGACCGGGCGGGTGAACAGAACGGGTGCGGGAGGCAACAACCGGACAAATAGTCCATTGGGCCGGGTGAAGGGGCAGGTCAGCGACTACCTCGGGCCTGGGTGAACTTGCTGTCACGTCCTAGGCTCCGCACATGGCGAACCCTGACGACCAGATCCAGCTCTGCTGCCTCCTGTGGGCACACCCCGGTCAGGAGGCGGCGCTGACCGCCTATGAGGACCAGGTGCTGAAGCTGCTGCCCGAGCACGGCGGCACCGTGGTCCAGCGCGCGGTGTCCGACGGCACGGAGGGCCGGCCGCACGAGGTCCAGCTCTTCCGGTTCGAGAGCCAGGGCGGCCTGGACTCCTACCTCGCCGACCCCCGGCGCACGGCGCTGGAGAAGGAGCGGGACCGGGTGGTGGCGGGCACCGAGGTGTTCCCGGTCGAGCTGCTGCCGGGCACCTGAACGGGAAATGCGAAGGCCCCCACCGTGGTGGGGGCCTTCGACGTGATGTGCGCCATCATGGACTCGAACCATGAACCCGCTGATTAAGAGTCAGCTGCTCTGCCAATTGAGCTAATGGCGCCTGCGACGGAAAGATTACCAGGGCTTGGACCCTCTGGCTCACCATTACTTCCGCCTCACGACAGCCCTCGCGCACGCCCTCGAGAGGAGCCTGCTGGACCGCCGTCTGGTGCGCCATCATGGACTCGAACCATGAACCCGCTGATTAAGAGTCAGCTGCTCTGCCAATTGAGCTAATGGCGCCTGCGACGGGAAGAAACACTACCAGGACCTGCGCCGTCACCGGAAACCGAACGGGCAGCCCGGCCCTGTGAACTGCGCGACAGACCGACCTGCCTACAGGTACAGGCCCGTCGAGCCGTCCGCCTCGTCCCGCTCGGCCACGCCGTGCACGTCGCGCTCGCGCAGGAGCACGTAGTCGCGGCCCGCCAGGTCCACCTCGGCGCGCTCCTCGGGGTCGTAGAGGACGCGGTCCCCGACATCGACCTGGCGCACGTGCTCACCCTTCGCCACCACGGTCGCCCACGCGAGCCGCTTGGGCCCGACGGCGGTGGCCGGGATCACCAGGCCGCCCGTCGAGTGCCGCTCCGCGGAGTCCGTCTCCGGCTCGACCAGCAGCCGGTCGTGCAGCATGCGGATCGGGAGGTTGCCTGGCTTCGTAGCGGCGTTCGTCACAGCGGGGGTGCTCACAGGACAACGCTACGCGACCGGCGGAGAGTGTTGTCCACAGGTCCCGCCGGACGGGCCGCCGTCGGCCCGCGAGGCGGCTACGGTTACTCGCATGACCACACGTCTCGAGACCGGGGACAAGGCTCCCGACTTCACGCTCCCGACCGCCGACGGCTCCACCGTCAGCCTCGCCGACCTGGCGAAGAGCACCGACAAGGGCGTCATCGTCTACTTCTATCCGGCCGCCGCGACGCCGGGCTGCACCAAGGAGGCGTGCGACTTCCGCGACTCCGAGGCGTCCCTGCTGGGCGCGGGCTACGCCGTCGTGGGGATCTCGCCCGACAAGGTGGCCAAGCTGGCGAAGTTCGCCGACGCCGAGGCGCTCACCTTCCCGCTCGCGTCCGACGAGGACCACACGACGCTGGAGGCGTACGGCGCCTGGGGCGAGAAGCAGAACTACGGCAAGACGTATGTCGGCGTCATCCGCTCCACCTTCGTGGTGAACCCGGACCTGACGGTCGCCGAGTCCTTCTACAACGTGAAGGCGACAGGCCACGTGGCCCGGATCCGCAAGGTCCTCGGGCTCGACTGATGGGCTCGCCCGCCGACCTGCTCGACATCGACTCGGAGCTGAGCTCCGCTGAGCTGGCCACGCGCGACCGGGTCCGCGAGTTCGTGGACCGGCGCGTCCGGCCGGGCATCGCCCGCTGGTTCGCCGACGCGTACTTCCCCCGCGAGCTGGTGCCCGAGCTGGGCGAGCTCGGCCTGCTCGGCATGCACCTGGACGGCTACGGCTGCGCCGGCCGCTCCGCCGTCGAGTACGGGCTGGCCGCGCAGGAGCTGGAGGCCGGCGACTCCGGCATCCGCACCTTCGTGTCGGTGCAGGGCTCGCTGGCGATGTCGGCGATCCACAAGCACGGCTCCGAGGCACAGAAGCAGCGGTGGCTCCCCCGCATGGCGACCGGTGAGGTCGTGGGCTGCTTCGGGCTCACCGAGCCGGGTGCGGGCTCCGACCCGGCGAGCATGACCACGCGCGCCCGGTTCGTGCCGGGCAGCGAGGGCGGCGAGGCCGGCGGCGAGTGGGTGCTGGACGGCGCCAAGCGGTGGATCGGCATGGCCTCGTTCGCGGACATCGCGATCGTCTGGGCCAAGGTCGCCGAGCCGGCCGAGGGCGGCGGCGAACGGGACCGGGTCCGCGGGTTCATCGTGCCGACGTCGACGCCGGGGTTCGCGGCAGTGCCGATCGAGCCGAAGCTGTCGATGCGCGCGTCCGTGCAGTGCGACATCACGCTGGAGGGTGTCCGCCTGCCCGCGGACGCCCTGCTCCCGGAGCACCCCGGCCTGGCAGGGCCGTTCGCCTGCCTGGACGAGGCGCGCTACGGCATCGTGTGGGGCACCGTCGGCGCCGCGCGGGACGCGTTCGAGGCCGCGCTGGCCTACGCCAAGGGGCGCGAGCAGTTCGGCACGCCGATCGCGGGCTTCCAGCTCACGCAGGCCAAGCTCGTGGACATGGCGCTGGAGATCACCAAGGCGCAGCTCATGGCCCTGCGGCTCGGCAGGCTCAAGGACGCCGGGCGGCTGGAGGGGCACATGATCTCGGCGGGCAAGCTCAACAACGCGCGCATCGCCATCAACATCTGCCGCGAGGCGCGCACGGTGCTGGGCGGCAACGGGATCACGCTGGACCACTCGCCGATGCGGCACGCCAGCAACCTGGAGTCGGTGCGCACGTACGAGGGCACCGACGAGGTCCACACGCTCGTGCTCGGACGACACATCACGGGACTCGCCGCGTTCCGCTGACCTGCACGCCCGCTACCCGTAGACTGTGCGCCGCGCGCGAGTGGCGTAATTGGCAGCCGCGCCAGGTTTAGGTCCTGGTGTCTTCGGACGTGCGGGTTCGAGTCCCGCCTCGCGCACCCGCAGACGGCGACGGCCGCCTCCCGTGGGAGGCGGCCGTCGCTGTGGTTCGCGTCAGTTCTGCTGGGCGGCGAGGTCCTTCTTCACGACCTCCATGTCGAGGCCGCGGACGGCCTCCACCACCTCGGCGAGGCCCTTGGCCGGCAGCGCGCCCGCCTGGCGGAAGACCAGCACGCCGTCGCGGAACGCCATGAGCGTCGGGATGGACGTCACCTGCGCGGCCGACGAGATGCCGGGGTTCGCGTCGGTGTCGATCTTCGCGTGCACGATGTCGTCGTTCTTCTCCGAGGACGCCTCGAAGACGGGGCCGAACATCTTGCACGGCGGGCACCAGTCGGCCCAGAAGTCCACGAGGACGATCCCGTTGTCGCTGACTGTCTTCTCGAACGTGGCATCGGTGATGTCGACGGTTGCCATGTCGCGTTTCCTCTCGTTGTACGTCTCCCTGGTGCAGCACAGTTTCGCCCTCAGCTATTCCGGGAAGAGCGCCGCAGTGAGCGGCGCGACACCCCTGTGCCGGTCCGGACGGCGCGGGGGTAAGGCACCGCGCGGCGCGAACTGGTAGAACGGACCCGTGACGGACACTGCCGACTATCCCCAGGACGATTTCTACCGCGACCCCTCCCAGGCCTCGGGATGGCTGACGGACGAGGACCTCGCGGTCGTGCGGGCACAGCTCCCGCTCATCTACATCGACGCCATCCCGGTCCGGGTCGACGACTCGGGTGATGTGATCGCCGTCGGCCTGCTGCTGCGCGTGAACACGCAGGGCGTGATGACGCGGGCCCTGGTCTCCGGTCGCGTCATGTACCACGAGCGGGTCCGGGACGCGCTGCTGCGGCACATCGAGAAGGACCTCGGGCCCGTCGCGCTGCCGCAGGTCCCGCCGTCGCCGCAGCCGTTCACCGTCGCCGAGTACTTCCCGACGCCTGGCATCACCGCGTTCCACGACCCGCGCCAGCACGCGGTGTCGCTCGCGTACGTGGTGCCGGTGACGGGCGACTGCCGCCCCCAGCAGAACTCCCTGGACCTCGCCTGGCTGACGCCGGAGGAGGCATGCGCCGACGACGTCCAGGCCGAGATGATGAACGGCCAGGGCATGCTGATCAAGCAGGCGATGGCCCACGTGGGCCGGCTGCCCTAGCTCAGGTCCAGGACCGGCCAGTCCTCCAGGTCCGAGCGCATGCGGCGGTCGTGGGTTGCCACGACCACCGCGCACGGCGTGACCTGCAGTGCCCGGGTCAGCTCGTCGACCAGGTCGATCGACAGGTGGTTCGTCGGTTCGTCCAGGAGCAGCAGGTGCGGCGCGTGCAGCAGCGCCCGCGCGAGCTCGAACCGACGGCGCTGCCCGGCGGACAGCTCGGCAAGCGGCCGGTCCAGGTCCTCCTCGCTGAGCAGGCCCAGCCCCGCGACCGGCACCACGTGGTCCGGGTCGAGCTCGCCCGAGGCGAGCAGCCGCAGCGCTTCGTCGGCATAGGTCTCGAACCCGGTCCGCAGGCGCGCCTTGCCGGTGATGGGCGCGCTCTCCTGACCGACGACGCCGATGCGCGCCCCGGGCGCGACGAACCGGCTCCCCCGGTCCAGCTCCAGCGTCCCGGCCAGCGCGCCGAGCAGCGTCGACTTGCCGGTCCCGTTCGGCCCCACGATGAGCAGCCTGCCCGACGGCGGGATCGCTATCCGCGTGCCCGGCAGGTCCACGCGGGCACCGCCGTCGTCCCCCACGCGCGGCGAACGCACCTCCACCACGGGGTGGCTGGGGTCCCAGCCCGGCGACATCGCCGGAAGGTCCGGGAAACCGAGCTCGACCGGCGGCACCGGAACCTCGATGGCCTCGGCCTCGAGCTTCTGGACGAGCCGGTCGGCGGCCTTGACGTGGATGCGGGCGCGGGTGGCGCGGCGGTGTCCCTGGGAACCCTTGGGCGGGCGCCACGCATCGGACAGCCCCTCGTAGGCCTCGTCCAGCCGCTCGGCGAGCGCCGCCGCCCGCTTGCGCTCGGCGCGGTACCGCTGACGCCAGCGGTGCAGCGCCTGGTTCTTCGCGAACCGGTAGGCGAGGTAGCCCGGCTGCCCGTACAGCACGGGCTTGCCGTCCCAGGACGGGTCGAGGTCGAGGATCGCCGTGGCGACGTCGTCCAGGAGCTCGCGGTCGTGGGTGACGAGCACGACGCCGCCGCGCCACGCGACGAGCTCGCCCGTGAGGAACTCGATGGCGGAGTCGTCGAGATGGTTGGTGGGCTCGTCGAGCAGGAGCAGGTCGGAGCGCTCCGCCAGGCGGCACGCGAGGCGCACGCGGAACCGCTCGCCCACGCTGAGCTCGTCGAGACGGCGGGCGGGGTCGCGCGGCGCACCCAGCCGGGTGAGCGCCACCTCGACGCGCCGGTCGGCGTCCCAGACCGCGAGGTGCTCGGCGAGCGACAGGGTGCGTTCGAGCACCGCGAGGTCGCCCGAACCATGGTCGAACGCGGCGGCAGCGGCCTCTAGCTCGGCGGCCGCCGTCCGCAGGCCGTCGAGCGTGCCTTCGACCAGGTCGCCGATGGTCTGACCCGGCGTGGGGTGCAGCTCCTGCTCGACGAGGGCCACCGAACCGTGCCGCCGGACCTCGCCCGACTTCGGCTGCAGGTCACCGGCGAGCAGGTGCAGGAACGTGGACTTGCCAGAACCGTTCTCGCCCACGACGCCGAGCCGCGTGCCGTCGTTCACCGTGCAGCTCACACCGGCCAGCACGTCCCGCCCCGGGTACGCGAAGGCAAGATCCTGGGCGACGAGGTGCATCCGCCAAGCCTACGGGCCCTTCCGCACTCGGTGGACCTGGCTCTTTCCTTTACGCGTAAATGCGCGCTACGGGATGATATGTACCGCAGTTCTTCGTGCGAGCGCCCCACCGTGGAGAGACGTGACCGAGACCCCGCCTGCACTTCGCCTGACCAACCTGCTCCTCACGCCCGGTACCCGCACCCGCAAGCACCCGGACGCCGTGTTCGACCGGATGGTCGCGCAGGCCTCGCGCGGCCGCACACCGCTCAGCGCCGCGTACGCGGCGGATCTCGAACATCTCCGGCTGGTCCTGCGTGCCTTCGCGCGCTTTCCCGGCCTGAGCCCGCTCGGCTGGATGGCGGGGCAGGCGCTGGTGGAGTCCCGCATCCGGAACCGCGTGGTGGTCGGCGACCTCCGCGCCCGGCATCCCCGGATCGCCGACGAGCCGGTGGAGGCTCCGGTGTTCGTGGTCGGCATGCCCCGGACAGGCACCACCCTCACCTACAACATGCTGTCCAGGTCGCCCGCCCACCGCGGGCCCAAGCTCTGGGAGATGACGCACCTCGGTCTCGCAAGCGACGCCACGGCGGAGGCTGCGCTGATCCGGCGCACCCGGCGGAAGTACGCGATGGTGTCGCAGCTCAGCCCCACGTGGGACACGATCCACCCGCTCTTCGCGGAGGCCGAGGAGGAGGACACCTTCATCAGGGCCCACTCGGAGCTGCACTCCTCCGCCGTACCAGCGCCGGACTACGTCGAACGCCTGCAGACCTTCGACCACCGGCCGGACTACCGGTTCCTGCGCGACACGCTCCAGGTGCTCTCCTACGAGCGGCCCGCCCGCCGCTGGGTGCTGAAGCACCCGGCGAACCTCTTCCACATGTCGGCGATCCACGACGTGTTCCCCGACGCCCGGTTCGTCTGGACCCACCGGGCGCCCGAGGTCGCCCTCGCCTCGCTGTGCTCCCTGGCCGAGTCGGCGGAGCGGCTGCACAGGCGCCCGGACGCCGTGGACCTGGCCGAGACCGGCAGGACGTGGCTGGCGATCATGTCCCGCGGCGTGTCCCGTGCCCTGGCCCAGCGCGCCGCCCTGGGGTCCGACGTCGTGCACGACCTGCCGTACGAACGCCTCACCGGCGACCCGCGTGTGGCGCTGCCGGAGCTGTTCGAGGAGCTCGGCGCGCAGTGGGGCGCCGCCGACGAGGCGAACCTGGCCGCCGCCCTCGAGGCGCCGAAGCAGCGAGCGCCGCACCGGTACGACCTCGAGCGGTTCGGGCTGGACCAGGATCAGGTGCATGCGGCGTTCGCCGACTACCGGGAGCTGCTCCCGGCCTTGACGCGCTGACAACCGCTGGCCGAGCCTGTCGGCCTCGACAGACTCGACCAGCGGTTGTCGGCGGTCAGCGCATCAGCGGCTTGCCGCGGTGCTGTACAGCGACTGGGCGACGGTGCCCAGGTAGGGGCCGAACATGTAGTTGCGCAGCCGGCCGCCGTTGTACTTGAAGGAGTTCACCGAGTTGAGCGTGCCCAGGCCGGTGGACTCGTTGTAGTTGACGAACCACGGGCCGCCGGACGAGCCACCGGTCATGTTGCAGTTCAGGCCCTGGTCGGCGCTGCCGCCGTAGGTGTCCTGCACGACGGTGCCGTGGCACCACGCGATGTCCGAGCCGTCGTACGGGCTGCCGGCCGGGTAGCCGAACGAGTACATGTACTGGCCGCGCGTCTGGTTGAAGCCGATGGACTGCCCGCCCACGACGTCGGTCAGGTGCGCACCGTTGACGGTGTTCACGATGGCGAAGGCGAAGTCGTAGTCGAAGTCGCCGCTGTCGCGCCACTGGGTGGTCGTGATGAGCTGACGGGCCGTGAAGGTGCCGTACGGCCGGGCGCCGTCGTCATAACCGGGAACGAACGCCCAGTTCGTGGCGTAGGCGCCGGGGCCCTCGTTGAGGCAGTGCCCGGCGGTGAGCACGACGTCCTTGTTCCCGGAGGTCACGGCGCTGCCGGAGCAGACGTAGTTCGTGCCACCGAGCGTGAAGAACACCTTGCCCGTGGTGTCGCGGACCTCGCCACCGCCCGAGAAGTAGCCGCCCGTGAAGTCGGCGACCGCGGCAGGCGCGGCCTGGCGGACGACCGTCGGCTTGCCCACGGCCACCGCGTCACCCGCGGAGGACTTGTCCTTGCCTGCGACGAGGACGTCCGCCGGCACCGCGTTGCGCATCCGCTGGGGGGTCCAGTAGTCGACCACCTTGTCGTGCGCCGCGCGGGTCGTCGCAGCGTTGTGCACCGCGACGCTGCTGCCGGTGGTGTCGCTCGGCTGGGCCACTGCCGGCGCGACCGACGCGAGGGTGATGCTCCCACCAAGTGCCAGAGCTGCCAGACCCGCAAGAAGAGTGCGGGAGGGGTTGCTTCGCATGCCTGCCTCCTAGATCACACGGTCCGCCACATGGCGGGCTGAGTGATCTTGAGGCCTGGACGATTCGAGTACAAGGGTTATATATGTCCGACATGTAAACTTTTCACCCGGATGAAGCACGCTGCGCCGAGAACCGCCCCGATGCGGGCTCGCACACCTCCCCGGACTACCCTCGACGCGTGAGCACCACCGCCTCCCGCACCGCGCCCGTCTGGCCCGCCGCAGTGGCCGACGCCGTCGCCGTCCTCGCCTTCGCCCTCATCGGTATCGCGTCGCACGACGGGTCGCTGGTCGCCGCCTTCGGACGTGTGGTGTGGCCGTTCGCCCTGGCCGCCGCACTCGGCTGGGCGGTGACCCGCGCCTGGCAGGACCCGGCCCGCGTCTGGCCCACGGGCGTGCTGATCTGGTTCGTGACCGTGTTCGGTGCTCTGGTGCTGCGCGGTGTGTCGGGCCAGGGCCTCGCCTGGTCGTTCGCGCTGGTCACGGCCGTCTTCCTGGCGATAACCATGCTCGGCTGGCGTGCGCTGGTGACGGCGCTGCGCCGCGGCGCAGCGGCCCAGGACCGGTCCGCCGGCTGACGGCGCTCAGCGCGAGCCGGCGCCCAGCACCTCGAGGACCACCGGGGCCAGTGCGCGGAACGCCTTGCCGCGGTGCGAGATCGCGTTCTTCTCCTCCGGCTCCAGCTCCGCAGCGGTCCGACGTCGGTCGCCGTCCCCGCTCGCGTCGCCCGGCGCAGCCTCGTCCGGGACGAGGATCGGGTCGTAGCCGAACCCGTTGGTCCCCCGTGGCTCGGTCGCCAGCAGGCCCCGCATCTCGCCGAGGCGGACCTCCTCACGCCCGTCGGGCGTGACCAGCGCCGCTGCGCAGACGAACCCCGCCTGACGGTGCTCCGGGCGTACGTCCCCGAGCTGGCCGAGCAGCAGGTCGAGGTTGGCCTGGTCGTCACCGTGCTTGCCCGCCCAGCGGGCCGAGAAGATCCCCGGCGCACCACCCAGCACGTCCACGGCCAGCCCTGAGTCGTCGGCGACGGCGGGCAGCCCGGTCGCCGCGCAGACCGCCCGCGCCTTGATGAGCGCGTTCTCGGCGAACGTCACGCCGTCCTCGACGGGCTCCGGCGCACCGACCTCGCCCGAGGTGACCAGAGCGCCGTCCGACAGGTCGAGGCCGGACGCGGCGAGGATCGCCCGCAGCTCCCCCACCTTCTTGGCGTTGTGGGTCGCGAGGACGATCCGGGCGGCGGGCGGCACTGTCGAGGAGCTCATGCCCCGATCATGCCAGCCGCCGCCCGGCCCGTGGTCAGAGCTCCTGCGCGAGCGCGTCCTGCTGGATCCTGGCGAGCTCGGCGGTGCCGCCCACGGCGAGGTCGAGCAGCGCGTCGAGCTCGGCGCGGTCGAACGGCGCGTGCTCGGCGGTGCCCTGCACCTCGATGAACTTGCCGCCGCCCGTGACGACCACGTTCATGTCGGTCTCAGCGCGGACGTCCTCGACGTACGGCAGGTCGAGCATCGGCGTGCCGTCGATGATGCCGACGGACACCGCGGAGACCGTGTCGGACAGCACCTGCTTGCCACCCTTGACGTGCCCGTGCCTGCGCCCCCACGCGATGGCGTCGACGAGCGCCACGTAGGCGCCGGTGATCGCCGCGGTGCGGGTCCCGCCGTCGGCCTGCAGCACGTCGCAGTCGAGCACGATGGAGTTCTCGCCGAGCGCGCTCATGTCGACGACGGCGCGCAGCGACCGGCCGATGAGCCGCGAGATCTCGTGGGTGCGGCCGCCGATCTTGCCCTTCACGGACTCGCGCGCGCTGCGCTCGTTGGTGGCGCGCGGCAGCATCGCGTACTCGGCGGTGACCCAGCCCTCGCCGGAGCCCTTGCGCCAGCGCGGCACGCCCTCCGTGAAGGAGGCGACGCACAGCACGCGGGTCCGCCCGAACTCCACGAGCACCGACCCCTCGGCCTCGTCGAGCCATCCCCTGGTGATCTTCACGGGGCGGAGCTGGTCGGTGGCGCGCCCGTCGGCGCGGACGATGTCGGTGCTGGAGGTCATGCGACAACCCTAACGACCGGTCCCGCCCGGTCAGACCTCGTAGACCGTGCCCGGCTCCGCGATGTCCACCGGGCCCGCGTACGAGCCGCGCGCCTCCGCGAGGGAGTCCGCGGGGTCGTTCCAGACCGGCAGGTGCGTCAGCAGCAGACGGCGAGCCCCAGCCTCGGTCGCCACCTCACCCGCGCGGCGGCCGGTGAGGTGGATGCCGCGCTCGACGACGTCGTCGCGCCCCTCGAGGAACGCGGCCTCGCTGAGCAGCAGGTCGACGTCGCGCGCGAGCTCGACCACCGAAGGGCACGCGTCGGTGTCCCCCGTGTACGCCAGCGTCGTCGTGCCGCCCGACGCCGAGGGGCCGGTCACGCGCACACCGTACGTCTCGACCGGGTGGAAGACCCGGTGCGGCTCGATGGTCAACGGCCCGATCTCGACCCGCTTGAGGTCGGCCCAGGACCGGAAGTCGAAGTCGTTCTCCATCGACTCACCCTCGCTCAGCCCGTACGACAGCGCGACGTGCCGTTCCGCCGTCGACGGGCCGAAGACGGGCAGAGGCTGCTCCTTGCGGCCGGTACGCAACGAGCCGTGCTCGGGGTGGTACCGCAGGTACACGTAGAGGCCCGAGAGGTCGGCGCAGTGGTCGGGGTGCAGGTGCGAGATGGAGACCGCGTCGAGGTCCATGGGGTCCACGACCTGCTGCAGGGCGCCGAACGCACCGTTGCCCAGGTCGAGCAGCACGTTCCAGTCGCGCGCCTCGTGGCCCGCGGCGGCCGCCTCCGCGGCGGTGACCCGCACCAGGTACGACGACGCGGGGGTCGCCGGTCCCGGGAACGAACCGGAGACGCCGATCGGGATCAGGCGCATCAGACGGCCTCCACGAGTGAGACCTCAGGGCCGAGGAACCGGCTGGCGAGCTGCCCGAAGGGCGCGGGGTCGCCGGTGGTCAGGAACCTGTGCACGGGCGCGCCGGCGTCGGGCGCGCGCTCCAGGTCGTGCGCCACGAGGGTGCGGTACACGTCCTTCGCGGTCTCGTCGGCGCTGGAGACCAGCGTGACCTCCTCGCCCATGACGTACGAGATGGCGCCCGCGAGCAGCGGGTAGTGGGTGCAACCGAGGACGAGCGTGTCGACGCCTGCGGCCTTCACCGGGTCGAGGTACTGGTGCGCGAACTTCTGCACCTCCGGGCCCGACGTGCGGCCCTCCTCGACGAAGCGCACGAACTCCGGGCAGGCCTGGCTCGTGATGGTCAGGCCGGGCGTGACGTGGAACGCGTCGTCGTACGCACGCGACTCGATGGTGGTGCGCGTGCCGATGACGCCGATCCGGCCCGAGCGCGTGGTCGTCACGGCGGCGCGGGCCGCCGGCAGGATGACCTCGACGACAGGGATGCCGTGCCGCTGGGTGTACCGCTCGCGGGCGTCGCGCATCATCGCCGACGACGCCGTGTTGCACGCGATGACCAGCATCTTCACGCCCGCGGCCACGAGCCGGTCCATGGCGTCGAGCGCCATCGCGCGGACGGCGGCGATGGGCTTGGGGCCGTAGGGGCTGTTCGCGGTGTCGCCGAGGTACCGGACCTGCTCGTTGGGCAGCTGGTCCAGGATGGCGCGCGCGACCGTGAGGCCGCCGAGGCCGGAGTCGAAGATCCCGATGGGGGCGTCGTTCACGGGGTGAAGCCTAGCCACGACAACGCGTCGTCACCGGTGCTCGTGAGCCGCGCCACGCGTGACGCGTGACACGTTCCGGCAGGTCAGCGCCTCAGTCTCGGTCACAGCCCTGAGGCACCCGAACCCGGCGGACGCCGACCCCGCAGCTCGCTGAGCATCACGTCCATCAGGGTCTCCTGCGCATAGCCCGCCGCGACGAACACCCCGGACCAGAAGCGCCGGGCCGCACGACCGTCCGTCGCCACCGGGATCTCGCGACCGGCCTGCCTGTCCCACATGATCTCGTCGGTGAGCTGCATGACCTGCTCGTCGGACTTCAGCCCGAGCCGCTCGGCGATCACGAGGCGCACGTCCGTGAGCGCCCCCGCGAACTGCTCGGCGTCCTCGCGCGGGACCCGCACCGGCGGCGGGGCGCCGTGCCGGCCCAGCGGGGAGGGCGCGTCCTCACCCGTTGGCAGGTCGAGCAGCGCGGCGAACGCCTCGAGCCGGTCCACCTTCGCCTGGGCGACGTCGTTCTGGGTCAGCCGGCGGAACTCGTCGGCGATGTCCGAGTCGTCCTTGCTCGCGTCCGGCAGCAGCCGCCGTGCGGCGGGATCGGTCGGGATGCGGCCCACCCCGGTCACCCCGGTGAGCCGGGCGAGGTCGGCGTCGGTCAGCTCGTCCGGGGCGAGCAGGCCGTTGGCCCACGCCTGCCCCTTGCCCGGGCCCGCGTGCGCCGAGAGGCCTGGTATGTCGTCGTCGGGGAACAGGTCCAGGCCCGCCTCCTCGCGGAGCATGTCCGCGACATCACGCGCCACCCGAGCCAGGACGACCCGTTCCACCGGCTCGAACCTGGCCTCATAACCCCGCCGCATGGCGCGGAACGGTGTCATGCGGCTCCCCGCGCGCCCGACTCCTGCAGCGTCGCCCACAGGCCGAACCCGTGCATCGCCTGCACGTCCACCTCCATGCGCTCGCGCCCACCGCTGGACACGACTGCGCGACCGTTCTTGTGCACCTGAGTCATGAGCCGTTCTGCCTTGACGCGCGGGTACCCGAAGTAGCTCTCGAAGACGTACGTCACGTACGACATCAGGTTCACCGGGTCGTTCCAGACAATTGTCACCCACGGGTCCGCGACTCCCGCGAGGATGTCCGTCTCGGTGTCCTCCTCGACGGCCGTCCCGGCTGACCCCATGGGCGATAGCAGCGGCGGTGGGGAAGAAGTCACAAGTCTCACTCTAGGCGGTTTCGTCCCTCGGCTGGACACTCCTGTACAAGATTTTCGCGAAGTTGTCGCCTGGCTGTGACCTCGCGCCTCGCGGTCAGTAGAGGAGGTCGTCCAGACGCAGGTCCACCGTCGGGATCGCGGGGTCGCCGTCCGACAGCCGACGCGCGCTGCGCGGCAGCTCGGCACGCACCATGCCGTGGTTGATCGCCGCGTTCGAGACCCCGTACGGCCCCACCCAGCGCGAGTCGACGGCGCCGTCGACGACCATGGGGGCGAGCAGCGGGCGCAGGTCGTCGCTCTGCGGCGTCCACTCGGCCACCGCGGTGTCCGGGCCGGTCACCATGATCTCCTCGATCGCGTGCCCGTCGCGGCCGTAGCGCCGGGCGGCGGCCTTGCGCCCGCCCACCGACGCCTTGTTCGCCGACGCCTTGGCCACGGGCTGGAGCACACCCGACGAGTCGGCGCGAGCCACCAGCTTGTAGACCATGCCGCAGGTCGGCGCGCCGGACCCGGTGACCACGGACGTCCCGACGCCGTACACGTCAACGGGCGCGGAGGCCAGGGACGCGATGGCGTACTCGTCGAGGTCGGACGTGACGACGATCTTCGTGTCGCGGGCGCCGAGCTCGTCGAGCTGCCGGCGCACCTCCTGCGCCAGGCCGCTGAGGTCCCCGGAGTCGAGGCGCACTGCGCCCAGCCCGGTGCCCGCCACCTCGACGGCGGTCGCGACGCCCTGCTTCACGTCGTACGTGTCCACGAGCAGGGTGGTGCCGGGGCCCAGCGACGCGACCTGCGACTCGAAAGCGTCCCGTTCGTTGTCGTGCAGCAGCGTGAAGGAGTGCGCCGCCGTGCCGATCGTGTCCAGCCCGTACCGCATCCCGGCCTCGAGGTTGGACGTGCCGGCGAAACCACCGATCACGGCCGCCCGGGCCGCCGCGACGGAGGCCTGCTCGTTCGCCCGGCGCGAGCCCATCTCCAGCACGGGACGCCCGCCCGCCGCGCTCGTCATGCGCGATGCCGCCGAGGCCACCGCCGAGTCGTAGTTCAGGATCGACAGGATCAGGGTCTCCAGCAGCACCGACTCGGCGAACGTGCCCTCGACCTGCAGCACGGGCGAACCAGGGAAGAAGACCTCGCCCTCGGCGTAGCCCTGGATGGTTCCCGAGAACCGGTAGTTCGCGAGGTAGTCGAGCGTCCGGCGGTCGACTATGCCGTTCTGCTCGAGGTACGCCAGCTCGGCGTCCTCGAAGACGAAGTGTGGCAGCGCTTCCAGAACGCGGCCGGTCCCCGCCAGGACGCCGTACCGGCGGCCTGCCGGCAGGCGTCGCGTGAACACCTCGAACACGCAGTGCCGGTGCGCCGTGCCGTCAGCCAGCGACGCCTGGAGCATGGTCAGCTCGTAGCGGTCGGTCAGGAGCGCGACCGACGGGCGCACCGACGGCAGGGGTGCTGCGGGCAGCGGCCGAGGCTCTTCGACACCGTTGTCGAAGGCAGGCCACGAGTCTGTGAGCGAGGCGCCGATGCCCCGAAGCTCGTCGGTCATGCCCTCACGGTAGGCCAGCGAACCCACCTGGGCGGCGCGAACGGGGCCAAGGCGGCATCTTGTCTCACCATGCGGATCTTCGCAGTCACGTCGTCGACTCGTCCGAGCGCTACTTCTGCCCGACGAACCAGCGCCGGACCTGGGCGACGCGCGCGGCGAGCTGGTCGGCGGTCGCGAGCGGCACCTCCGGCCCACCGCACGTGCGGCGCAGCTCGGCGTGCACCATGCCGTGCGGCTGCCCGCTGCGCTTGGCCCAGGCCGAGACGAGCTTGGACAGCTCCTTGCGCAGCTCGGCCGCGCGGCGGTGCTCCTGCTCCGACCGGTCGTTCTCCGCCTGGCGGGCGGTCGGCGCGCCCCCGCGGGCCTTGAGGTGGTCCGCCTGACGCTGACGCAGCAGGGTCGCCACCTGGTCCGGCTCCAGGAGCCCGGGCAGGCCGAGGAAGTCCTGCTCCTCCGCGGAGCCGAGGTCGGCGCTCGTGCCGAACTCACCGCCGTCGAACAGGACCCGGTCGAACGAGGCCTGGGCCTCCAGCGCCTGGAACGAGCCCAGCAGCTCGCTCGACGCCTTCTCCTCCTTGTTGGCCTCCGCGACGAGCGCGGCCTCCGGGTCGTACTCGATGCCCTGTTCCTCGGCGGTCCGCGGGCGGTCGAGCGCGTGGTCGCGCTCCTGCTCCATGGTGCCCGCCAGGTTCAGCAGCGGCGCCACGCTCGGCAGGAAGATCGACGCCGTCTCGCCGCGCTTGCGGGCGCGCACGAACCGGCCGATCGCCTGCGCGAAGTACAGCGGCGTCGAGGCACTGGTGGCGTACACGCCGACGGCGAGGCGGGGCACGTCCACGCCCTCCGACACCATGCGCACGGCCACCATCCAGCGGTCGTCGCCCTGCGCGAACTCCTCGATGCGACCGGACGCGCCCTCGTCGTCGGACAGGACGACGACCGGGCGCTTGCCGGTGATCTCGTGCAGGTGCTTCGCGTAGGCGCGCGCGTTGTCCTGGTCGGTGGCGATGACCAGGCCACCCGCGTCGGGCACGGTGCGGCGCACCTCGGTGAGGCGCTTCTCCGCGGCCGCGAGCACCGACGGGATCCACTGCCCCTCCGGGTCCAGGGCGGTACGCCACGCCTGGCCGGTCATGTCCTTGGTCATGGCCTCGCCGAGCCGGGCGCTGACCTCGTCGCCCATCTTGGTGCGCCAGCGCATGTCGCCTGCGTACGACATGAACAGGACCGGACGGACCACGTGGTCGCGCAGCGCCTCGCCGTAGCCGTAGGTGTAGTCGGCCTTCGAGCGGCGGATGCCCTCGCGGTCGGCCTCGTACTCCACGAACGGGATGGCGGACGTGTCGCTGCGGAACGGGGTGCCGGTGAGCGCCAGCCGGCGGTCCGCCACCTCGAAGGCCTCGCGGACGGCGTCGCCCCAGCTCAGGGCGTCGCCACCGTGGTGGACCTCGTCCAGGATCACGAGCGTGGGCGCGGCCTCCGTGCGGGCGCGGTGCAGCGCCGGCTTGGCCGCCACCTGAGCGTAGGTGAGGGCGACGCCGTCGTAGTGCGAGCCGTGCCTGCCCTGCGAGTTCTTGAAGTGCGGGTCGATGCGGATGCCGACACGTGCGGCGGCGTCGGCCCACTGGGTCTTCAGGTGCTCGGTGGGTGCGACGACCGTGACCCGCCGGACGATGCCCTGCTCGAGGAGCTCGGTGGCGATGCGGAGCGCGAACGTCGTCTTGCCCGCGCCGGGCGTGGCGACGGCCAGGAAGTCCCGCGGGTTCTTCTCGCGGTAGAGCTCCAGGGCCTCCGCCTGCCAGGCACGCAGACTCGACGCCGTGCCCCAGGGGGCACGACGCGGAAAGGCAGGGCTGAGCGACGATGCGGCCGCAGACGACGGTGTGTGGGGCAGCTGCTGCGGCTGGCTCGTCACTTGGTGGAGTCGCCCTCGCCGCCGTCCTGCGGGTCACGAAGACCCTCGTAGATCTCCTTGCACCTGGGACAGACCGGGAACTTGCCCGGATCCCGGCCCGGGACCCACACCTTGCCGCAGAGCGCGATCACGGGCTTGCCGCTCAGAGCGGACTGCATGATCTTCTCCTTGCGCACGTAGTGCGCGAAGCGTTCGTGGTCCCCGGGTTCGGTCTCCTCCCGGGTCTCCTCGCGCTCGAGGACGCTCGTACCGCCCTGCGTGCGGGGGTCGTCCTGCGGGTTCGAGAGTGGTTCCGTCATGCCGAGAAGTCTACGCGGGACCACCGACAGCCACTCCGCCGAGACACGCTCAGGAGCAGGTCCGGGACCCCCGTCCGGTGATCCGGCGGCGGAAAGGCTTGCGGTGGTGTCGGTGACCACGGCTATAACTGTCTGCATGTCACATCCCCACCCCGAGAGGAGCCTCACCCTGCCCGACGACGGTGCCGCCCCCGACCTCGCCGACACCCTGGCCACCACGCTGACCGACGACCTGCCCGAACCCGACTGGCCGGACTTCGGCGACAACGACGAGGCCGCGCGCCGCGCGGTGGCCGCCGTGGCCGCCATGCTCGGCCGCCCCATCCCGGAACGGCCCAGGGACCCGCGCTCGTCGAGCGAGTGGCTCGCCCGCAGGTGGGACGTGGACGAGAGCGTGCTGGTCAACGTCTCACGCGACATGTCGCGCACGCTGCAGCGCCTGCACGCCTACGCCCTCCAGCGCTGGGTCGAGCGGCACCCGGACGTCGTCGCCGTGTTCGGCCCCGGCGGCGCCCCGCAGCGCGCGGCCCTCGACCTGGGCAACGGCACCTCCGTGAGCGTGCCCGCCGTGGCCACGATCCTCTTCCCCGCCGGGTCGGCGTACGAGACACCCGTGGCCGTCGAGGTGGCCTACCGGTACGGGACCCCGACGGTCACCGCCTTCACCCCGCCCGGCGGCCTCGCCCTCGCCGAACGCGTCCTCGCCGACCTGACCCGCACGCTGGAGGACGAGCACCCCTACCGTGGCGGCGTGCTGTCGGCGCGAGCGTCGACCGGTGCGGTGGAGCTGACGCCGGTCAAGCACACCGTGCAGGTGCGCGGCGACGTCGTGCTGCCCGCCGACCTCTGGCGCGAGGTGGACCTGTTCTGCTCGAGCGTCACCACGCGGCGGGACGCGCTGCGCGCCCTCGGCCACACGACCTCCCGCGGCCTCCTGCTGGCCGGCAAGCCGGGCGTCGGCAAGACCAAGCTCACACGCGTGATCGCGACGGAGCTCGCGGGACCGCTCACGGTGGTGCTCGTCACCGCCGAGGTGCTGCGCACCTGGATGACCGAGCTGTACGAGGAGATCCGCGGTCTGGGACCGTGCCTCGTGGTGCTGGAGGAGATCGACTCGGTGGCGTCGAAGGGCTCACGCGGCGACACGTCGTTCGCCGAGTTCCTCGACGCCCTGGACGGCACGCGGAGCTCGGACGACGTGCTCACCGTCGCCACCACCAACGACCCAGAGGCCCTGGACCCGGCGGTCAAACGCCCCGGGCGCTTCGACACCATCATCGAGGTGCCGCCACCGGACCAGGCCGGCCGCACGGAGATCCTGCGGCTCTTCCTGCCGCCTCAGTCCCCGGTCGACATCGCCCTGGTGGCCTCGTACCTCGACGGCGCGACGGGCGCCGACCTGCGTGAGGTCGCCCGCCGTTCGATCCTCGAGCACGGACCCGACGGGCTGACCACCGACCGGGTCACCGACGTGGCGACCTCCGGCCGGTGGAAGCCCGCACCCGTGGCGGGCAACTACCTCTGACGGGTACCGGACGCCGACCGTCAGAGGCCCTGCCAGTCGGGCTTGTCGGCGTACGTCTGCCGGTAGTAGTCGGCGAGCTGCAGGCGCGACGCGGCCGCGTCGTCGACCAGCACGGTGGCATGCGGGTGCAGCTGCATGATGGTCGCGGGCCACATCGCCGAGATCGGGCCCTCCACCAGCTGGTGCACCGCCTCTGCCTTGGCCCGTCCGGAAGCCAGCAGCACGAGGTGCCGCGCCGACATGATGGTCGCGAGGCCCTGGGTGAGGCAGTGCCGGGGCACGTCGTCGACGGACCCGCCGAAGAACCGTGCGTTGTCCTCGCGGGTCTGCTTCGTCAGGGTCTTGATCCGCGTGCGGGACGCGAGCGACGAGCCCGGCTCGTTGAACGCGATGTGCCCGTCCGTGCCGATGCCGAGGAGCTGCAGGTCGACGCCGCCGGCGTCGGCGATGCTCGCCTCGTACGCGGCGCAGGCGGCCGGCAGGTCCGCCGCGAGGCCGTCCGGACCCTGGACCGCCCCTGGCGCGAGGTCCACGCGGGACGCGAACTCCTTCTCGATGACGTTGCGGTACCGCTCGGGATGGTCGGCGGACAGGCCCACGTACTCGTCGAGCATGAACGCCCTGGCGCGCGCGAACGAGAGGCCCTCCTTGTGCCTGCGCACCAGCTCGTCGTACACCGCGAGCGGCGACGAGCCGGTGGCCAGCCCGAGCACCGCCTCGGGGTTGGCCCGGACCAGCCCTTCGACGGCGTCCGCGGCCAGCCGCGCGAGCTCGCCCGGGGGCGCGATCACGACCTCCATCAGCTTCTCCTTCCCAGGACGGCGGCGCCCACCGCCGCGACCGGAACGTGCGTCGGCGCGAGCTGGACCCGCTCCGCCAGCTTGAGCGACCCGAGGAAAGGCGACACCTTGGCCTGCTCCCGCAGGGCGTCCTGCACGGCGTCCAGCAGCTCCGTGCCGAGCTGGGCCACGCCCCCGCCGAGCACCACGTGGCGCACGTCGGTGGTCAGCACCAGCAGCCGCACGGCCGAGGCGGTGGCGGAGGCGAACCGGTCCTTGACCACTATCGCCTCCTGGTCGCCCGCGCGCGCGGCCTCGAACAGCTCCACCGGCGACGGCTTGCCGTGCCGCGACGGCCACGCCGCTTCCAGCGCCTTGCCCGAGGCGAACCGTTCCAGGCAGCCGCGCTGCCCGCAGGGGCACTCCGGCCCGAGCGGATCCACCGGCACGTGCCCGATCTCGCCGGCAGCCCCGCTCACGCCACGCCGCAGCTGCCCCTCGAGCACCAGGCCGGACGCGAGACCCGTACCCAGCGCGAGGAACGCGAGGTCCGCGTGACCACGCGTGCCGCCTGCCGGGTCCGCCGCACGTTCGAGCACGTGCGCGGCCCCGACGGCTGCCACGTTGAGGTCGTTCTCGACCACCACCGGCACACCGCCCAGCTCGGCGGACAGCAGGTCGGCGAGCGGGAGCTCGTCGTCGTGCACGCCGAGGTTGACCGCATGCTTCACGGTGCCCGAACGGTGGTCGACGATGCCGGGGATACCCAGCCCGACGCCGGCCACGTCCGCGAGCTCCGCCCCGCCCGACTCCACGACGTCGCGCACCGCCTGCGCCGCACCCGCGACGAGGCCCTCGGCGCCGTGCACGGTAGTCCGCCGCACGGTGCCGACCACCTCACCCTCGGGGTCGAGGAGCGCGCCGAGGATCTTCGTCCCGCCGATATCGAGGCCGACCGTGTACGCGGGCACCTGCCCGGACCCGGTCCGGGCGCTCCCCTTCCGCTTGCCGACCTTTCCCATCCCAACCCTTCGCTCGCTGGGCTCGCCCTGGCTGGACGTGCCCGTATCGGACCTGCTACCCATCAGCCCTTCACCGCGCCGGAGACCAGACCACCGGTCATCCGGCCCTGCACGATCAGGAAGAAGATCACCGCGGGGATCGCGATGAGCACCGAGGCCGCCATGACCGCTCCCCAGTTGGTGGCCTGCGTGGCCTGCACGAACGTGCGCAGCCAGAGCGGCAGGGTCATCGCCTCGGGCCGCTGCATGATCACCAGCGCCGTGACGAACTCGTTCCACGCCTGGATGAAGGCGAACACACCGGTGGCAACCAGGCCGGGGGCGAGCAGCGGGAACGTGACCCGCCAGAACGCACCGGCCCGGGAGCACCCGTCGATCATCGCTGCTTCCTCCAGCTCCTTGGGTACACCGTTCACGAATCCGCGCAGCGTCCAGATGGTGAACGGCAGGACGCCGGCCGCGTACACGAGCGTCAGGCCGATGATCGTGTTCAGCAGCTGCCAGCCGTCGATGATCCGGAACATCGAGATGATCATCGCCTCTCCGGGGATCATCTGGACCACCAGGATCAGGACGATGAACGTCCGGCGGCCCTTGAACTGGAACCGGGTGAGGGCGAGCGCGGCGACGAACCCGACGACCAGGGCGATCACCAGCGTCAGGAACGTGACCCCTATCGAGTTCAGCACGGCGGGCGCGAAGGGTGCCCGTGGGCTGAGGATCGCTGCCCGGTAGTTGTCCAGCGTGAACACGTCGGGGGTGGGGAAGAACGCGAGGTTCTCGCCACGGATCCGGTTGTTCGGCAGGAACGAGGTGCTGACCATCCAGTACACGGGGAAGGCCGAGAGCACGAAGACCATGAGGGCCAGTGCACCGAACCCGGTGTCGGCGAGTCGCTTGCGGATCTTGATCACAGCTCTTCCTCCCGCAGCGTGCGCCGCACATAGGGGTAGGCGATGGTCAGCATGACGATCACGAAGATGACGCCGATCGCGCTCGCCACGCCGTAGTGCCCCTGTGCCATACCCACCTGGTAGATGTAGACGCCGATGGTGCTGGTCAGCTCACGGTCACCGCCGATGTCCTGCAGCACGAAGACCTGCGTGAAGAGCTTCAGGTCCCAGATCATCGACAGGACCACGAGCACCGTGATGATGCTGCGCACGTACGGCAGCTGGATGAGCCGGAAGCGCTGGAACGCGCTCGCGCCGTCGAGCTGTGCCGCCTCGATGACCTCCTCCGGGATCTGCGTCAGGCCCGCGTAGAGCGTGAACGCGACGAACGGCACGGCCCCCCACACGACGATGCACGCCACGATCACGAAGAAGGACAGCGGGTCCAGCAGCCAGGAGTAGCCGAACCACCGGTCCCCGGTGATCGCGGTGAGCAGGTTGTTGACCACGCCGTACTGGGTGTCGAAGACCCAGCCCCAGACGGTGGTGGCGGCCAGCGACGGCATGGCCCAGGCCAGCAGCAGGCCGACCGAGACCAGGAGCCGCATACCCTTGCCGACCCGCATCATGAGCAGGGCCACGAGCATGCCGAGCACCATCGTGATGACCACGAGGACGACCATGAGCACGAAGCTGCGAGCCAGCACGGTCCAGAAGCCGTCGACGTCGGTCAGGATCGTCGTGTAGTTGTCGAACCCGACCCACTCGGCGGGCAGGCCCATGAGCTGGGCCCGCTCGTACTCCTGGAACGACATGGCGACCAGGCGAAGGATCGGGTAGCCGGTCAGCACGCCGAGGATGACCATCGTGGCCGACAGCAGCAGCCAGGGCAGGAAGGGGTTCCGGCGTGGCTGCCGGATCTCTTGGCGGGGTGGCGCCGTGGGTTCGAGAAGTGTGGTGCTCATGTCCTGTCTTCCTCGGAGGCGGCCGACAACCTCTCCCTCGAAGAGCGGCCGCGAGCATCAGGCGGGCAGTGGTGTCCCGTCCCGCCCGGGTTTCTGGGGTCGCACCGGGCGGGACGGGAAGTGGCGCTGACTCGGCGGTCAGCTGTTGAGGATCTCCTCGATGTCCGCGTCGAGCTTCTCCGCGACGGTCTTCACGTCCTCGCCCGAGGCGATCTTCGTGAAGGCGCTCTGCAGCAGCATCTTGGACTCGACGTCCGCCCACTTCGGGGAGGCGGGGGTCAGCTTGGCGTTGGCGGCTGCCTCAGCGGCGGCCTTGCCGATCGAGTTGCTCTGGTCGACCTTCTCGAAGAGCGAGGTCTTGGCCGGGAACAGGCCGATACCGGCGAGGATCGACTGGTACTCGTCGCTGAGCAGGATCTCGTAGGCGCTCATCGCGAGGTCCGGACGGGCCGACTTCTGCGCGATGGCGATGTTCGAGCCGCCGGCGAACACCTGCGCGGCGCCGCCGTCCTTGCCCGGGAGGGCGAGACCCTCGAGGTCCTTGCCGTACGTGGAGGCGCAGCCCGGCACGCCCTCGGGGTCCTCCGGCTCCTCCGGAGCGTTGATGGACCACTGGATCCAGCTCGGCGCGGAGAGGAAGGCGACCTTGCCTTCGCAGAACGGCACCTGCAGGTCGGTCTCCTGGGCGTCGGACGGGGCGTTGTTGCCCTTGGTCATGATCTCCTGGACCTGCTCCAGGCCGGCGAGTCCGCCCTCGGAGGAGAAGCCGGCGTCCCACGTGCCGTCCTCGGCCTGCTCGGCGATGTAGCCGCCGTTCTCCCAGATGAAGGGCAGGGCGTTGTACCAGTCCTGGCCAGGCCAGTAGACGCCGGACAGGTCGTCCGTCTTCAGGTCGACGGCGGTCTCGACGTACTCGTCGAGCGTCGTCGGCACCGGGGTGTCGCCCAGGATCTGCTTCGAGTAGAAGACGACGCGCGAGCCCGAGTAGTACGGCAGGGCGTAGTGCTTGCCCTCCCAGTCGCCGGCCTCGACGAAGCCGGGGATCAGGTCCGAGCCGCCCAGGGTCTCGAACTCGTCGGCGGTGATCTCGCGGAAGTAGCCGGCCGAGGTGAAGGCGGCCGCCTGGGTGTTGCCGATCTCGACCACGTCGGGCGCGTCCGAGCCGGCCAGCGCCGTCGTGTACTTGTCGACCAGGCCGTCCCAGGCCTGCTCCTCGATGACGAGGGTGCTGCCCGCGTTCTCCTCCTCGAAGGTCTTCTTCAGGTAGTCGCGCGCCTCCTTGGGCGTGTCGGTACCGACGAGCCAGACACGGACCTCGCCGGGTCCGGTCTCCTCGGGGGCCGCAGCGCCGCCCGCGTTAGCGCAAGCGGTGAGCGCGAGCGTCAGGGTGATCGCCGACGCCGCAGCGCCGACAAGACGGTTTCTGTTCACGTTTGTATTCCTCCCGGGATACGACTGTGTGTCGCGGTGCGTGGTGATGGCTCGAGTGGAAGCTCGATGTGACGCCTGCCGCCGACACGTGAACAGTGCTGTTCACGAGACCCCCAGCTGGGCGGAAAGCACGAGGACGGCGGCGCCCGCCAGCACCACGTCCTCGTCGAGTGCGGCCATCCGCAGCTGCAGGCCAGAGTTGATGGCCGGCATGGTGCGCTGACGGATGGTGTCCAGCGCGGCCTCGCGCAGGGGACCGTCGAGCAGGTCGCGTGGACCGCTCAGCAGCACCTCCGTGAGGTTGAGCGCGCTGACGACCGGGGCGAGGGTTACGCCAAGCACCCGGCCTGCCGACGCCAGTGCGGCGTCGGAATCTTCTGGGGTCTTGTCCGCGATCGCGCGGCGCAGCGCCGGCACGGACAGGACCGTCTCGAGGCAGCCCACCCGGCCGCAGGCACACTCGCCGTGATCGACCACCGTGACGTGGCCGATCTCGCCGGCGGCGTCGCCCTGGCCGTGCAGCCGCACGCCGTCGACCACTATGCCTGCGCCGACACCGGCGCCCACGGTGACCACGAGCATGCCGGAGCTGCCGCCGCCGTACGTGAACTCGCCGAGCGCCGCCGTGTTGGCGTCGTTCGCCACGTGCACGGGCAGGCCCATCCGGTCGCCGAGGATCTCGGCGAGCGGCACGTCGTACCAGCCGCGGTTGGGCGCCTCGACGACCCTGCCGTCCAGGTCGATGATGCCCGGCGAGCCGACGCCGACGCCGATCACGGGGTGGATCGCCGCAGCCACCAGCCGGCGGACGAAGCGGGTGAGCAGGTCGACGAGCTCGTCGCCGGTGCGTCCGTCGATGTCCAGCTGGCGGCGCACCATGATCTCGCCGGTGAGGCTGAGGACCGCGCCGCGCATACGGCCGTACTCCGTGAGGTCGACGGCCACTATCTGGTAGGCGTCCGTGCGGAGGCCGACCAGGATCGCGGGCTTGCCGACGCGCTGGCCGGGCCGCGTGCCGAGCTCCTCCACCAGCCCCTCGGTGATGAGCACCGAGACCAGGTCCGAGATCGTGACGCGGGTGAGCGAGGTCGCTCGTGCGAGGTCGGCCCGCGAGGTAGGCCCCTCGTGGAAGAGGTGCTGGAGCACCAGGGACCGATTGTGCGCCCTGGCGTGCTCGGGGAGCACCTTGGACGTCGCGCGCAGGCGTGCGCCGAGCCCTCGCCCGGTGCCGTTCCGCTCTGTCGTCGTCGCCATGTTTGTTAGTAGACCTCCTTAACAGAGTCGCTGTCCATCACCCGGAGCGGCCCGTAACAAGACTGTTACTTGGGTCACGTTGCTCCTGGTCGCCGGACGCACTCCGTCACCGTGTGCGGATTACTTCATGTACCTGACGAATCTGAGCCTGCCGTACCTGGCGGCGCCGGGCACGGCGTGACCGCAACGTGATCAAAAGCGGGGCAAAACCCAAGAAAAATTGGGTCACCGGGCCCACAAGTTCACAAAGGGATCACAGTTCTCAGGTGGGACACCGTCGGGCACCGCCGGGCTCCTACTCTCGTCACATGAACCGCAACCGGTCAGCCAGGGGGGACGTGGGCACGCCCGCGCGCCGACTTGCCCGAGCCCTCCTGGCAGCAGTCGTCGGAGGGACCCTCGCGGTCTCTCTCGCCGCCTGCTCGGGAGGTGGCGCGGGTGAGTCCGGCGCCTCCGACGGCGGTGGCGCCGACGCCGCACGCTCCGAAGGGTTCGCCGAAGGTGACGTGGCCGCCGACGCGGCGGGCGCCGTCGGCCTCGCCGAGTCGCCGGAGCAGGCAGTCGACCGGGAGCTCGTCACCACCGGCAACGCCACGCTCGCCGTGGACGACCCGTTCGACGCCGCGGAGCAGATCGCCGACCTCGTCGAGCAGGCCGGCGGCCGCGTCGAGGCGCGCGACGAGCGCGCGGCGACCGCGGACGAGCCGGGCAGCGCGTCGATGACGCTCCGTATCCCCGCCGACCGCGTGTCGGCCACGCTGGACGCCCTCGACAAGCTCGGCGAGGTGCGCGACCGCCACGTCGAGACGATCGATGTCACGGGCACCGCGCAGGACCTCGACGCCCGGATCGCGGCGCTGCGCACGTCGACGGACCGGCTGCGCGAGCTCATGGCCGACGCCGACCGCACGTCCGACCTCATCGAGATCGAGGCCGAGCTCTCCACCCGTCAGGCCGAGCTGGACTCCCGGGTCTCCGAGCGGAACCGGCTCTCGGACGAGGTGGCGATGTCCACCCTGCACGTCGAGATCGTCGCCGAGGGCACGCCGGCCGCCCAGGCGCAGCCCGGCGGATTCCTCGGCGGGCTGTCGGCGGGGTGGAGCGCGCTGGTGAGCACGTTCAACGTCGTCGTCCTGGTGCTCGGCGCGATCATCCCCTGGCTCGCGCTGGCGGGCGTGGTGCTGCTCGTGGTCGTCGCCGTCCGCAAGCAGGTCGCCAAGCGCCGGCCCGCGGGCCCCACCCTGCTGGAGACCGCGACACCGGCGCCGGCCCCCGCCGACTGATCCTTGTTCAGTCGGTGAGGATCAGTCGGTGATGGCCAGGGCGTCGATCTCCACGAGCATCTCCTCGCGCGGCAGGCCCACCATCACGGTGGTCCGGCTCGGCAGCACGCCGCTGGGGCAGTACTTCGCGACGAACTCGCCGTACGCCTCGTTCATGGCCGCGAAGTCGTCGCGCGTGGTCAGGTAGACCCGGAGCATCACCACGTCCTCGAACGACGCGCCGCCCGCCTCGACGATCGCCCGAACGTTCTCCAGGGTGCGCGTGGTCTGCCCGGCGACGTCGTCGAGGTGCACGTACTCCCCCGTCGCCGGATCGGTGGCGCCCTGGCCCGACACCTGCAGGAACGGCCCCTTGCGCACGCCCTGGTGGAACGTGAACGCGGGTGCGGGCGCGTCGGGGGTGGAGATGGCGGTCTTGGCGGTCATCGGGTTCTCCTCGTTCGGGTGGTGCGGCGTTCGGGTGGTGCGGCTGGTCAGAAGTCGAGAGTGATCCGCTCGGCGACCTCGTCGCCGCGGGTCACGAAGCCGGTGCGGTACTTGTCGAGAGTGGTGCACGGGTGCGAGATGCCGAACCCGACGACGTCGCCCGGCTCCAGCGGGCGCCCGGCCGCCGGGTCCACCGCGAGGTAGGCGTGCTGGTCGTTGAGCGCCGTCACGCGCACGTCCGCCAGCGGGTCGGCAGTCCCCAGCCGCCCCGCGGCGTCCGGCGTCCGCACGACGAGCGGCGTCGGCAGGTCGATGTCGAAGGACACGTCCCGGCGGCCCATACCGCAGATGACCAGGCCCGGCTCCGGCGCGGACAGCACGGAGCCCCAGACGGTGATCGCCGGCCGCAGCGCCGCGGCGCCCAGGCGCGTCCACGGGTCGGCACGCAGGTAGTGGCCGTGGTCGTGCGTCACGTAGGCACCCGACCGCAGCACCACCCGTGTCCGCACGTCCACGCCCGCGGCGTCGCGGACCGGCACGGTCAGGCGGTGCGTGACGACGTCGGCGAACGCGCTGCCGCCCGCGCTGAGCACGGTCGGTCCGTCGACGAGGCCGCCGATCTGCGCGCCCACGGCCCGCAGGTCGTCGCACCACCGGCCGACGGCGGCGAGCTCCTCGTCGCTGGTGCCGCCCGCCACCGGCCCCTCGTAGCCCGCGACACCGGCCAGCCGGAGTCCGGCGTCGTGCACGCGGACCGCGAGCACCACGGCGTCGGACACCGTGCGAACGCCCGTACGGCCGCCCGGTACGCCGAGCTCCACGAGCACGCCCAGCCGTGCGGTCACCTCGGGTGCGGCGCCGGCGAAGCCCGCCGCGAGCAGGTCGACGCCGCGCCCGGAGTCCACGTACACCCAGACCTCGTCGGCAGTGCCGTCGGCGAGCGCCGTCCGCAGCCACGCGATGTCGCGGGGATCGACGAGCTCGTTCGCGAGGAAGGCGCGGCGTCCCGCACCGGGGAGGCCCCAGCCGAGCGCCGTCCGGAGCTGTGCGGGCGTCGCCACCGTGGCTCCCCACGCCCCCGCGGCGACCTGCCGCGTCCAGATCTCGCGGGACATGTGCGTCTTGACGTGCGGCGCGTGCTCGACGCCCGCGTCCGCGAAGGCCGTCGCCACCGTCCCGATGTTGTGGTCGAGGGCCGCCTCGTCGATGGTCAGCAGCGGCCAGGTGAGCGTGGGGTCGTCGATGCGCAGCACACCCACATCCTGCCGTGTCCCGGGTGCTCCGCGCACGCGTCCGGGCTCAGCTCCGGGCCCGGGCCGCGGACCCGGCAGCGGCCGGACGCAGCCCGTGCCCCGGCGTGGCACCGGTGAGCCGCCCGGCTGCGAGCACGGGCACGCCGCCGACGAGCACGTCCTCGATACCCACGGCAGGAGTCCGCGGCGCCTCGTACGTCGCTTCGTCACGGACGCGGCCGGGGTCGACGAGAGCGAGGTCGGCGACGGCGCCCGGCGCGATCCGGCCCCGGTCCGCCAGCCCGAACCGTCGGGCCGCCCGAGCCGACAGGTGCTCAGCCGCGTCCCACCAGCTCCAGGAGCCGCGCCGCACGTGCTCGTCGAGCAGCCGGGCGAACGCGCCCCAGCCGCGAGGGTGCGGGCTGCCGCCCCAGTAGATGGCGTCCGACCCGGCGAGGTGCGCCTCGTGCCCCGCCAGCGTGCGGACCGACTCGGGCGAGTTGGTCGGCGGCTGCGCGAACACGCAGCTCGCGCGCAGCTCCGTGGCCGTCAGCACCTCGACCACGGTGTCGGGGGCGGACAGCCCGAGCCGCGCGGCGACGTCGGGCAGGGTGCGGCCTTCCGCCCACTCCATGCCGGGGACGGACGCGAAGGTGATGCGGGGCCAGAGGTCGGTCAGGCCGGCGAAGTGCTCGGCGAGGCGGACGGCGGTCGCCGGGTCGCGCAGGGCGTCGACCGTCGCGCGGGCATCGGCAAGGGGCAGCGACGGAGGCAGCGTCACCATGGACAGGATCGAGCATCCGCGCAGGTAGGGATAGGAGTCGTAGGTGACGTCGCGGCCCGCGGCCCGCGCTCCCCCGACGTGCTCCAGGAGCTCGCGGGCGGGGCCGTGCAGGTGGGAGACGTGCGTCGCGACGTCGGACGCGCGGGCGATCCGCATCAGCTCGTCGAGCGCCGCGACGCCCTTGTCCTCGTACCCGCGCATGTGGCTCACGTGCGGCAGCCCGCGCGCCGCGACGACCTTCGCGAGCGCGACGAGCTCCCGTTCGTCGGCATACACGGCGGGCACGTACTCGAGACCGGTCGAGAGGCCGCAGGCGCCGTCGTCCATGGCCTGCTCCAGCAGGCCCACCATCACGGCAATCTCCGCGTCGGACGCCGGCCGCTGCGCGGCCCCGAGCACCCGGTAGCGCAGGGTGCCGTGCGGGGCGAGGTACGCGACGTTCACCGGGACGGTGCGGTGGTAGGTGCCCAGCAGGTCGCCCACGGACCCGCCGGCGAACGTGGGGTGCACCCCGTCGATGGCGGCGAAGTACGTGCTCGCCCAGTCGTAGGTCGCGCGGTCGCTCGGGGCGAACGAGACCCCGTCCTGCCCCGTCACCACCGTGGTGATCCCCTGGCGCAGCATCGCGAGCTGCACGTCCTGCTCGAAGACGGCGGCCTCCGCATGCGTGTGCGCGTCCACGAAGCCGGGCAGCACGACCCGGCCGCCGGCGTCGAGGACTTCCGTATCCGGCTCGACACCCGGCTCGACGGCAGGTCCCGCACCGTCCGAGGCGCCGGTACCGGTGATCGTCGCGATCCTGCCGCGCACCACGTGGAGGTCCACCGGCTCGGACAAGGTTCCGTCGCGCTGCGGCACCCGGGCGGCGCGGACCAGGATCGTGCCGGTCATCCGTCACCCTCCGGGGTCTCGGTGACCTGCCCGCCGGCGGGCAGGTTCTCGACCCCGCCGTCGTCCCGCCAGCCGCCCATCCCTGCCCAGCCGCCGACGGCGGTCTCCGCCGCCAGGTCCCGCGGGTAGCCCTGGACGCCGGGCCGGGTCTGCCACGGGTGCGGCCCGGCGAGCGGCCGGTACTCGACGCCGTATGCGTCGAGGCGGGGCAGGTGCCGCCGCTCGAGTCGGCCCAGGAACTCCTTCGACGCGGCGGAGCCCTGCGTCCGGTCGGCCCGCGGCGACCAGGCGACCTCGGCGAACGCCGCCAGCCGGGGAAAGGTCGCGTAGTCGATGCGCCGGGCGCTGTCGAGGTGCTCGGTCCAGACCTGGGCCTGCGCACCCAGGAGCCGGCCCGCGCCGTCGGCCACGCCGACCAACGGCGCGGGCAGCGGCTCGAAGGCGTACACGTCCTCGACCGTCCGCAGAAAACCGACGGGGATCGGCTCGGCAGGATGCTCACCGGCCCGGTGGTCGAGGTAGACGGCCTGCTCAGGTGCCATGACGACGTCATACCCGGCATCGAGCGCTGCCGCACCCTGGGCATAACCGCGCCAGGAGGTCACAACCACGTCCCGCGGCAGCATCGGCGACATCGCCTCGTCCCAGACGACGGCGCGGCGCCCGGCCTCGGACACGTGCTCCGCGAGCCGGGCGACGAACCAGCCGTGCAGCTGGTCGACGTCGGGGGCTCCGTCCTTGCCGACCAGGCCGAGCGCCTTGGCCCTTGGCCCGCTCGACGATCCGTGGCGACTCGCGCCAGAGGGTGGGCGGGACCTCGTCGCCGCCGAGGCCTATCCAGGGTGCGTCGAAGACGTCGAGCACCTCGTCCAGCACGTGCCGGAAGAACGCGAGCGAGCCCTCGGACGGGTCGAGCACGTCCTGGCTGATGCCCCACGTGGTGCGGACCGTGCTGCGGTCCTTGCGCGTGCCGAGCTCCGGGTAGGCGGCGACGGCGGCCTCGACGTGGCCCGGGACGTCGATCTCTGGGACCACCGTGACGCCCCGGTCGCGGGCGTAGCCGACGATCTCGCGCAGGTCGTCCTGCGTGTAGAACCCGCCGTGCGGCCGGCCGTCCTTCGAGCCGGTGCGCCAGGTGCCGACCGTGGACTCGTGGCGCCACGCGCCGGTCCGCGTCAGCTCGGGGTAGCGGTGGATCTGCACGCGCCAGCCCTGGTCGTCGGTGAGGTGCAGCTGCAGCACGTTGAGCCGGTGCGCGGCGGCGAGGTCGATGAACCGCAGCACGTCGTGCTTGGGCAGGAAGTGGCGTGCGACGTCGAGCAGCACGCCGCGCCACTCGAAGCGCGGGTGGTCCTCGATGCGGGCCACCGGCAGCTCGAGCGGGCCGGTGCCGCTGCGGCGGTAGGCGCCGGGACCGGCGAGCTGACGCAGGGTCTGGGCGGCGGCGTGGGCGCCCGCGAGGTCAGCGGCCTCGACCCGGACGAGGCCCGCCGGGTTCACGTCCACCCGGTAGCCACCGGCCAGCAGGTCGGCCGCGAGCGCGAAGACGACGGAGCTGCGGTCGGCCGCCGAGGGGACCAGGTCGAGGCCGAACGCCTCCTCCGTGACACGCCGCCACCAGCGCGCGGCGGGCCGCAGCGCGGGGTCGGCGGCGATGCCCGCGCCGTCTGTCAGCAGCACCGATCCGCCCGGCACCTGCGTCGACGCAGGTGCCGGGACGAGGCCAAGCTCTCCGGGGCGTTGCACGCGGTCACACTAGCGCGGTGCCGGTGCCGGTGCCGGTGCCCTACGGCGACGGGAGCACGCGATCCCGGAGGACCCCGCGCTCCCGCCTGCCACGACCCGTCAGCCCGCCGGGCAGGCGACGTCGCGCCGGGGCATCTTCCCCTCGACGAGGTAGGTCGTCCCGATGTTCAGGGCGCACGCGTTGTCACCCAACGCGTAGACGCCGTGACCGCTGCCGTCCACGGTCACGAGCCGGGACCGGTCGCCGAACTTCTCGCGCAGCCGCTGGCCACCCGCCAGCGGGGTGACCGGGTCACGGCGGTTCTGCAGGATCAGCACGTTGCGCGGGCCCTCGTCGGAGATCCGCACCGGCGGCTCGACCGGCTCGGACCAGTACGCGCACGGCAAGATGTTGGCCGACGCCGCGCCGAACATCGGGAACTTCTCGCGGTCCTCGGCCACGGCCCGGCGGTAGGACCTGAGGTCCTCGGGCCAGTCGCTGTCGTTGCAGGTCGAGGCGATGAACACCGACAGCGCGTTGGAGAGCGGCGACGCCACGTCCCCGGCGGCGGCGCCGTCCGACAGGACACCGTCGAGGAGGTTGCTGTCGAGCAGGCCGCGCACGGCAGCCGCGTCGCCGTCCCGGAGCGACTGCCAGGTCTGCGCCGTCCGGCCGTAGCTCAGCGGGCTGTAGAGCCCGCCGAAGACGACCTGGCGGAACAGCGCGCCGTCGATCCCCTGCACGGGGTCGCGGTCCAGCCGCTCGGCGGTCTCGAAGTACGTGGCGCGCACCTGCGCCGGTGTCCTGCCCAGCCCATAGGCGGTATCCCGCTTGGCCGCCCACTTCGCGAAGTCGGGGAACGTCTGCTCGACCCCCTGAGCGAACCTGCGCAGGCCTTCCTGGTCGAGGTGGGTGTCGCCCACGTTGCTGTCGAGCACCACCCGGTCCGCCGTCTCGGGGAACATCGACGCGTACGCGGCGCCCAGCGCGGAACCGTACGAGTAGCCGAGGTAGCTGGCCTTCTCCTCGCCCAGCGCCGCCCGGATGCTGTCCAGGTCGCGAGCCATGTTGGCCGTCGACACGTGGCGCAGCAGCCCGTTCTCGTCGTTGGCCGCGCACTGCTCGGCCGCGGCCTTGACGACCTCCGCGTGCTCGGCGACCGCGGCGTCGTCGACCGCGTACGGCGGGACGTTGCTGAAGTAGCCGCCGCCTGCGGTGAACCCGCAGTCGATACGGGTCGAGTGGCCCACCCCGCGAGTGTCCATGCCGATCAGGTCGTAGGCGTCCAGCACGCTGTCGGGGACGCCCCGCGACATCAGGAGCGTGGACTGCGTGAGCCCGGAACCGCCCGGCCCGCCCGGGTTGAGCAGGAGCACCCCGCGGCGCTCGGCCGGGTTGTCGCTGGCCAGCCGGGAGATCTGGAGCTGGATCTGCTCGCCGTCGGGTTCGGCGTAGTCCAGCGGCACGGGCACCTTGGCGCAGGTCAGGACGTACGGAGCCGCCTCGGTCGCGACGTCGGCGGGGCACTCGCCCCACTCGACCTGCGCCGCCGGCGCGCTGTCAGGATCGGCACCGTCCGGCCGGACGGCGGCCGCGGCGGGCACCATGAGCGCACCGGCCAGTGCCACGGCCAGCAGGGCGACACCCCCGCCGCGCGTTCGTAGTGGTCGGACGCGCTGCTGCGCGTCGTCGGACGTGCCGCGGTACGGCACGCCGGTCGGGTCCGGATGTGGGGAGCTGACGTGGGTTCGCCTCATGTACCCACCCTCGGACGACGCGCGTGTGCCGGTAAGTGTCGCCGATCACGACCTTGCCCGGAGGAATGCCCGGCGACGCATGACAGATGTCATTCCCGCCGCAGCACCGGCTCCAGGGCGGTCAGCACTGCCGGGTCCTCGATGGTCGACGGCACGGCCGGGTGCTCGCCGTCGGCCAGCTGGCGCATGGTGCGCCGCAGGATCTTGCCCGAGCGGGTCTTCGGCAGCCCTGCGACGATCTCGACGTCCTTGAACGCCGCGACCGGGCCGATCTGGTCGCGCACCGCTGCGACGAGCTCCGCCGTGACGCCCTCGGCGTCGGTCCCCGCCTTGAGCACCACGAACCCGCGCGGCACCTGGCCCTTGAGCGCGTCGGCGACGCCGATCACCGCGCACTCCGCCACGGCGGGATGGGCCGCGAGCACGCCCTCGATCACCCCGGTGGACAACCGGTGCCCTGCCACGTTGATGACGTCGTCGGTGCGGCCCATGACGTGGACGTACCCGTCGTCGTCGATGTAGCCGCCGTCGCCGGAGAGGTAGTAGCCGTCGTAGGCCGCGAGGTACGAGGCCACGTAGCGGGCGTCGTCGCGCCACAGCGTCTGCAGGGTGCCCGGCGGGAGCGGCAGGCTGATCGCGATGCTGCCCTCCTGCCCCGGCCCCGCGACGGTGCCATCAGGCAGCAGCACCCGCACGTCGAAGCCGGGCACCGGGACCGACGGCGAACCGGGCCGGGTGGGCATCGGGTCCAGCCCGCGCAGGTTGGCGACGATCGCCCAGCCGGTCTCCGTCTGCCACCAGTGGTCGATCACGGGCACGCCGAGGATGCTCCCCGCCCACTCGTACGTGCCGGGGTCGAGCCGCTCCCCCGCGAGGAACAGGTGCCGCAGGGAGGAGAGGTCGTGGCTCGCCACGAGGATGCCCTCCGGGTCCTCCTTCTTGATCGCCCGGATCGCCGTCGGGGCGGTGAACAGGGCCTCGACGCCGTGCTCGGCGACGACCCGCCAGAACGCCCCGGCGTCGGGCGTGCCGACGGGCTTGCCCTCGTAGAGCACGGACGTAGCGCCCGCGATCAGCGGCCCGTAGACGATGTAGGAGTGGCCGACGACCCAGCCGACGTCGGACGCCGTCCACCAGACCTGGCCGGCCCCGATGTCGTAGATGTTGCGCATCGACCAGGCCAGGGCGACGGCGTGGCCGCCGTTGTCGCGCAGGATCCCCTTGGGCTTCCCCGTGGTGCCCGACGTGTACAGGATGTAGAGCGGGTCGGTCGCCGCGACCTCCGTGCACGGCGCAGGGTTGGTCCGCCCGGCGTGCATGGCGGTGGCCCAGTCCAGGTCCCGGCCTTCGACGAGCGTCGCGACGGCCTGCGGCCGCTGCAGCACCACGCACGACGACGGCTCGTGGGTCGCCAGCTCCAGGGCCCGGTCGAGCAGCGGCTTGTACTCCACGACCCGGGTGGGCTCGATGCCGCACGATGCCGACACCACCACCTTCGGCTGCGCGTCGTCGATCCGCAGGGCCAGCTCGTTCGCGGCGAACCCACCGAACACCACGGAGTGCACGGCGCCCAGCCGCGCGCAGGCCAGCATGGCGACGACGGCCTCCGGCACCATCGGCATGTAGATCACCACCCGGTCGCCCTGCTCCACGCCGAGGTCGCGCAGGGCGCCGGCGAACGCCGCGACGTCCTGCAGGAGCGTGGCGTAGGTGATCGTCCGGGAGGTGCCCGTGACCGGGCTGTCGTAGATCAGCGCCGCCTGGTCCCCGCGGCCCGCGATGACGTGCCGGTCCAGCGCGTTGTAGCAGGTGTTCAGCCTGCCGTCGGGGAACCAGCGGTAGAACGGCGGGCTGTCGGCGTCGAGCACGCGGGTGGGCTTACGGAACCACGAGACCAGCGCTGCCTGCTCGCCCCAGAACCCCTCGGGGTCGGCGAGGCTGCGTCGGTGCACGTCCGCGTAGTCGGCCATGTGGTGCCCTTCCGCTCTAGCTGGCGGACCCCGGTGTCCCGCTCCGCTGCCACAGTGTGCCCCGGAGCTGCGGCGCCGTCGACCCGCGGCAGGCCGATCTCTCTCCCCGGCATCGGCTACGTACACGGCAAGCTACTCCGAGCGCGGGTGGCCTGCGCCGATCCAAGCAGCCCTCTTCGGGTCAGATCCACGTACACGCTCCCCAGGTCGGCCAGCCCGGTTAGCACATCCATGTCCCATGAGGGCGAATACCCGCGTTCGTACCGGGCTATCGCGTGGGCGGCGAGAGTGGAGTGCTGCCTGGTAGTGGCCCAGACCTGCGCGTTTACAAATCCGCGAGTTCCGAGCGCGAAGTGGGTTCACCGGGGCGCAGCCGCGAGGGTGTCGCCTCCCGCTGTTCACGGAGCACGTTGTTGCCCACCGCTGGAGTCCCCCTCGCAGACTTGGATTGCCCCGTTGACTCGCAGAGAACTCCAGTTCGTCCTGCAGTGGGACCACCTCCACGCGCTTGTGGCCTCCGATGAAGCGACTCCTTCGTCGGGTGAGAACGTAACGGCGGCAGAAGTAACCAACACCCCATTGACCACATTCGCCCAGTTCAAGGCCGGGGAATCGGCTTGACTTCTCAAGAACCACCTCCATGAGATGCCGGCCACACTCACAGCACAACGACAGCAAGACGGAGGACCTAGCTAAGACCCGATGGCTGTTTTGGCGTATGAACATCCTATCCAGGGTGTTACCCGGCGTTCGCTGGCGGTACAAATGGGGCTATCTTAATACGCTGAGACCGCGGCGGGAAAGTGTCTTGCCTCGGCCGTCTTTGATGCTGCTCTGATGGATTGCTGCAATCTGCCAGCGGGGCGAAGCAGGTCTGCCCTATTTATCTTTCATGGCGAACACTATTGCCATCATCGCGAATTCGACGAGTGTTTCGACGCGCGATGACCCCATAGGCCCCCATAAGCACCGCTACCGCCAAAATAGAGATGACGGTCGCGACAGTACCAAACTGCGATACCACCATCACCGCAGCCACTCCGATAACGAGCAGCAAGATTGGAATCAAGATTCGTACAATTTCCAGCATGGTTTCGCGACGCATGAATTCTCCTCATCGGCGTGAGTGTCGGTCGTGCGGCTCACAAGTGAGCCGCACGACCGACCTATCGGCACCCATCACCCCAGCATAAAGCTGGGTCTATCACTACGGGAACGTATAGGTGTTCACGACACACGTGCGCGGGTACGGTGTCGCGGTTCGGACCCTAAGATACGGCCTTGAACTCGGGCAGAGGCCGTAGCTGTCGAGGTACGAGCCAGCAACTGCGAGCATCACCGCAGCAACCGCGCAGAGCGGAACACTGACGGCACAGATTACCGCAGTTAGTGCTGCAATGTAGCCCGCATTGATTGCACGCTGGTCCGCCTGATTCAGGAAGAGATACGTCGCACAGACTCTCTGTCCGTTAGAGTTCCAGCAGTCCTGGCGAATAACCGCATTAGTGCAGTAGATCGGTAGCGGGATCGAATTCAGATTCGGTCTCGCCGGCAACGGCCGTCAGGGGGGTGACGGCCATTGCAAGCGCCGTGAAGAACGCTGTAGCGAGAGTCCCGAGGAGTGACCGGACTCGCTTCTGCTTCTGTGTGTCCATGAAAAGTCGCTGTCCAGCAGAGGGCACCGGGCGCCCAGTTCGCGCCGCAGCGCGGATCCAAGATGATGTGACACTCAGCGCATGCTGTCGCGATCACCGTGGTGGCGAGGCCGGACATCTGTTCGCCGCCCACCTGGACCTGCAGTGATGCCCTCAGACAGTGCGTATGAGAACCCGCACGACCCCAGGAGAGCTCCCGACGATGTACGCCCGGCTGCCGCCTACGGCATCGGTCGCCCCGAGGTAGGTGTAGTCCTCCCCGGGCTGGTAGCGGGCCGGGCCCGCCGCGCCGGTGCCGGGGCCGAACTCGACGGTGCTGTCCCCCACGCGGTAGCGAGCGGTCCCCGAGTCGAGCCGCACCACGTCGTCGAAGACCTCCGCCGCGCCCTCGAACGTACCGCCGGCGCGGAAGGCGAGCTCGAGCGCCCACGGCAGCTCGGGCCCGTCGGTGGTGATCTCGAGCTCGACACCGTCCGCGGTCGGCCGCGCGGCGATCCGCGTGCGCAGCACCACGGTCTCGGTCTTCCGGTCCGCGAAGGACATCGCCGCGGAGAACCGGCCCTCGTCGGCCAGGTCGTAGGCACCGTCGGCGCGCCGGTCATCTTCCGCGAGCGGCTGGTAGTAGCTCCCCTCCAGCCGCTCGACGAGCACGACAGCGTCGCCGTCGTGCTCGATCTCTGCCGCGCGGAACGGGCCGAGCCCGAAGAAGTCGCGGGACAGCCGCACCGAGTCGAGGACCACGTCACCCGCGAACAGACGCAGGAAGGTCGGGTTGTTCGCCAGCCCCGAGCGGATACGCCGCTGGCGGGGGTAGTCCGACCCGCCGTACAGCACCAGCGTCCGCGCCGGGTTCGCGTCGACGACGAGCCGCGACGCCGCCCACTCCGCGCGACGCGTCGCGGCGGGCGGTTCGACGTCGGGAAGACGTTCCGCGAGGCGCGGGTCGAGCAGCAGCTCGGTGAGCACCGTCTGGGGTTCGATGATGCCCTGCGCGGCGGCGTGCTCCGCCGCCCAGGCAAGATCACCACGTGCGCGCTCGATCGCGAACCGCCGGTACGCCACCAGGTACGGCGCGAGCGGGAACAGCTCGCCGCGCTGGTCCTGACGCCGCGAGTGGACCGTCTCGACGGTGCCGTCGGGGAGGATCAGCCCGAGCGTGGCCTCGAGGTTGCGCACCACCACGTCGTGCAGGTCCGGGCGGTCGAAGACGTCTCCGATCAGGGCGAGCGACGGGTTCGACACGAACACCGCGTAGACCGCGCTGCGCTCCGAGAACATCCCGTCGCTCTGCAGGTCGATGCCCTCGGCGAGCCAGAGCTCGGCCCGAGCACGCACGGCCGGGTCCGCGCGACGCCGGTGCAGCCTCGCGAGGACCGCCGTGAGCTCCCACCGGTGGTTGGGCGTGTGCACCCCGCCGGCGACCATGGCGGGCGCCGCCGCATCGGCGATCGCGCCGAGCACCTGGTCGAGCGACGCCAGCGCCGGTGCGGCGGCGCGGCGGATCAGCTCGAGCGTGTCGCACACGTCGTTGATCGCGAAGGCGGTGTCCGGCGGCGACTCGATGTTGTCCCCGCCGACGAACAGGCCGGACGCCGCCTGCATCCCCGCGAGCGCCTCCGCGTGCGTCACGGCGCGCGAGACGAGCGCGGCGTCCCCGGTGTGGCGCCCGCCGTCGGCGAGATACGCGCTGACGAGCAGCTTGATGTCCCGCATCGTGGCGCGGTACAACCCGATGTGCCCCAGGTCGACGTCGTCCGGCGCCGTGGCGAGCACCCCGTCCACCGCCGCGTCCGCCGCCGCGATCACCGCACGGCGAAAGACCTCGTCCACCTCGGTCATGTGTGGTTCCCTCTCACCCTCAGCGTCAGTACCTCGAACGGACGCAGCACGATGTCCGTGCCATCGCCCCCGTCGTCCACCACGGCCGTCGTCCCGCCGGCGAGCGGTGTCTCGACGAGGTCGCACTCGCGCACCTCGGCGACCGCGAAGTCGGCATGCAGCGTCGCGCGGGTGCGCGCACCGCGGCTCTCGTAGACCCGCACGACCAGGTCGCCGGAGCGGTCGTCGGCGAGCTTGACCGCCGAGATGACGGCGGAGGTCGGCGCACCGTCGACGCCGGTGACCGTGACGACGGGGACCGGCGCCGCAGCACCCGTGATCCGGCGCAGCGGGGCACCGAGCACGGCTCCCGCGCGCAGCGCCTCGTCGGTCGTCGGGGCCGGCGCGAGCACCGTGGTGAAGGCGTGCTTTCCCTGGTCCGCGTCCGGGTCGGGGAACGTCGGCGCGCGCAGGAGCGACTGCCGCACGGTGGTGACGACGTGGCCGTCGACGCTGTCGCGCGTGACGTCGTGCCCGTAGACGCCGTCGTTGGCCACGGCGACGCCGAAGCCGGGCTCGCCCACATGCACCCACCGGTGCGCGCACACCTCGTAGCGTGCGGCGTCCCACGACGTGTTGGCGTGCAGCGGACGGCGCACGTACCCGAACTGCGTCTCGTACGCGGCGTCCTGTGCGTGGACGTCGAGCGGGAACGCGAGCTTGAGCAAACGGCGGCGCTCGTGCCAGTCGACCTCGGTACGGATGCGCACAGCGGAGTCGACGACCGTCACCGTCTGCGTCAGGCGGCTGCTGCCGAACGCTCGCTCGATGCGCACGCTGCCGTCGTCGCGCAACGTCACCGTGCCGTCGACGAGGTCGACGGCGTTCGCGCGGTAGGAGCGGTCGAGATCCCACGCGTCCCACTTCGCCGGGGCGTCCACGTGCAGCTGCGGCAGGTTCGCGGCCAGGCCCTGCGGTACGAGATCCCGCCCGGACGCGAGGTCCACCACGTGCGTGATCAGCCCGTTCGCGGTGATCACCACCCGCAGGCCGGGCGAGGCCAGCTCGACGCCGCCGTCGGGCAGCGCCGTGGCGGCCACAGCCGCAGCCGCTGCGACGTCCGCGGCCCCGCCGAACGCGGGAACACCCGACGCCGCGAACGGTGCCGCGTTGACCGCGAGGCTGCGCGTCCCCTCGCCCGCGAGCGCACGCAGCGCGGTGTCTACGAGACCTTGCAGCCGCTCGGTGACGCGCTCGTGCGAGGCCTCGGCCTCACGGTGCACCCACGCGATGGCGGTGCCGGGCAGGATGTCGTGGAACTGCAGCAGCAGCACCTCCTGCCACAGCTCGTCGAGCTCGTCGTACGGATAGGGCGCGCCCGTGCGCACGGCGGCGCTCGCCGACCAGAGCTCGGCCTCCACGAGCAGCTGCTCGTTGCGCCGGTTGCCGCGCTTGGTCCGCGCCTGCGAGGTGTAGATGCCCCGATGGAACTCGAGGTACATCTCGCCCGACCAGACGGGCGGGCTCACGTACTCGCGCTCGATGGTGCCGAACAGGGCGGCGGCGGTGCCGAACCGTACCCGCGGCGAGCCCTCGAGATCGGCCTGCAGGCGCGCGTCCCACATCATCTCGCGCGTCGGGCCCCCGCCGCCGTCGCCGTACCCGAACGGCATGAGCGAGTGCGAGGCACCCGCGTGGTCGGCGAAGTTGCGCACGCTGCGGGCGAGCTCGGTGGGGCGCATGTCGCCGCTGTAGGTGTTGTTCGGCGGGAAGTGCGTGAGGATGCGCGTGCCGTCGATACCTTCCCAGAGGAATGTGTGGTGCGGCATCGGGTTGGCGTCGTTCCAGCACATCTTCTGCGTGAAGAACCAGCGCAGCCCCGCCTTGCGCAGCAGCTGCGGCAGCGCGCCCGGGTAGCCGAACGAGTCCGGCAGCCACCCGACGTCGCTGCGC
Source organism: Promicromonospora sp. NPDC050249 (assembly GCF_040656015.1). Classification (NCBI taxonomy): domain Bacteria; kingdom Bacillati; phylum Actinomycetota; class Actinomycetes; order Micrococcales; family Promicromonosporaceae; genus Promicromonospora; species Promicromonospora sp. NPDC050249. The sequence continues at coordinate 105,093 of NZ_JBFAKY010000011.1, read as the reverse complement.
GCGCCGAACTCGCGCTCGAAGAAGCGCGTCCCCTGCAGCAGCTGACGAGCCAGGGACTCCCCCGACGGCATGTTGACGTCGGACTCGACCCACATGTTGCCGACCGGGACGATGCGGCCCTCCGCGACGCGCTGCTTCACCCGCGTGTACAGCTCGGGCTCCTGGCGCTTGAGCCAGGCGAAGTGCTGTGCCGACGAGCTCGTAAAGACGGCGTCGGGGTCCCGGTCCATCAGGTCGACGACGTTCGCGAAGGTCCGGGTGACCTTCCGTACGGTCTCCCGGCTGGGCCACAGCCAGGCCGAGTCGATGTGCGCGTGGCCGGTGGCGACGATGCGGTGCGCCGTCGCGGCCGCCGGCGAGGCGAGCAGGGGGGCGAGCACCGCCCGTGCGGCGGGCGCCGCTGCCGCGGGGTCGCCCGGGTCGAGCGCGTCGAGCGCGTGGTCAAGGCCCGCCAGCAGCGCGGCCCGGCGCGGCTCGTGCTCGCTCAGCTCCAGCGCGAGGCCGCGCAGTACGGTGACCTCGCGGACCAGGCGTTCGACCTCGGTGTCGACCCGCCAGATCTCGAGCCGCCCCAGCCGGTACAGCGGCGCGTCGGGCGCACTCACCGGGTCGCCGAGCGACGTCGGCGCGTAGGCGCGTGGCCCCTTGAAGTCGTCGCCGCCCGACAGGTCCGGGTTGGCCGCGGCCTCGACGAGGAAGACGAACGACTCGCCGGGACCCGCCTCGAGCGGCACGTGATGGTTGCGGGGTTCGAGGCCCTTCACCACGCGCCCGGCCGGTGTGCGCACCAGCCCCTCGCACTGGAACCCGGGCTTGGCGCCGTCGAACCCGAGATCGAGGGAGAGCTCGACGCGGTGCCTGTCGTCAGGAGCCCAGTGCGCCGGTACGCGTGCGGACACCTGGAACCACGTGGTGCCCCAGGGCCGCCCCCACCCGTACCCGGGGGCGGCCGGCACGAACGTCGCGGGATCAGGTACGTCGGCGAACGCGACGGGCTCGCCCGTGCCGCCCGGCTTGCCCGGCACCGTCCATGCCGCGACATCGAGCGGCACGGACCCGGCGGTGACGGCGTCGGCCAGGTACTCGCCGAGCCACCGGTCGACCCTTCCCAGGATCGAGGACACCTGTACGTGCACTGCTCAGTCCTTGAGTCCGGCGTTGATGTTCGACGAGGTGATGTACTTCTGGAACACGAGGTAGAGCAGCACCAGCGGGATCATCGACAGCACCGAGGCCGCCAGCAGCACGCTCCAGTTGATGTTCTCGGCGCCGACGAGCGCACGCAGGGCGATCTGCAGCGTGAACTGGTCGGGATCGCCCAGGATGATGAGCGGCAGGATGTAGTCGTTCCAGCGCCAGTGAAACGACACGATCGCGAGCGTGAGCATGATGGGCCGCGCCAGCGGCAGCATGATGCCCCAGAAGATCCGGTACTCGCTCGCGCCGTCGATGCGCGCGGCATCCAGGAGCTCGTCGGGGATCGTCAGGAAGAACTGGCGGAACATGAACACGCCGGTCGGGGTGAGCACCGACGGCATGATGACGCCCAGCAGCGAGTTGTACATGCCGAGGTCGCGCACGACGATGAACAGCGGGTTGAGGATCACCTCGCCCGGCAGCATGGTCATCGACAGGACGCACAGGCCGAGCACGTGGAGCCACGGGTTCTTGTACTTGGCGAGCGCATAACCCGTCGACGCGCACAGGAACACCGTGATGGCCGTCGACACGGTCGCGACGACGAGCGTGTTGCTGAAGTAGCGCAGGAAGTCGACGCGCTCGAAGGCGTCCTCGTATCCCGCGAGCGTCCACTCACGCGGGAAGAACGACAGCGGGTAGGTGAACAGCTCCCCGCCCGGCTTGAACGACGACAGCAGGAACCACAGCAGGGGGAACGCCATGAGCACGGCGATGACCCACAGCATCGTGGTCGGGACGATGCTGCGGCGGATCTCGCCGAGCCGGCGCCCGCCCGGCTTCGCGTACTTCTTCGGCGCCACCGTGAGCGTGTCCGTCGTCACCATGCGTTGTTCCTCTTGCTGATACGGAGCTGGATGATCGCGATGACCATGAGGATGACCAGCAGGACCATCGATGCCGCGGCCGCATACCCGACGAGCGAGCGTTCGAACCCGGTCTCGTAGATGTACTGCACGACCAGGCGGTTCTGGGTGCCGGGCCCACCACCGTTGAGCGCCTGGATCATCGCGAACTCCTTCATCGAGCCGAGCGACGACAGCAGGATGACGAGCACGGAGGTCGGGGCGATGGACGGCAGCGTGATGTACCAGAACCGCTCCCAGCCGTTCGCGCCGTCGAGCTCAGCTGCCTCGTAGTAGGACTGCGGCACGTTGCTGATCGCCGCGATGAACAGCAGCATGTTGAAGGCCGCGCCGCCCCATGCCGAGGCGAGCACCGCGACGAACAGCGACAGGTCGGCGTTGCTCGCCCAGGGCACCGCCTCGCCGCCCAGCAGCCGGATGATGTAGTTGACGAACCCGAAACTCTCGCCGAACATCCACCGCCAGATGACACCGGCGATGATCGGCGACACCAGCCACGGCATGAAGAAGATGATGCGGGCCGGTGTCTTGCCCCGCGCACCCTTCGAGGTGAGGGCCACCGCCATGGCGAGCGCCAGGACGTAGCCGACAGGCACCGAGAACACGGCATACACCAAAGTCCGCCCGAGCGACTGGTAGAACTCGCTGTCCCGGAACAGCTCGAGGTAGTTGGCGAGCCCGACGAACTCGAGGTCTCCCCACCCGCGGTAGTCCGTCAGCGAGTACGACAGGCCGAGCACGCCGGGCCACAGGAAGAACAGCCCGAACAGCGCAGCCGTGCCGACCGTGAAGACGAAGGGGGCGAGCAGGTAGCGGCTGTGTCGGCGACGGCGGACGCGCCGCCCGTCCCCCTCCGCCACGGGGGCGGAGAAGGAGGACGGACCCGAGGTGGTGAGAGTCATGAGGAGCCTTTTTCGCGCGTCGCTATCAGTCGGCCATCTGCTCGGTCGAGGCCTTGTTGATGTTCTCCACGGTCTGCTCGAGCGTCTGCTCGTCGTTGATGAGCTTGACGGTCTCGTCGAGGAGCGGCTCGGAGTCGATCGCCTTGCCCTCGTAGCCGTTCAGCACGCCGTCGGTCGTTTGGACCGCCGAGATCGCCGGGGACTCGGCGATCTCGCCGTTGTACAGGTCGAACGCGTACGCGTCCTCCTTGTAGCTGACCTCGAGACCGTCCAGCACGGGCAGGCATCCGGAGATCTCGCAGTACTCGCGGTAGTTTTCCTCCGAGTACAGCCACTTGATGAAGGCGAGGGTCTCCTCCTCGACGCCGGTGCCGTCGAACGCCACGATCCACGACGCCGCACCGTAGTTGGTCGCGCGCACCGGCTGCTGCGGCAGCGGCACGGAGACCCACTCGAAGTCGGTGATGGTCTCCTGGAAGTCGGCGATCTGCCAGACGCCCGACATGTAGCCGGCGACGCGACCCGACTTGAACGTCGCGCTCGGGTCGTCGGCGGCGCCCCACACGGCCTGCGGCATGACGCCGTCCTCGTGCAGCTTCTTGAAGTAGCCGAGCGCCTCGGCGCCCTCCTCGTCGAGCGCCCAGGTGCCGTCGGGCTGCTCGGTGACACCTTCGCTGCCGAACTCGAACAGGAAGGAGCGCAGGCGGTGCGCGGAGGGGTCCATGACCGCGCCGTACTCCGCGTCGGTCGCCTCGACGACCTCGCTCGACTTCTGCACGTACTCGTCCCATGTCCACTGCTCTTCGAGCGTCGTCGGGTACTCGACGCCGGCCTCGTCCCACAGCGACTTGTTGAGGAACATGCCGACGGCGGTGAGGGTGGTCGGCAGCGCCTTGACCTTGTCGTCGGCGGGGTCGGCGACCGAGAGCGTGTCGATGACACCGACCTCGTCGAAGACGTCGGTCAGGTCGAGCAGGCGCTCGGTCCATGCCGGGTCGGTCGACGGCGACGCCGCCAGGGCGGGCAGGTCGTTCGCCTGCGCCGACGTACGCAGCCGCGTGCGCAGGTCGTCGTTGGGCACCTCGACGACCTCGACGCGCACGCCGGTCTCCTCGAAGTACTTCTCCGCCAGCTTGGCGTAGCCGCCACCCTGGTTGACGTCGCCCGACTGCATGAGCTGGAGCACGACCTCGTCATCGGAGCCACCGCCACCGCTCGAGCACGATGCGAGCACGAGCGCGCCGATCGTGATCGACGCGGTCGCGAGCGAGCGGGCCAGGTACTGACGCTTCATTGTGTCTCCTCGTCGGCGCTCAACCCTGAGCGCCTGAGCTGTGTAGCCGGGTGGATGCTGTGTTGCCGGTGGATCGCTGGAGGCCGTTTGATCTTATGTCTTGACATATTCTTGTGTGTACACGCTAGCCCTGGACCCGCGCATTGGGCAAGCGTTTACCGAGAATCTGGTGCACGAGCGTGCAAGTCCAGTGGTCACGCAAACATATGCAGAGTATGAAGCCGCGACGAGCACCACGCCGACTCCTCAGCACCGGCCTGGCCGGTGTGCTGCTGCTGACCGCATGCGCCGCCCAGGACGGTCCCGCGGGCTCAGCACCGGACGGTGACCAGCCGGACGACACGCCGACGGCGGCAGCGCCGCCCGCCCCGGCGGCGTCGGGCCAGGTCACGACCGTCACCACCGTCCTACAGGAGGGCGACGGTCCACCCGAGCTGTGCCTGGGCGGGGTGGCCGAGTCGTATCCGCCCCAGTGCGGCGGCCCGGAGATCGCCGGCTGGGACTGGGACGCCGTCGAGGCGGAGTCAGCGCAGGACACCACCTGGGGCCACTACGAGGTGGTGGGTTCCTGGGACGGCGAGACGTTCCGTCTCACCGAGGCCGCCGCGGCCCCGGCGGAACTGCCCGCACCGCCCGAGGACCCCCGGCTCGATCCCGCCAACGCGGGTACGGTCGAACCGGAGATATCCGAGTCCGAGGCCTTCGATCTCCAGAACGAGGTCCTCGACTATCTCGGCGGCCTGGGCAGCCGGATCGAGAACGGCTACGTCTGGGTGCCCGTCGCCTACGACGACGGCAGCATCCAGCGCTACGCGGACGACAGGTACGGCGCCGACACGGTGGCCGTGCAGTCGGTGCTGCGCGATATCGAGTAGGCGATATCGCGCAGCCGTACCGAGCCGGCCTGGGTTACAGCGAGCTTCCCAGGATCCGCACGAGCTCCTCGATCCGCTCCTCGTTGCGCCGGTAGTGGGTCCACTTGCCCACGCGCGTGGAGGTGACCAGGTTCGCGCGTTCCAGGGAGTTCATGTAGGCCGAGACCGTCGACTGCGCCGCGTTCACCTTCTCGGTGATGTGCGTGACGCACACCCCCACCACGTCGGGGTCGGCGATCGCACGCTCGACGGGAAAGTGCTCGCGCGGCTGCTTGAGCCACTGGAGGATCTGCAGACGCACAGGGTTCGACAGCGCCTTGAAGGCTTCCAGAGCCTCGTCGGCGATCTGTTCGTACTCCTCGACCTGCGCTGTCATATCCCCAGTTTATCGCTCACACCGCTCTCGACCAAGCAGCAGAATGCGTCACACCTTCCCTTTGTCGCTCCCCGTTACCGCTCTTCCCTCGCGGCGAAGCGAAACCTACCGAGCGCTCCCGGCTCGACGGCGCCCGCCGGCCGCAGGCGCAACGCCCAGCTGAGGAGCGCGTGGTCGACCATGTAGAGCCTGGCCTGCTCCGCACGAGCGCCGGGCGAGAGATGGTCGGCGAACCAGCGGAACGGGGTGCTGCCGCCGTACGCGTCGTGCGGCGTGTACAGCAGGTCCCCGAGGCCCAGCTCGGTCAGCACGTTGAGCACGTAGCTGAACGGGTAGGGCCGGTTGGCCCGGCTCTCGGCCGACCGTTCGAGCGACGGAAAAGCGGTGAGCATCCGCTCGACCATCGGCTCGGTGATGAGATCCTCCCTCCCGGTGAAGAACGCGAGCTGGGTGAGATATGCGTACGAGATCCCGTAGAGGAAGTAGTCCTGGCCGGGGTCGATGTCTCGCCACTGGGCGACCAGCGGCTCGACGAGGTCGACGAGCCGGGGTCCGTCCGCGGTGAGGTGCCCCAGGTTGTGCAGCGCGACCACGTGATAGAGGCCCATGTGCGTTCGTTCCACCGGGGCGACGGCAGCCATCAGCTCGGCGGCCTCCGCGAGCCGGTCCCGCCCGGACTCGAGGTAGGAGAGTCGCCCCGTGACGGCTACCGCGTTGAGCATGGTGAGGAGCGGGTAGACCTTGGCGAACGCCGGTGACATCGGGCTCGGGAACGACGGGTAGATCTGGAGCTCGTCCACCCGGTCCAGGTAGGACAGGGTGGCGGACAGGTAGTTCGTCGGCCCGTCGAAGATGTGGTCGTCGAACCCCAGCAGCATGGTGGCGGACAGGAGCATCGACCCGCCGCGACCGCGGAAGAAGGGCGCCGGGATGTTGTCGATCAGGGCCAGCGCCTCGGCCACATGGTCGTGCTCGGCCGACACGAGCCTGTCGTGCAGGTCCAGCTGCCCGAACGCGAGGAACACCGCCGTCCAGGCCGACAGCCGTTCGTAGTCGCCGTGCCGACCCCGGTTCTCGTCCTTGATGCCGTCCGGACGGATCTCACCGATCGTGGCGAGAACCTGTGCCGGGATGTCCCGGGCGCCGTCGACCAGGTGCGCCTTCGAGACGCCCAGCTTGGCCACCGCGCTGAGCAGCGCGCAGCCGGCCGTCAGCCGGTAGTAGGGGTTGGCGATCGCGAAGGCCGAGTCGGCGGCCGCGTTCATCAGGTCCTGGGTCTGCCGGTAGCCGAGCCGGACCGAAGGATCGGCGACCTGCAGGACGAGCTCGGCGAGCGCGCGTGCGAACCCGGTGTACATCCCGACACCGGGCGCCCGCTCGTCGAGCAGGGCGAACGAGTCGCGGATCCGGGACGCCGCCGTCGCGTCCCAGCCGATGGGGTGCTGACCCAGGCCGATCCCCCGCACGATGCGGCTCCAGGGGGTGGCGATGACGCGCGACTCGATCGAGAGGTCGTTCAGGCCGCGGACCGGTGGTGTCAGAAGAAAAGTCACTTGACCTCCTCCTTCCTGGCGACGCCGCCGGCGCTGTCGGCCGACGCGGAGAGAGCCGGGAGCATTGGCACCGGGACGCCCAGGAAGTCCGGCCGCGATCCGGTCAGCATCTGCAGCGCCCAGTTCAGCCACTTGATGCCCTCGCAGTAGATGGCGATCGGCCGACGCTGGATGTCGGGCGAGTCGACGACGGTCCCGTCGATCTCCGACGCGAAGTGGAACGGGGGCATCGCGGTGAAGTGGGTTCCCATGGTGAAGACGAACCGGATGATCCAGTACGGATCAGACTTGTACTGCTCCGCTGCGGGGTCGTCCAGGCCGTAGACGTCGGTCATCACCTGGGCGAAGTAGTCCTCGATGCCCCGCGGGGCATCAGGGGTCACGGCGAGGCCGCGCTCGGTGACGTCACGCACCCGGTAGGAGCGCTGGTAGGGGTTGCCGCGGTGAAAGTCGATGGTCACGTCCGGCGAACCGTCCGGGGCCCTCGAGACCACGAGGTCGAACGCCTCGTTGTGCATCTCGTCGTAGTGGCCGACGGAGTTGTGCCACGGCTTGTTGTCGTACATGGGGTCGTCGCTCGTCGTCGCGCCGTCGCTCCGCCAGCCGATCGCGCGCGGGTCGAGGAACTTCAGCCCGATCGAGGCGGAGGTGATGGCGGCCAGCGCCTCGCGGACCTCCGCGTGACCTGCCCCGCTCTCGATGACCGCCTGGGCACGGACCAGCGCCGCCGTGTCACCGATCTTGATGTTCTCGGTGTTCGTGTCCCCCACCACCAGCGAGTGGAACGACGGTTCGAGGACCTGCTGGAACATGGGCTCCCGGCGGAACTCCTCCAGGAGGCGGCGGTGGTTGAGGTAGCGGCGCCCGTTGATGACGATCTCGTCCGTGTCGAGCAGACCTGGGCCGAACGTGGCCGGCGCCGTGCGACGGCACAGGTCGAGCCGGTCCTCGATCTTGCGGAAGTACTGCTCCTCCAGCGTGCCGCGTGGCGACGGGACCCGCCGGGCCGTGTGGATGTTGCGGTGCACGAAGCCCGCTATCTCCTGGTAGAGCCGCGCGACGACGACCGGCGGCGGGACGCGGCTCGCGATGTACTGGCCCACCTCGTCGCCCGGCACGAAGCTCATCTCGTAGATGACCTCGCGGCGCACGGGATCGCCGTCTGCCGCGCCCAGCGGACGCACCTCCCGCTCGAGGACCGAGTACACCTGGGGAAAGTAGTCACGGACGGACGCCGGCAGCGCCATCAGGTACTCCGCCTGCTTCTTCGCCTTGGTGAACGGGGGAAGCATCGCCCCCTGCCCCTCCGGGTCCCACCGGGCGGTCGTGAGCGCCTCACTGAGGACCTTGCGCACCAGCAGCTCGTTCTCGCCACGGCGCCGGAAGAAGACGGTCATCGACTCGCTGCCGCCGTTGCCGAACCCGACGAGGACCTCCCCTGGATTCATGTACGCGCAGACCGTGCTGCACAGCAGGCTCCGCTGCTGGGCGTAGCGCATCACCGCCCGCTGTTCCGAGGACGCGGTCAGCAGCGCCCGGCGCTCCATGGCGTCCAGGTCGCGGTTGAGCCCCCGGCGCCACAGCTCCTCCGCGGTGCGCACGGTCAGGATGCGGTTCGCGTGCGGCGTGGTGTCCAGCGAGGCGATGCGGCTCGACGAACCGAGGGCGAGGATCGTGCACGAGGCGTTGAGCCTGATCGGGCGCTTCCCCCTGCGCAGCTCGCCGGGTCGGCAGATCGTGGCGGTCTCGGCGGCCAGGTCGTGCCTGGTCTCGACCGGAGCGCCCGTCGAGGACAGGACCGGGACCGTCGCATCGGTGAGCCGCGCGCCCAGCCGGCCGACGATGCCTTCGGTCAGGACGGTCTCGCCGAGCCTGCCGCTGACGATGTGCGCCCCGAGCTCGATGACGTCACCGGGGTCGGCCGCACCGGAGGCGACGAGCGCCACCAGCCAGCCGAACGCGTCGCCGCCCTCGAGGAACGCGTGGTTGTGCGCGAACAGCCCGGGCCGGTGCTGCTTCAGCAGCTCGAACATCGAGACCTGGTAGACGAGCAGGTCGATGGCCTCTGCCTCGGCGATCGCCGCCTTGAGCCCCGTGGAGTGGGTAGTGGCGCCGTTGTCGGCACGGAGCCGCTCGGCGATGCGGGCACGGATCCGCTGGGCGATCGGCTGGGACTCGACGAGCATCCGGGCGGCACGGGCGGCCTCGAGCAGCTGTGGCTTACGCGGCTTGCCGAAGTGGACGACGAGCGCCTCGGCGTCCTCGGCCGCCACCACCGTCCGGATGCTGATCCGGCCCTTGGCGTCGCGGATGCAGAGCTCGGTGAAGGCCTGCCCGACGGCGCCTGGGCCGACGTCGATCCGCTTCTTGAGCCGCGCCCCGACGACCAGCTCGCCCTCCAGGACGTGCCTGCGGTGCGCGAGGGTGTACTTGAGCGCCTCGCTCATCTCCAGGTACGAGGCCGAGACCGCCCCGTCCGGCTGGATCGGCAGCGTGCATGCCATCTCCAGCAGGTACTTCTCGAAGGCGGGCTCCGCCCTGGCCAGGTCGTTCACCCGGTGGAGCAGGTCGTAGTCCCACGGCTCGGGGCCTGCGCGCTCAGCCGACCGGAGCTCTTGCAGCGCCGCCCTCAGGCGTACCACGAGGCCCGCGCCGTCGAGCAGGGTCGACGCGTCGTGCGCGCCGGTGAACGCGATGGCCGGGGAGCGCGTCCAGTTGTCCTGCAACAGATCCAGCGACTTGCCGCCTCGCCCGATCTCGACCACCATGTCCGGCCGCAGCTCGTCGATCAGCTCGACCGTGCGCTGCGAGTCCATGACCTCGTTGGTCATCGCGAGCACGGCGCTGCGCACCTGGTCACCGGTGATCAGAAAGCTGCCGCCGCTGTTGGAGATCATCGGCGTGTGTGGGTCGGCGAACCGGACGCCCTGATCGTCCATGTAGTGGTCCAGCGACTCCCGCGCCTCGATCATCTTCCGCGAGTGGGCGAGGAACTTCGTCGGCTCCTTCAGCTCCTCGGCCTTGACGCCCGGAAACGCTCGGATGATCTCGGCGAACATCGAGATGAAGCCGGCGCGGACGTAGACGTTCGTCTGCTTCGGCGAGTAGCGCTTGTGGACCTCGACGTCGTCCCGGTAGCGCTCCCCGAGCTCGCCGAGGAGCCTGCGCAGCTCGTGGGGCTCGGCCTTGAGCGCGATGACGTGCGCCGGCTCGGTGATCGGCGGCCGCTCCCTGGAGTACCGCGGCAGGTACCTCGCCAGGCTCGCCCCCAGCGGGCCGCGCCCCTCCTGGTTCGACGCGGCCAGCAGCAGCGGGGTGAACGCGCGGGCCACCAGGACGCTGTCCTGGATCGACAGCGCGCCGCAGGCCACCGCCGATGCCAGCACGCCGAAGCTCTCGCCCGTGTAGGCGACGAAGTGAGCGACGCCGGTCTCTGCCGCGCGCTCCCGCAGCTCGACGTCGAGGGCCAGGTTGTGGACGAGGAAGCCCGCCCCGATGAATCCCTGGCGCTCGACCGGGTCCTCCGGCAGGTTGGCCGCCGTCAGCGACAACCCTTCGGGTCCGTTCACGATCTGGAGCGCGTCAGCGGCTTCCTGGTAGAGCTCGACGACAGACTCGGACGCCGAACCGATCGAGGTCCACCCGACCTCACGATACGCAGCTCGGCTCCCGAGCCCGGGAAAGAAGCCAGCCAGGTTGAAACCCTGGGCGACCGCCGTTTCCGGCATCGTTCCCGTGGACGAGCGACCTTGTTCCGCGTGGAGCACTGAGGGGTTCATGACGCACCTTTCACCAGTTTTGATCGTGGTGCAGGGCAGGCAGGGGAAAGCCCCCCGGCCACCTTTGGAAGTCAGTGCTGCAGCCGGGGGGCTGCTTGGTGCTGGATCTTGCTAGGACTAGCTGGATATCGCTGTATATCGCTGAATACTGCTGCTGGGTAGCGCGGCCCGAGCCGCTGGGTGTCAGGCGCGCTCCGCGGCCACCGGTTCGGTGGGTACGGGCTCGATCGCGGCGTCGGCGGGCGCCGCCGCCAGATCGGGCGCCGGGTCCTTTGCCTTCGTGGCGATGGCGGTGGCGAGGACGAGGGCCGCCGCCAGGGCAAGGCCCGCGCCGACCCACAGGGGCGACACGAACCCGAAGCCGGCGGCGATGGCCATACCGCCGAGCCAGGCGCCGAACGCGTTGCCGACGTTGAGCGCCGCGACGTTCGCGCCGGACGCCATGGTGGGTGCGTCCCCTGCGACCTCCATGATGCGCAGCTGCAGGCCGGGTGCCGTGGCGAAGCCGATGGCCCCGAGCAGGAACATCGCGACGAGGGCCGCCCACATGTTCGAGGCGGTGAGACCGAAGACGGCGAGCACCACCGCGAGCAGGCCGAGGATCACCAGGAGCGACTTGTCCATGGCCCGGTCGGCGGCCCGCCCGCCGACCAGGTTGCCGATGAAGGTGCCCACCCCGAACAGGAGCAGGAGCCACGGCACGGCCTCCGTTGCGAAGCCCGTGACATCGGTCAGGGTGAATGCGATGTAGGTGTATGCCCCGACGACCGAACCGAACGCGAGGATGCTGACCAGAGCGGACAGCAGCACCTGGGGTCGACGGAAGACGCGGACCTCGCTGCGCAGGCTGCCGGACGGCGCGGCGGGCGAGCTCGCCACCAGCAGCTGGATGCCGACGAGGGTGACGACGCCGATCACGGTGATGGCCCAGAAGGTGGACCGCCAGCCCAGCTCCTGACCGAGGAAGGTACCCAGCGGGACGCCCACGACGTTCGCGATCGTCAGCCCGGCGAACATCAGGGAGATCGCTCCCGCCTTACGGTTCGCCGCGACCATGTCGGCCGCGACGACCGCGCCGACCCCGAAGAACGCGCCGTGGCACAGCGCGGCGACGATGCGACCGAGGAGCATGATCTCGTAGGTCGGGGCGATGGCCGAGATCAGGTTGCCGAGGATGAACAGCACCATCAGGCTGACCAGGACCCGCTTGCGCTCGATTCGCGAGACCGCGCCGGTCAGGAAGATGGCCCCCACCGCGACGCTCAGCGCGTAGCCCGAGACGAGATAGCCGGCGGCGCTCTCGGTGACGGTGAAGTCGGTCGCGATCTCCGGGAGCAAGCCGACGATGCCGAACTCGGTGAGGCCGATGCCGAAGCCGCCCAGCGCCAACGCGATGAGGCCGGACGGCAGGGCCCTCGATTGCTGTGACATGACACATTCCCTTCAGGTCGCCAAGTGGGTAGATCGTTACATCGTATTATGACGATGTGACTGCGGCGACGTTAAGACTGGATGAACCACGCATCTCGGGCGGCGTCCAGGCGAGGGGCCACCCGCACCCGGCGCAGGGCGTCCCGGCGGAGCGGCCCGCACCCTCGACGACCCCCGGCCGGGTCGAGAACGGCACCACCCGGGTGCCCGTCGTCCACGATGACAGGCGGACCCGGTAGGTTTGCCCGAATTGCGCATAATAAGCAGCGCGTTGAGCAGGGTTAAAGAACTGCGCGAATTACCTTTGGATGAAAGGAAAATACATCCGCAGAAATGAAGGCCGGATGCCATAAAGCAACATTGCACATTCATCTTGACGCCGCACCAGAGCGCTGGCAGGCTCATGCACCCACCGAGCTGAGCGATGACCAGACGTACGTGAATTGATCGTCCCGGCCCGGACTGACGACAGAAAGAAGAAGGTTATGGGCGACGGGATCGCCACAGGCGTCATGGTGAAGGTCACCGGGGCGTCGAGCACGGAACGCGGCACAGAAGGCATCGTGAAGACCGTGCGGCCGGGCTGGGCCGGCAGAGAAGCAGTGGTCGTGGTCGACGGCGTCCTGCGGTCGCGCGAGGTAGCCATCCCCCTGACGGACCTGTCGAGGCAGTAGGCCGCGCTGCTTCCTCGCGCGCCGCTTGCTCACGCGCCGACAACACAGCAGGCCCGCCTCCGATGGAGGCGGGCCTGCTGTCATAGGGGTGGAGCTGCCGGGAATCGAACCCGGGTCCGGTGACGCTTTTCGAGTACTTCTCCGGGCGCAGTCTGCTATGGATTTTCTCGGCCCCCGCACTCGCGCAGACACGTTCGCGGACAGGCCCAGTCATCTAAGTGTTCCCGTAGCCCCGATGACGAGAGCTACGAGCAGTGGCTTCCTAGATGACGCCGGCTACTGGGACGGAAGCATCTCCCAGGCCGACGGACTTCGGGCTCGCTCAGGCGGCGAGGGCGAAGTCGTTGCGCGAGTTATCGGCAACTATGTGTTTGCAGGCATCGTTTACGAGATAAGCCTGCATCCTCGGCCCGCTTCTCCTCGAAGCACGACCACCGTCGAAACCGATCAGCCCCTATGTTGTTTTCAACTGCCCCGCCCGAGCTACGCCCGTGCGGAACATCTCCATCCTATGCGACAACTCCGCAGACCGGAACGTTATTTCCGTGACAGCCTGCGGACCCGTGGCCCCTACCGGTCAGCGGAGCTCCTTCTGCCGCATCGCCCGCTGCGCCTCGCGCATGTCCTGCTGCTCGCGCAGGGTCTGCCGCTTGTCGTACTCCTTCTTGCCTCGGGCCAGGGCGATCTCCACCTTGGCCCGGCCGTCCAGGAAGTACAGCGCCAGGGGGATCAGGGTGTGCCCCTTCTCCCGCGACTTCGACTCCAGCCGGAGGATCTCCTCGCGGTGCAGCAGCAGCTTGCGCCGACGCCGCGGCGCGTGGTTGTTCCACGTGCCCTGGAAGTACGCGGGGATGTGCACGTTCTCGAGCCACGCCTCGCCACGGTCGACGGTGGCGTAGCCGTCGGTGAGGGAAGCCCGCCCCATCCGCAGCGCCTTGACCTCGGTACCCGACAGCACGAGCCCGGCCTCGAAGACGTCCTCGATCACGTAGTCATGACGGGCTTTCTTGTTGTTCGCCACGATCTTGCGCGGATCGTCCTTCTTGGCCATGGTCTCCCTCCGGGATCTACTGGTGCGGCATGCCCCGTGCGGGCAGCGCGACGCCCCAGTTTACGCGCCCGACCTCGGTGGACCAGGCTTTTACAGCCAGCTCATCGGGTCCACCGTCGAACCGTTGATGTACACCTCGAAGTGCAGGTGGCAGGCCGTCGACGTGCCGGTCGTGCCCGAGTACCCGATCACCTGGCCGCGCGAGACCTGCTGGCCCGGCGAGACGGCGAACGAGGTGAGGTGGTTGGAGCTCGTCATCACGCTGCTGCCGCCGGACGAGTAGCCGTGGTCGATCAGCACCTGGTTGCCGAGTCCGTCCAGGTAGCGCGCGTACAGCACCGTGCCGTCCGCGGGCGCCAGGATCGGCGTACCGCAGTACGCCCGGAGGTCGGTCCCTGCGTGCAGGCGGTAGTACTGCAGCACCGGGTGGAACCGCATGCCGTACGAGGAGGTGACGACGGGGCTCGCCGTCGGGTAGCTGAGGAACGACACGGCGCCGGAGCCGCCGCCGGACGATCCGCCGCCCGAGGAACCGCCGCCGCCGGACCCGCCGCCCGTGCTCCCCTCCGCCTCCTGCTCGGCCTGCTCCCGGGCCAGGCGCTCGTCGCGCTCCCGCTGCTCGCGGATGATGCCCTTGAGGTCGGACTCGATGGAGCTGAGCTCCTGCTCGGTGTCCTGCATGTTCTGCACCGCGACGTGCTTGCGCCGTTCGATACGGGACTTGAGCCGCTCCTGCTCGGCGATCAGCTCGACGATCTCGGCCTTCCGCTCGACCGCCGACTGCTTGGCCTGCTCCTTGGACCGTACGTTCTCGTCCGCCAGGCGCTTGAGCTCCGTGACTACCTCGCGGATCGCGGTCAGCCGCGCCTGCAGGTTGCGTGCGGTCGCCTCGGCGCTCTGCAGCTCGGCGAGCGTGCGCGCCCGGATCCGCGCGGCCGACGACGAGACGGAGTACCCGTCGATGAACTCCTCGGTGCTCTGCGCACCGGTCACGAGGCCGATCGTCGAGGCGTTGCCCGCACCGCGGAACTCCTCGCGCGCCATCTGCGCGATGTCGTCGCGCGCCCCGTCGACCTTGCCGGAGCCGTCCTGGAGCAGCTGGGTGACCGTCGCCTCCTCCAGCTGCGCGTCGGCCAGGCGCTGGGCGAGGATCGCCGCCTCCCGCTCCGCGCGCTCCAGCTCGGCCTCGGCCACGGCGAGCTCGGCCTCCGCGACGGGCAGGCGGCCCTCCACCTGGTTCAGCTCGAGCACGGCGTCGGCCAGCTGCTTGTCCGTGTGCTCCAGCTCGGCCTCGAGGTTCTCGCGCTCGTCCTCCTTGGCCTGCTGCTTCCGCTCGGCGGCGGCGCGGCGGTCGTCGAGGTCGTCCGCGTACCCGACGGTGGCGCCACCCAGCAGAAGGACCGCCGCGAGCACCGCCGCGAGCGGGCCACGCCCGACAGCTCCGGACCGGAGGCTTCGTGAAGTAGGCATCAGATCCTCGTGTACCGGTTCAGGGTGAAGAAGGACGAGAGCGCGGCCAGGGCGACGGCCATGATCACGAGCAGAGGCGCGACGCGGAGCACGTCGACCTCCGAGACGTAGGCCACCCAGTCGACCGACCGTTCGAGCCAGTCGCTGACCATGAACCGGACGGCGAGCCAGAGCCCACCTCCGGCCAGCAGCGAGCCCAGCACTGCCGCCAGTGCCCCCTCCAGCAGGAACGGCAGCTGGATGAACAGGTTCGACGCGCCCACCAGACGCATGATCTCGGTCTCCTTGCGCCGCGAGACGGCGCTCAGCCGGATCGTGGTCGTGATGAGGAGCACGGCCGCGAGGAGCATGACACCGGCCAGCCCGGCCGCGAGCAGCGTGGCGACGTTGAGCGTCCGGAACAACGGTTCGAAGACGGCCCGTTGGTCCTCCACGATCTCCACGCCGTCCCGCCCCGACAGCACGTCGCTGACGACGGCGAACTGCTCGGCGTCGGCCAGCTTGAGGCGCAGTGAGGCCTGCATGTCGGCGGCGGTGAGCTGCGTGCCCTGGTAGCCGTCGGGATAGCGCTCGCTGAACGCCTCGAACGCCTGCTCCTTCGACTCGAAGTAGACGGCGCTGACCTCGTCGGACAGCTCGGTGTCGATGATCTGGCGCACGGCGTCGACCTGGGCGCGGGTGGCTTCGCCGCCCGCGCACGTCGGCACCACCGAGCCCTGCGGGCAGAGGAACACGGAGACCTCGACGAGGTCGTACCAGTCGTCCTTCAGCTTGCCGATCTGGGCCTGGAGCAGCGCTGCCGCGCCGACGAACGTCAGCGACACGAACGTCACGAGCACCACTGCCACGACCATCGTGGTGTTGCGGCGCAGGCCGGAGAAGACCTCACCCAGCACGAACTGGAAGCGCACGGTCAGATCCCCCGCACGGTCTGGACCGGCGCACGGGTGCCGCTCCCCGGGGAGTCGAGCACCGGCGACGCACCGACGTCGGGCAGGATCGCCTCGCGCTCGCCGTAGCCGCCCCGCGCCTCGTCGCGGACGACGACGCCGTCGGACAGCTCGACCACGCGCCGGCGCATCTCGTTGACGATCTCGTCGTCGTGCGTGGCCATGACCACTGTGGTGCCCGTCCGGTTGATGCGGTCCAGCAGGCGCATGATGCCCAGCGAGGTGGTGGGGTCGAGGTTTCCCGTCGGCTCGTCGGCCAGGAGAATCTGCGGCCGGTTCACGATCGCGCGGGCGATCGCCGCGCGCTGCTGCTCACCGCCCGACAGCTCGGTCGGCATGCGCTTGCCCTTGCCCGCCAGGCCGACCATCTCCAGCACCTCTGGCACGGTGTCCCGGATGACGTGGCGAGGCTTGCCGATCACCTGCAGGGCGAAGGCCACGTTCTCGTGGACCGTCTTGTTCTGCAGCAGGCGGAAGTCCTGGAACACCACGCCCAGCTGACGGCGCAGCGTGGGCACGCGCCACCCCGAGAGGTTCGCGACGTCCCGCCCTGCCACATAGACCCGCCCGCGCGTGGGCCGCTGCTCGCGCAGCACCAGCGACAGGAACGTCGACTTGCCCGAGCCCGAGGCCCCCACGAGGAACACGAACTCACCACGCTCGACGTCCACGGAGACCTGGTCGAGGGCAGGCCGTGCGCCCCGCGCGTAGACCTTCGACACGTTCTCGAACCTGATCACGAGCCCGAGACTAGGGGGGTGAACCCGTGGCGTGTCGGGCAGACACGCCGACAGAACTCACCCGGTCCGCAAACTCCGGGCGTCATACCGGTCAAAACGCTCGGCAAACCGGCAATTCGTCCAGGGCTACGTGCCCTGCGCGACCGTCAGCTCTCGCCGCCGCCACGGCGCCAGCGGATGCCGGCCTCGATGAAGTCGTCGATGGCACCGTCGAACACGGCCTGCGGGTTGCCCGACTCGTGCTCCGTGCGCAGGTCCTTGACCATCTGGTACGGCTGCAGCACGTAGGAGCGCATCTGGTCGCCCCAGCTGGCCTTGATGTCGCCGGCCATCTCCTTGCGCGTTGCCGCCTCCTCCGCCTTGCGCAGCAGGAGCAGGCGGGACTGCAGGACACGGTAGGCGGCTGCGCGGTTCTGGATCTGCGACTTCTCGTTCTGCATGGCCACCACGACGCCGGTCGGGATGTGCGTCATACGCACCGCGGAGTCGGTGGTGTTCACGGACTGGCCGCCCGGGCCCGAGGAGCGGTAGACGTCGATCTTGAGCTCGGAGTCCGGGATCTCGATGTGGTCCGTCTGCGCGATGAGCGGGATCACCTCGACCGCCGCGAACGACGTCTGGCGGCGGCCCTGGTTGTCGAACGGAGAGATCCGCACCAGGCGGTGGGTGCCCGCCTCGACGGACAGGTTCCCGAAGGCGTACGGCACGTTGACCTCGAAGGTGGCCGACTTGAGACCTGCCTCTTCCGCGTACGAGGTGTCGCCGACCTTGGTGGGATAGCCGTGCCGCTCCGCCCAGCGCAGGTACATGCGCATCAGCATCTCCGCGAAGTCGGCGGCGTCGACGCCGCCCGCGCCCGCGCGGATCGTCACGACGGCCTCGCGGGAGTCGTACTCACCGTTCAGCAGCGTGCGCACCTCGAGGGCCGCGAGGTCCTTGCGGATCTTGGCGACCTCCTCCTCGGCCTCGGTGAGCGAGTCGGCGTCGTCCATCTCGTTGCCGAGCTCGACGAGCGTCTCGACGTCATCGATCCGGGCGCGGAGCTTCTCCACCCGGTCGAGCTCGGACTGCGCGGCCGAGAGCGCGGAGGAGACACGCTGGCCCTCGTCCGGGTCGTCCCACAGGTTGGGAGCCGACGCCTGCTCGGACAGCTCGGCGATCTTCGCCTGCAGGGCGGTGGGGTCGCTCACTGCCTCGATGGAATCGAGGGTGGCGCGGAGCGCCTTGATCTCTGCGGGGAAGTCGTTGGTTGCCACGATGTTCAAGGTTACCCGCGCATCGTCGTGCCCGACGCCGGAAGAGCCGGTGCCTGCGCATGGGCCTGCTCAGCGAGCCCCAGGCTCCGGCAGCTCGCGGCCGAACATCTGAGCCGTCGCCCGGGCGCTCGGGTTCCCGGCGTCGGGGTCCGCACCGTGCTCGACGAGCACCCTGATCACGTCCGCCTCGTTCTTGAACACGGCCCCCGCGAGCGGCGCCTGGCTCTTCCCGTTCAGCCGGTTCACGTCCGCACCCCGCTCGGCCAGGCCGGCCGTCAGGTCGGCGTGCCCGTGGTAGGCGGCGAGCATCAGCAGCGTGTTGCCCGACTCGTCGGCCAGGTCGACGGGGAGCCCCGCGTCCACGAGGTCCAGCAGGACGTCGGCACCCTGCCGGGCGAGGTCGAAGATCTGCTGGGGCTCCAGGCGCGTGCCGGCCTCCGGGTCGTTGGTGCCGTGCTCGTTCAGGTCGCTCATGGCCACAACCTAACCTGGCTCACCACGCACGTGCCGTGGACGACGCCTTCACCATGATCCCGCCCCCGAACGCGTCGGTGAACCACCGCAGCAGCGGCGGCCGGGACACCGTCGCGAGGGACACCCGGGCCGAGCGACCGTCGGGCGACGACGCACCGGTCACCGTCAGCGGGATGCCCGGCGGGTGCTCCGCGAGGTACTGGTCGACGGCGGTGCGCACGTCGGCGTCGGACAGCGTGAGCGGCGCGCCGTCGGCGGGCACGCCGGCACCCGCGTAGAAGGCGTCGGGGGACATCGCGCTCGCGGCGTCGGCCGCGGCGAGGTCCGCCACGTCGTAGAGCGTCTTGCGGTCCAGGTGGACCGCGCTCGCCGAGGCGACCACCGCGACGAGCATCAGGGCGAACGCGACGAACGCCGAGGTCAGCAGCATGATGCGACCGCTCTCCCCGTCGGTCGGGCGGGCACCGGAGCGGGCCGGGGCGAGGGGCGCCGGCGCGTCGCCGGAGCTGTGCCCGGCGTCGGCGGCGTGGTCCGCGAGGCTCATTCCCTCATTGTCCGGCGGGTGACCGACACCTGCCGGGCGGAGGTGGCGGTTGTCCACAGCCCGCCCTGCCGAGTGCCCGAGCCAACCTAAACGTTTCACTTTCTCCGATCTTTGAAAACGTTTAGCAGAACCCCTTGACAGGCGACGCTGCGGATCGAAATCCTTTTCCACGTCCGACGGGCCAACGACGGCCCGTCCAGCACGAAGGGATCAACGATGACCCGAACGCTCACCCCACCCGCGCGGCGCAGGTTGCGAGCCATCTCGCTCGCCACCCTGACCGCGGTGGTCCTCGCCGGCGGTGTCGCAGCCACCACCGCACAGGCTGCCGGCAGCACGCTGCAGGCCGCGGCCGCGGAGTCGGGCCGGTACTTCGGCACCGCCATCGCGGCGAACAAGCTCTCCGACTCGGTGTACACGACCATCGCGAACCGCGAGTTCAACATGATCACCGCCGAGAACGAGATGAAGATCGACGCGACCGAGCCGAACCAGAACCAGTTCAACTACACCAACGGCGACCGGATCGTGAGCTGGGCACGCAGCAACGGCAAGCAGGTACGTGGCCACACGCTCGCGTGGCACTCGCAGCAGCCTGGCTGGATGCAGAACATGAGCGGCTCCGCCCTGCGGAACGCCATGCTCAACCACGTCACCCAGGTCGCCACCCACTACCGGGGCCAGATCCATTCCTGGGACGTGGTGAACGAGGCGTTCCAGGACGGCTCCTCGGGCGCCCGCCGTGACTCCAACCTGCAGCGCACCGGGAACGACTGGATCGAGGCGGCCTTCCGCGCCGCCCGGGCCGCGGACCCGAACGCCAAGCTCTGCTACAACGACTACAACACCGACGACTGGTCGCACGCCAAGACCCAGGCCGTGTACAACCTGGTGCGCGACTTCAAGGCTCGCGGCGTGCCCATCGACTGCGTGGGCCTGCAGTCCCACTTCAACGCGCAGAGCCCCGTGCCGAGCAACTACCAGACCACGATCTCGAGCTTCGCGGCGCTGGGCGTCGACGTCCAGATCACCGAGCTCGACATCGAGGGCTCCGGCACCGCGCAGGCGGACAACTATCGGCGCGTCGTCCAGGCCTGCCTCGCCGTCTCGCGCTGCACCGGTATCAGCGTCTGGGGCGTCCGGGACACCGACTCGTGGCGCGCCAGCGGCACCCCGCTCCTCTTCGACGGCAGCGGCAACAAGAAGGCCGCCTACACCTCCACGCTCAACGCTCTCAACGGTGGCGGCACCGGCAACCCCGACCCCGGCACCGGCTGCACCGTGACCGTCAGCAGGGCGAACGAGTGGTCCGACCGGTTCAACGTCTCGCTGGCCGTGTCCGGCAGCTCGACGTGGCGGGTCTCCATCCAGACGCAGGGCGGGCAGACCCTGCAGAACTCGTGGAACGCGACCGTCTCCGGCACGAGCGGAACCCTGACGGCGACACCGAACGGTGCCGGGAACAACTTCGGCATCACGCTCTACAAGAACGGCAACAACAACAACCCGACGGCGACCTGCACGGTCCCGTGACCCGCTGACCCGCCGTGACCTGCCACTGGGGGGCAGGTCAGAGCGAACGGCTTGGTTGTGAGCGTGACCGTTGCGCCTTTGTGCCCCTCATCGGCGCAACGGTCACGCTCACAACCGACTACGGGCGAGGTTCGGCATAGCGGTCCGTCGTGCCCGTGCGGGTTGCCTCGACCGGGACGGACAGCGGCACCCAGCCGCGGACGACGTCGGGCAGGAGGGGCAGCGGCACCTCGACCCGCACGATCGCGCTGACCGCGCCGCCCGGCGTCAGGCACGGGGAGGTGGAGCACTCCAGGCTGAGCGCGCCGCTCTCACGGGCGAAGCCCTGGTCCGTCAGGGCGATCCCGACAGCGGCCTCGGCACGCGCCGCGCCCGCCGCCGACGACTCGGCGGTGACCATCGCGCGGACGGCGTCCTTCGCGGCCCCCTCGGCGGCGAACGCGGCGGCCTGGACCCGTCCCAGGGTCACCACCAGGTAGACAAGAGGGATCAGCAGGATCAGCGCGACCCCGAGGAACTCGACCATCGCGGAACCGCGCTCCGGCTCCCCCACCGTCATCGTGCCTCCGCCAGCGCGTGGCCCCGCACGGTGAGCGTCCCGCCGGGACCGAGCAGGCCGACGACGGGCAGGGGCGTGCGCACCGTCACCTCGGTCACCACGAGGCCGTCGACCGTGGTGCTGCCCGCCGTGACGTCGCGGGCATAGGCCCCGGTCAGGGCCTTGGCCAGCAGCGCACGCGTACGCGCGACGCCGTCGGCAGGACCCCGGTCGGCGCGGGCCGCCACACGGGCACCCTCCGCCGCCGCGTCGATGGCGAGGGACCGCACGTGCACCGCGAGCGCCACCTGGACCACGCCGAGCAGCAGGGCCAGGACCAGCACGGACACCAGGAGGAACTCGACCGCGGCGGAGCCGTGCTCCGGCCGGCCGGAGCTCACCCCTGGCCCGTGACGCTGCTGATCGCCTGCCGGAACGCGTTCTCCAGCAGCGGGCCTGCCATGGCCCAGAGCGCGACGACCAATCCGGCCGTCATGAGAGTGATCAAGACCCAGCCCGGGACGTCGCCCCGTTCACTGTCCGGTTCGGAACCGGCCGCTCGGCCGGGATCATCGCCGTCGCGCATGTCATTTCCTTTCGTAGGGGTCATCCGGAGAGCCATGTCAGAGCCCGATCCGGAGGGTGGCCAGGCTGGGGAAGACCGCGAAGACGACGGTCACGGGGAGCACGAGGAACACGACCGGGACCATCATCAGGATCTCCTTGCGGCCGCCCGCCTCCAGGAGGGAGCGGCGGCCGGCCTCGCGGACGTCGCGCGCCTGCGCGCGCAGCACGTCGGCCAAGGGTGTTCCTCGCTCCAGCGCCACGACCACCCCCTCGGCGAACCGCGACAGGGGCGGCAGGCCCGACCGGTCCGCGAGCGCGGTGAGGGCGGTGGTGACGGGCGCGCCGGCGCGCACCTCGGCGACCATGCGCCGGATCTCGGCGGCGAGCTCGCCGCGGGCGGTCGAGGCCACACGTTCGAGGGCGGCGGGTGGGCTCTCCCCCGCTGCGACCGCGAGGGCCAGCAGCTCTGCGATGGTCGGCAGCTCGGCCAGCAGCCGTTCCTCGCGCCGCCGGACGCGAAGGGTGAGGGCCTGGTCGCAGGCCACGTAGCCGCACGCGCCTGCGACGACGACGAGTGCCAGCAGCGGCACGACTGCCGCGCCTCGGGTCGCGGCGAGCAGCAGCGCGAGCCCGAGCCCCGTGGCCAGCCCGGCGACCGTCCACACGACCTGCCTCGCCCGGAAGTGGTCCACCGACTCGGCGGATCCTGCCCGGTCGAGCCTTCGCCGTACCTCCACGCGGGGCGAACCGAACCGCTCGAGGCGGGCGCCGACGTCGTGCAGGCCGAGCAGGCGGACCACGGCCGAGGTGCGGCTGACCTCCCGAAGGAGCGTCGAGGTCGCGTCTCGCGGGCGGAGGTACGGCGCGAGCCGTTCGTCGAGGTTGACGGCGCGCGACCGCAGCCGCGCGAGCACGATCAGGAGTCCCAGCGCGACGCCGAGACCGGCGAGCGCCCCCGCCGTCCAGCCCGTCACCGCAGCACCCGGCGTTCGGCGGGCAGCCTGCCGATCCGGAGCATCATCCGGTAGGCGATCAGGGCACAGAGACCGCCGATGACCAGCACTGCGACGCCGGTGGGCGAGTCGTAGGCGCGCGCGGTCTCCGGCCGGGTGGCCAGCAGCGCCAGCACGACCCACGGCCCGGCGACCGCCACCCGGGCACCGTTCACCGTCCAGCTCTGCCGGGCCTCCAGCTCGCCGCGGGTGGCGGCGTCCTCCCGGAGGAAGCCGCTGAGCGTGCGGAGCAGCCGGCCCAGGTCCTGCCCGCCGACCTCGCGCGTGAGCCGGAGGGCCTCCACTATGCGGTCGGCCACCGGGTCGGCGAGCCGCTCCTTGAGCGCGTCGAGCGCGTCGCCGAACCGGCCGCCGGCCCGGTAGTCGTGGGCGAAGCGGCCGAACTGCTCACGCAGCTCGACCGGTCCGCGCTGCCCGAGCTGGGCGACCGCCTCCGGCAGGGACAACCCAGCGCGCACCCCGGAGGCGAGGTGGTCCACCACCTCCGGCCAGACCTCCCGCAGCGCCCGACGTCGGCGGCGGGCCCGCGCCCGCACCAGCACCACCGGACCGGGTGCCGTCAGGACGGCGAAGCACGCGGCGATCGCGGGCGAGCGGGTCAGGGCGAGCCCGAGCAGCAGCGTCACGAGGCCGAGTGCCGCGCAGGCGCCCACGAGCATCGCCGGCGTGACCGACGGCGCGCCCGCCTGGGTCAGCAGGTCCCGGGTCCGCATCTGCCAGGTGACCCGGCCAGCGGGTCGCGGTACCGGGGTCCAGAACGACCACCACACGCAGAACAGCCCTGCGCCAAGGAGCAGCCCTACGACGACACCCATCAGCGCGCCGTCCAGGGTCCGACGCCAGCGCGCGCTTCCGCCCGGGCGTCCGCACCCGAGCGGGCACCCGCGCCCGCCCACGGACCGGTGGCGCCGCCCGTCCCAGGACGCGTTCCGGCCGGGACGACCCGCGGGTCCGCGAGCAACGCCCGCACGTCGAACCCGGCACGCTCGAAGCGGTCCTCGCCGGGCGGCATGCCGTCGCCGCGCCGCAGGTCGCCGTCGGCATCCCTGTCGAAGATGCCCGCGGTCTCGATCCGGCCCTCCTCGACCCGCCCGGTGACCGCGACGATCTCGCGCACCTGGCGCCGGACCACGCCGTCGGCGGAACGGCTCAGGCCGAGGTGCACCACGAGGTCCACCGCCGAGGCGACGGTGGGCACCACGAACCGGTCGGACACGTTCTCGCCGGCCAGCAGGGGCAGCGTCGTCATCTTGGCCACCGCCTCACGCGCGGTGTTGGCGTGGAGCGTGCACATCCCGGGGATGCCGCTGTTCAGGGCGATGAGCAGGTCGAAAGCCTCCGCCTCGCGCACCTCGCCGATCACTATCCGGTCGGGGCGCATCCGCAGCGCCTCCTTGACCAGACGGCGCAGCGGCACCTCTCCCGTGCCCTCGAGGCTGGCCGGACGCGTCTGCAGGGCGACGTGGTCGCGGACCGGGAGGCGCAGCTCCCAGACCTCCTCGGCCGAGATGACCCGCTCGGATCCCGGGATCGACCCCGCGAGGGCGTTCAGCATCGTTGTCTTGCCCGCCTGGGTCTGGCCGGACACGAGGATGTTCAGGCCGGCCCGGACCGCGGCGTCGAGGAAGGTCGCGGCCTGTCCGGTCAGCGACCCGAGACGCACCATGTCGGCGAGGGCGCGGGCCCGCACCACGTGCTTGCGGATGTTCACGGCCATCCCGCCCCCGGTCATCTCGGGGAGGACCACGTGCAGCCGCTCCCCACCGGGCAGCCGCGCGTCGACGAATGGACTCGACAGGTCGAGCCGCCTTCCCGACGTCTTGAGCATCCGCTCCACCAGGTCGCTGACCTGCTCCGTGGTCAGCACGGTGCTGGTCAGCTCCGGCACCCCGCGCCGCGCCACGTACACGTGGGTCGGTGCATTGAGCCAGACCTCCTCGATCTCCGGGTCGTCGAGGTAGGGCTGCAACGGGCCGAACCCGCCGACGGCGTCGGTCACCGCCTGGGCCGCCGCCGCGGGATCGGCGAGGGGTGGCACCACGCCGACGCTCGCCCGGGTCGCGTAGTCACCCACCGCGTCGGTGAC
Source organism: Promicromonospora sp. NPDC050249 (assembly GCF_040656015.1). Lineage (NCBI taxonomy): Bacteria > Bacillati > Actinomycetota > Actinomycetes > Micrococcales > Promicromonosporaceae > Promicromonospora > Promicromonospora sp. NPDC050249. The sequence goes on along the minus strand of NZ_JBFAKY010000011.1, from coordinate 79,924 downwards.
GAGGCTCGACAGCCCCGCCCGGTCACCGATCGGATCCAGTCCCCTGCGCCGCACCAGCTCGCGCACCTCGTGCTCGAGGATGCGCGCCCCCTCTTCGCCCATGGCCGATAACGCTAGGGCCAAATGTTCACCTTTGCAGGGCGCCCTGTGGATAACTTTCCCCGAGGCCCGGAGTTATCCACCACATCCACAGGGTTGTCCACATACGCGCAGGTAAAGAGGGTTGTCCGCCATGCCCGAGATGAACTCGGGGTGGACGCGGGATGGATATCGTCGACCCCATGAGCTCCCTCCATTCACCTGGCCGCGGCCAGGACCGCTGGCAGGACACCGCGAGCGCGGCGGGCCTCCTCGCCGACGACGGCACCGTCGCCGCGACGATCTTCGCCGAGATGTCGGCGCTCGCCGTCCGCACCGGCGCGATCAACCTCGGCCAGGGCTTCCCCGACGTCGACGGCCCCGAGTACGTCAAGCAGGCGGCGATCCGGGCGATCGAGGAGGGCCGCAACCAGTACGCGCCGGGCGACGGGGTGCCGGAGCTGCGCCGCGCGATCGCGGACCACCAGAAGCGGCACTACGGGCTGGACGTCGACCCCGACACCGAGGTGCTCGTGACCACGGGTGCCACGGAGGCGCTGGCCGCCACCATCCTGGCGCTGACCCGTGCGGGCGACGAGGTGCTCACGCTGGAGCCGTTCTACGACTCGCACGCGGCCTCGATCGGCATGTCCGGCGCCACGCACGTGACGGCTCCCCTGGTCCCCGGACCGGACGGCTTCCGGCTCGACGTCGAGGCGCTCCGCGCGGCCGCCTCTCCTCGCCTGCGGATGATCGTGCTCAACTCCCCGCACAACCCGACAGGGGCGGTGCTCACCGGGGACGAGCTGGCCGCGGTCGCCGCGGTGGCTCAGGAGCGTGACGCGATCGTCGTGACCGACGAGGTCTACGAGCACCTCACGTTCGGCGCCGAGCACCTCCCGATCGCCACGCTGCCGGGCATGGCCGAGCGCACTCTCACCATCTCCTCGTCGGGCAAGACGTTCTCGTTCACCGGCTGGAAGGTCGGCTGGCTGCACGGGCCCGCCGACCTGGTCACCGCCGTCCGGACGGTCAAGCAGTTCCTCACGTACACGTCCGGCGCACCGTTCCAGCCCGCCATCGCCCAGGCCCTTGCCGACGACGACACCCCCCGCGCCCTGGCCGCTGCCCTCGCCGAGCGTCGGGACCTCCTGTGCGCGGGACTGGAGGCGGCTGGTTTCACGGTGAACCGCCCGGCCGGCACGTACTTCGTGATGGCCGATGCGTCGAACCTGCTCGGTCGCCTCGGGCTGCGCGACGGCGTCGAGCTGTGCCGCCGTCTGCCCGAGCTCGCCGGCGTGGTGGCGATCCCGGCGGCGGCGTTCTGCCGCGCGGGCTCGCCGACGGCGGGGGCGCTCGCCTCGCACGTCAGATTTACCTTCGTCAAGAAGGAGTCCGTGCTGCGCGAGGCGGCGACCCGCCTGGCCAGACTGGGGGTCCCGCTGAGCTAGCCGGCCACGCCTGGTCGGTCAGCCCGTCAGCCCGCGAGCAGCGAGACCGCAACGGCCAGCATGATGAGCGCGATCACGCCGTCGACCACGCGCCAGGCGCCCGGACGCTTGAGCACCGGCGCGAGCAGACGGGCGCCGTAGCCGAGGCCGCAGAACCAGATGACGCTCGACACCATCGCCCCGGCGGTGAAGAGCCAGCGGTCGTCGCCGTAGGTGGCCGCGACCGAACCCTGCAGCAGCACGGTGTCGAGGTAGACGTGCGGGTTCAGCCAGGTGAGCGCGAGCGTCGTGAGGACCACCGGCCGCAGGCGCCGGCCCGGGGCGTCGCCCAGCGCGCCGTCCTCGGCCGCCGCGAGCCTGGTGTCGCCGCGCACGGCGCGCCAGGCGGCCATCGCCCCGTAGCCCAGCACGACGGCGGCGCCCAGCCAGCGCATCACCTCCACCGCGTCGGGCCAGCGCTCCACCAGCGGCCCGAACCCCGCACCGCCCGCCGCGTAGAGCAGCGCGTCGGAGACCGCGCAGATCGCCGCGACGACGGCCACATGCTCACGACGCAGCCCCTGGCGCAGCACGAACGCGTTCTGGGCACCGATGGCGACGATGAGCGAGAGACCGAATCCGAGTCCGGCGAACAGGGTGAGCATGTCCTCCACGCTAGGCAGCGGAGCGAGTGAAGACCAGTTCATGTTTCTCAGGCCACATAAGCAGAACTGAAGATGCGGCAGACTGGCGGCATGCGATGGGACTCCCGCCAGCTCGAAGCACTGGCCGCCGTGGTGGCCGAGGGTTCGTTCGACGCGGCGGCACGGGCACTGCACGTGACGCCCTCCGCCGTGAGCCAGCGCATCCGTGCGCTGGAGAACGCGGCGGGCAGCGTGCTCGTGCGGCGTGCCCGGCCGGTGGTCGCCACGGCGCCGGGCCAGGCGCTGCTGCGCCTCGCCCGCCAGACGGAGCTGCTCGGCGCGGAGGTCGCGGCCGAGCTCGGCGCGGACGATCCGCGTGAGCACCCGGACGACCAGGGGGCCGACGGCGGCACGGCCGGCCACTTCGTGACCGTGCCCCTCGCCGTCAGTGCCGACTCGCTGGCCACCTGGGTACTGCCGGCCCTCGCCCAGGTCGAGGGGGTCACGTTCGACCTGCACCGCGCGGACGACAGCCGCACCGCGGACCTGCTCCGCGAGGGCGTCGTCATGGCAGCTGTCACCTCCCAGACGGCGCAGGTCCAGGGCTGCCGCAGCACCCCGCTCGGCATCATGCGGTACCGGCCGGCCTGCACCCGCGCCTTCGCGCGGCGCTGGTTCCCCCACGGCCCGACGGCGGAGGCCCTGGCCGCCGCACCGGTGGTCGTCTTCGACCGGACGGACGACCTGCAGGACATGTTCCTGCGCGAGCGGGCACCGGGGGCCAGGCCACCGCGACACCACGTGCCGAGCACCGTCGAGTACGAGGAGAGCATCTACCTCGGCCTCGGCTGGGGCATGCTCCTGGACACGCCCTCCCTCGGCGGGCGCGCCGCCGGGGACGACATCGCACTGCTGGAGCCCGCCACGACGGTCGACGTCCCGCTCCACCTGCAGCAGTGGAAGCTGCGCTCAGCCGTGCTGGACAGGGTCACGACAGCACTGCGAAAAGAAGCAACACGAGAGCTACTACCTGCGTGAAATCTGGACGTACCCCCATCATTAACCGTGATTCAGTCTTCTGCACTTCCGAATCATGAACCGGACATCCCGCGCCCAACTTCTTACCGTTCAGCCATGCTCTCCGCCCTCGCAGGCATGGCCTTCGGTCTATCGCTCATCGTCGCCGTCGGGGCGCAGAACATCTTCGTTCTCCGCCAGGGGCTGCGCCGTGAGCACGTAGGGCTCGTCGCAGGCATCTGCGCCGTGAGCGACCTCTTGCTGATCACGGCAGGGGTCGGCGGGCTGGGCTCCATGATCCAGAGCGCGCCGCTCGTCGTCGAGATCGCACGCTGGGCAGGCGCCCTCGTCGTCCTCGTCTACGGGGGCATGGCCGGGTACCGCGCCGTCAAGGGTCAGCGGGTGGTCATGGGCCGGCACAGCGTCACGAACCGGACAGTGGGTGCCGCCGTCGCCACGACGCTCGCCCTCACCTGGCTGAACCCCCACGTCTACCTCGACACCGTGGTGCTCGTGGGCGGGCTCGCCGCGACGCACGGCGACGACCGCTGGTGGTTCGGGCTCGGCGCCTGCGTCGCCAGCACCGTCTGGTTCGTCGCGCTCGGCTACGGGGCGCGCTACCTCGCGCCGCTGCTGGAGAGGCCGGGCGCGTGGCGCGTCCTCGACAGCATCGTCGCGCTGACCATGGTGGTCGTGGCGGCTTCGCTCGTCCTCGGCGGGGCCTGAGCCGTCAGGCCCTGAGCCGTCAGGCGCAGACGCCCTCGAGCAGGACCTCGGGGCTCGGGCTGGGCTTCGGTGTCACGGGCTTCGTCGTCCCGTCGGACGTGCCCGTCTCGTCGGCCGAGGGGTCACCGGCGTCGCCACCGGTCTCGGTCCCTCCACCAGCGTCTCCGGTACCCGCGTCGGTCTCGCCGGTCCCGGCGTCACCGCCACCGCCGCCGCCCCCCGAGCCGCCCTCGGTCCCACCGCCGCTCGCGCTCGGCGAGCCCGACGGCTCCGCCTCGGGAAGCACCACGCTGTCGGGCGGGGTGTCCGACGCCATGCGCTGGAAGATCTCGGCAGCCTCCGGACCCCAGGCGATCCCGCTGGCGGCCCCCTCGGTGGTGTCGTAGACCGGAATCTTCGTCATGACGATGTTGCGCTTCTCGATCTCCCGGAGCGACCAGGCGAGGCCGGCGACCTTGCCGGGGTCGGCGATGTCCGGGTCCGCGCTCAGCGAGCCCAGCGCGGCGTTGATCAGGCGGAAGGTCTTGGTCGGGTCGGCGAGCGTCTCGGCGGACAGGATCTGGCGCAGCGTGGCGTTGATGAACGACTGCTGGCGCTCGATACGAGTCAGGTCGCTGCCCATCTCCAGCCCCATGCCGGTGCCCTTGCGCACCCGGAGGAACTGGATCGCCGTCTTGCCGTCCAGCCGGTTCTCGCCGGCCTCGAGGTCGATCCGGGCCGACCTCGGGTCACCGTGCATCGCCTCGGGCAGGCACATCTTCACGCCGCCGATCGCGTCGACGACGTCGATCACGCCGTTCATCTTGACCACCGCGTGATTGGTGACGGTCACGCCCGTGATCGCGTTGACCGTGTTGATCGTGCACGCGGCGGCATGCTTGAGCGACGTGTCGCCGCTGCCGACCTCGAACGACGCGTTGAACTTGTCGCGGTACGGCTGGGTCTGGCTGCCGTCGGGCAGCTGGCACGACGGGATGTCCACGAAGGTGTCGCGTGGCAGCGACACGATCTCGATCCACTCCCGGTCCGCCGAGATGTGCACCAGCATCGTGGTGTCGGACCGCATGCCGCTCACGGTCCCGCCGATGTCGGCGTTGCTCCCGTCGCGGATGTCTGTGCCCATGAGCAGCAGGTTGACCGGCTCGTCCTTGAACGGGTCCGACGGGTCCTTCGGCTTGACCTGCTCGGCCACCAGGCCGTCCAGATCCTGGACATCGATCTGCGCGATCGCGTTGTGGTACGCCGTCGCCGCCGCGGCAGAACCGAACGCCATCACCCCCACGACGCTCATCGTGACGCCCCGGAGCACGAACATCTTGCGCCAGCTACGCACGTGACGGGGCTGGCGTTCGCCCGATCGAGCGTGCCGGGGTACCCCTTGGATAATCTCGCCGACAGGTCGGACTGCCGTCCAGAAGTCACTCGCCACGCACCGGAGACTATGGCCTCAGTGCAACAATCGTGTAAATAAGTCCTGGGCTTCCCAGGCAGGTTCCAGCTCGCGCCATGACTTCAGTCGGCGCAGACGCCGGGCAGCAGCGAGGGCGACGGAGACGGGTCCGGCCGGTCCGACGGCGTCGTCGTGCCACCTGAGCCACCTGAGCTGCCCTCCGAGCCGCTCTCCTCGCCCGCGTCCGGGCCGTCCGCCGGGTCTGCCGACCCGCCCGACGGCTCCTCCGGCTCCTTGCCACCGCCGGCAGCGCCCGGTGCGGGCGTCTCGTGCCCCGGCGGCGGTTCGTCGGCAGCCAGCCGCGCCCAGATCGCCGCGGCATCCTCGGTCCACACCACCCGGTTGGAGTCCGTCGGGGCGGCCACGACGGGCAGCTCGGTGAAGACGATGTTCGCCGGGTCGATGTCCCGGATGCTGAAGGCGAGGCCGGCGAGCGCCGCCGGGTCGGCCAGGCTGGGGTCCGCGGAGATCGCGTGGAGCACCGCCCGGATGGTGCGGTAGAGCTGCGGCGAGTTGGTCACGACGTTCTGGTCCAGCACCTGGCGCACCAGAGAGTCGACGAACGCCTGCTGCCGCGCGATCCGCGTGAGGTCGCTGCCCTGCTCCAGGCCGAGGCCCGTGCCGTGGCGGGCCCGCAGGAAGCCGATGGCCTGGCGCCCGTCGAGGGTCTGCTCTCCGGCGGGCAGCTCGAAGCGCCCGTACGCCGGGTTCTGCACGAGGGGCTCGGGCAGGCACATGCGCACCCCGCCGAGCGCGTCGACGACCTCGACCACGCCGTCCATCTGCACGACCATGTGGTTGGTGACGGGAACGTCGGTGAGGCTCTGCACCGCGGAGATGGTGCAGGCGGCGGCGTACGTGAGGTCCTCCTCGGCGCCGCCGCCGATGGTGAACGCGCTGTTGAACATGCCGTACGACGCGCCGGACTCGCTGCCGTCGGGCAGCTTGCAGGAAGGGATGTCGACCAGCGAGTCACGCGGGATGGACACGACCTCGATGCGTGACCGGTCCCCGGAGATGTGGACGAGCATCGTGGTGTCCGACCGCATGCCCCCGTCGCCCTCGCCGGCGATCTCGGTGTTCTCGCCGCCGCGCAGGTCGGTGCCGAGCACGAGGATGTTGAGGCTGCGCCCGGTGAACGGGTCGTCGGGATCCGCGGGCTTCTGCACCTGGACCAGGCCGGAGACGTCGCTGACGCCGACCTGTTCCTTGAGGTCCAGGTACACGGCCGCGCCGGCGACGGCCACGAGAGTGACCGCACCGACGACGAAGAGCGTCACGGCTCGCGCGACGCGGTGACTGCGCTGGTTGCTGAGGTGCCGGGGCACATGCGGAGCATAGGCATGTACCCCGGCACGGGGCCCGTTAAGTGGGGGTGCTGGTCAGCGGACCGCGGCGACGCCGAGGTCCGGGTTGTCGGTGAAGAAGCCGTCCAGGCCCGCCTTCATGAAGACGCGGATCTCGGCCACGAGGTCGCCGATCCCGTTCGGGTCGGTCGAGGACCGGAACTCGGCGGACATGAACTGGTTCTCCCGCCGGAACGTCCACGTGTGCACCTCGAGCCCGACACGGTGCGCGTCGCGGATCACGGTGCTCGGGGCGCCGAGCGTGCCGTCGGCCTCACGCGGGATCAGCACGTTCTTCTCCGCGCCGATGCCGTCGGCGTAGGACGCGATCTCGCGCAGCCCGCTCCGGGTGACCATGTCCGCGTAGGTGCGCGGGTCGCCGTCGGCCACGAAGTCGTAGGGCGCGCCGCTGCTGCTGATGAGCTGGCCGAGCGGGACATCGGTCAGGTCGTCGAGGTCCTGCAGGTTGCCCACCTCGAAGGACTGCACGATGACCGGGGCGTCGGCGCGGTCGAATCCGTTCCGGCCGAGCTCCCGCACGAGCGGCTCCTCGAGCGACAGGCCGATCGAGTCGAAGTACGTCGGGTGCTTGGTCTCCGGGTAGACGCCGACGGGCGCGCCGTCGCAGCTGCGGCTGTTGCGGGCCAGGTCGAGGACCTCGTCGAGGGTCGGGATGAGGTAGAGCCCGTCGAACGGGACGTTCTGCGGCCGGACCTGCGGCAGGCGCTCCTTGGCGCGCAGGGTGCGCAGCTCGGCGAGCGTGAAGTCCTCGGTGAACCAGCCGGTGATCGACGTGCCGTCGATCGTCTTCGTGGTGCGCCGGTCCGCGAACTCGGGGTGGGTGGCGACGTCGGTCGTGCCGCTGATCTCGTTCTCGTGCCGGGCGACGAGCACGCCGTCCTTGGTGGAGACCACGTCGGGCTCGATGTAGTCCGCGCACTGGTTGATGGCGGTCTCGTACGCCGCGAGCGTGTGCTCGGGCCGGTAGCCGGAGGCGCCGCGGTGCCCGACGACGGTGACGCCGTCGTCCGTCACGCGCTTCTTCCTGAGGTCGACGAGGGCCATCTCGGTGTCGTCCGGCGTGCCGGTGACGCGCGCGTCGTTGCCCGGGTAGTTGTTGTCGTTGCCGATCAGCAGCGTGTCCCGGTCGACGAACAGGACCGTCTCGAAGGACTGCACCGGCAGGCTGAAGGTCCCGCCGAGGCCGTAGCCCTCGCCCTTGTCGATGCCGCGCGGGTTCGCGATCCGCAGGGCGTCGACCACGAGCTCCTTCTTGACGAAGCCGTCGCGGTCCTTCCGGCCCAGGTCGATCTCGTACACGCGCTTGGTGACCGCCTGGTCACCCTCGAAGTCGTCGCGCTCGATGACCAGCATGGTGTCGCGGCCGGTCGCGAACGCGTCGCCGATGACGTTGGCCTGCTGGTCGGTCTGGTACGCCCAGCGCTTGCCCGTGTACTCGCCGCGGCGGGTGTCGAACTCGTAGATCCAGCGGCGGCGGACGTCGGCGTCGTCGGCCAGGGCGCCCTCGACCACCGGGTAGAGGTAGCGGCCGACCGAGGCCATCGCCTCGAAGCCGCGGCTCCCGCCGACGTTCGGCTTCTCACCGGGCTCCAGGTACGGGTTCCCGGGCGACTTGCCGTCCGGGAACTCGAACGGGGCCTCCAGGAGCGTGCCGTCCTCGTCGAAGTGCAGCAGGAACGGGCCGAACTCCTCGCCCACCCAGAACGTGCCGTCAGCGGCGCGGACGAGGGACTCGATGTCGAAGTCGGCGCCCGTCAGCAGCCGCTCGTCGGTGTCCTCGTTGACGATGTCGAAGTCGAGGACGTCGTTGCGGTCGTTGTACTCGACGAAGTCGAGCACCTTGATCGCGCCGGATCCCTTGCTGCCGGTGTTCCACTGGGGGCGCACCAGGTAGTTGCGCAGGAGGAAGTCGGCAGAGTTGCCCTTGGCCCCGAAGCCGTTGTCCGGCTGGGCCCAGAAGGTGCCGTCGTGATTGTCGACCATCGCGGAGAAGCCGGGGATCACCTGCCCGTCCCATGGACCCTGCCGCCCGTTGCCGGGCGATGCCGCGGCGCCCGACGGCGGGCCTTCGGCCAGGTAGTCGGCCGACAGCGTGGCGCGACCGGCAAGGGTGGCGGCGAGGTAGGTGCCGCCGTGGTGCTCAGAGCTCGGACCGGGGCCCTGCTGGGGCGCTGCGACGGCGACGGCCGCGGGGAGCAGCAGCGAGGCGGCCGCGGCGGCGGCCACCGCGCGCGAGGCGCGGGTGCGCATGGGTGTACTCATGCGTGCGAGCCAAGTCTGCGGAGCCGACGTCCTGGTGAATCCCGCCCGACCTCGGGATGAACACTCAGATCGGCGCGTGCCAGCCGCCCTTGCGGTACGCGGGGGTGGCCGAGGCCAGCACGACGAAGGCGAGCAGGCCCGCGCCGAGCATCACCGAGGACATGGCGACGGTGTCGCTGCCGAGCAGGCCGACGATCGGCGACACGACGCCGGCCAGCAGCGACTGGATGGCGCCGATCATCGCCGCCGACGTCCCGGCGATCTCGCCGTGCCTGGACATGGCCAGGGCCGACGCGTTGGCCGGGATGAGGCCCTGGAACGCGAGCACCAGCCACAGGGCCACCAGCAGGCCGATCAGTCCGCCGAACTCCGTGATCGCGACCGCGAGCAGCACCAGGGACATCACGAGCTGCGCCACGAGGGCCGTGCGGAGCAGGCGGATGGGGGCGACCCGCCGCACCAGCGCCGCGTTGACCTGCGCGGAGAGCACCAGGCCGAGCCCGTTGATCGCGAACAGGAGCGAGAACTGCCCGTGCGTCAGGCCGTATCCCTGCTGGAACACGAAGGGCGAGCCCACCACGTAGCTCAGGAGCGCACCCATCGCGAGCCCCGGGATGAGCGCCAACGCCATGAAGTGCTTGTCGCGGAGCAGCGTGCGATAGCCGCGCACCACCGACGACGCGCCGCCGGTGGTGCGACGTGCCACCGGGTTCGTCTCCGGCATCACGAAGAACACGATCACCGCGAGCGTCGCGCCGATCAGCGCGAGCACCACGAAGATCCAGCGCCACTCGAACGCCTCCAGGACGATCGAGCCCAGCGACGGCGCGAGCATCGGTGCCACACCGATCACGAGCATGAGGCGCGACAGGATGCGGGCGGCCTCGGCGCCGACGAACCGGTCCCGCACGGTGGCCATGGCCGCGACGCTCGCCGCCGAGTTGAAGAACCCCTGCGCCAGGCGGAGCCCGATGAGCAGGTGGATGTCGTCCACGATGGCGCAGGCCAGCGAGACCAGGACGTGCATGCCGATGCCGATCATCAGCGGCAGCCGACGGCCGAAGCGGTCGGTCAGGGGGCCGATGACCAGCTGGCCGAGCGCACCGCCGATGAGCATGCACGAGACGGTGAGCTGAGCGAGCGCGTCGGAGGTGCCGAGGTCGGAGGCGACCTGCGGCAGCGCGGGGAGGTACATGTCGACGGTGAGGGCGGGCAGGCACGCCAGCGCACCGAGCATGATCACCCACTTGAGGGCCGATCGAGGCGACGGAGCGCGGCGCGCGGGCATGACTGAGGGCACGCTCGACGGCGCTTCGGATGGCATGGCTCCCATTCTATCGAATCGATACGACCCTGAACAGAGTGATCTCGATCTCCCGCCTCGTGCGCGCCCCGTTCACCGGGCCCGCGAGTGTCAGTGGCTCAGGGCATGCTGGTCCTATGTGCGGACGCTTCGCCTCTTTCACGGACACCCAGGACCTCGCTGACGAGCTCGCGATCGCCGAGCTCGCCGAGGACGCGCGGCTCTTGCCGCCGTCCTGGAACGTCGCGCCCACCGACCCGGTGCGGATAGTGGTCGAGCGCGCCGCCAAGGGCTCGACGGAGGTGGCGCGGTCCATGCGGCTGGCCCGCTGGGGGCTCGTGCCGTCCTGGGCCAAGGACCCCGGCGTGGGCGCGCGCATGATCAACGCACGGTCCGAGTCCTTGCTCGACAAGCCGGCGTTCGCCAAGCCGTTCGCGGCCCGGCGCTGCCTCGTGCTCGCCGACGGCTACTACGAGTGGCGCAAGCTCTCGCTGCCGACGACCGGCTCGAAGAAGGTCCCGAAGCAGCCGTACTGGATCCACCCCGCGGACGCCGGCGTTGCCGCCCTCGCCGGCCTGTACGAGTTCTGGCGCAACCCCGCGGCGAGCGAGACCGACCCCGACCGCTGGCTGGTGTCGGCCACCGTGGTGACCCGGCCGGCGTCGGATGCCATGGCGGCGATCCACGACCGCATGCCGCTGGTGCTGCCGCGGGATGCCTGGGACACGTGGCTGGATCCGACGGTCCGCGACGCGTCCGAGCTGCTGACGGTGGACAACACACCACTGACCACACGGCCGGTGGGTGACGCCGTCGGGAGGGTGCAGAACAACGGGCCGTCGCTGATCGAGCCGGACCCGGAGCCGCGGGACCCGGAGCCGGTACTGGTCTGAGGCGATCGGCGTCGATGCAACTGGTCAACAGCACGTTGACCGGGCCCACGGACCACTGTGCCGAACAGTTCGGCTCAGCCGAACAACGCCGCCTCGAGGGATCAGGCCGTCTAACCAGCCAGCGGTACGTCAGCCAGGGTTCGGATCCGGTCCGCGACGTCCGGGTGCCGGTCGTGCCGGTCCAGCAGCACGGCGCCCAGCCCGGCGTCGAGCGGACCCTGGAAGTCCTTCTCGACGTCGTTGCCGACCATCAGCACGTCCCCCGGCACGACGCCGAGGATCTCGCACGTCGCGGCGTACGCGCGGGGGTCGGGCTTGCCCGCCGGGAGGTCGTCCGACGCGACGACGACGTCGAGGTGCTCGGCCAACCCCGTCCGGTCGAGCTTGTGCCGCTGGTGGGCCGAGTCGCCGTTGGTGAGCAGTGCGACGACGAGGCCCGCGTCGCGCACCCGGCGCAGCGCGGGCACGGCGTCGTCGAACGCGATCCAGGCACGCTCGTAGCGGGACAGGTACCCCGAGAAGAGCTCGTCCGCCTCGGCGTCGGTGGCATCAGCGCCCAGGAACTCGCGGACCCGGACCCGCCGCTGGTCCTGGAAGGTGATCTCCCGGCGCTGGTACCGCGCGTACGCCTCCTCCGCGATGGCGAGCCACGCGGCGACCAGCTCTTCCACGTCGTCGAGGCCAAGCCCCAGCTCGGGCAGCCAGTCAAGGAGCGCCGTGCGCGAGGCGCCCTCCTGGTCCACGAGTGTGTCGTCGAGATCGAAGAGAACGACTTTCAGCACGTTCGCATCGTGTCATACGGCTACGCCCCGCCGGTCAGTCCGACCACCTGACCGTTGACCGCGGTGTTCGCAGAGGAGCCCAGCCAGACGACGGCGGTCGCCACCTCCGCCGCGTCCAGCAACCGGCCGAGCGGGGATCGCTCCGCGTACAGCTGCCCCACCTGGTCGACGATGTGGGTGTTCGTGGCCGTCCGGGTGAGGCCCAGCATCGCCACGTTGGACAGCAGGTCGCCGTCCTGCCCGAGCGAGAACGCGACCGACCGGCTGAAGCCGTGCAGCGCCGCCTTGGCCGCGGTGTAGTACTCGCCGCCTGCCACGCCGTCGGTCACGAGCGACGACGAGAGGTGCACGAGCCGCCCCCAGCGCGCCTCACGCATCAGCGGTGTCACGGCGCGCGTCAGCCGGATGGCGCCCTCGACGTTGCTGCGGAGCAACGCCGTCCACTCCTCGTCGGGCACGGTGTCGAAGGGCACCATGTCTCCCCAGGCCACCGCGTTGTTGACCAGCACGTCCACCCGCCCGGTGGCCTCAACGGCCGCTGCCACGAGCGCCGCGGGCGCCGCCGGGTCCGCCTGGTCGTACCGCACGACGACGGCGCGGTCGCCGATGTCGTCGGCCACCTTCTGCGCCTCGTCACGGGCGTCGCGGTAGGTGACCACCACGTTCGCGCCCTCCGCCGCGAACGCGGTGGCGATCCGCCGCCCGACGCCGCCCGACGCGCCGGTCACGATGACTGTCCGATCCTGAAGTCCGATGTCCATGGCTCAACCGTGCGCGGACCGCCGTCGGTCAACCAGACCGCCCGGAGACTGGCCCTGAGCGGGCCACCCTCCGCGTACCCCGCCCGTCTAGGGTGATGTGCATGACCAGTGAGCTCGGTGCGCTCCTGCGCGCTCATCGCGAGGCCCTCGCACCGGAGGATGTCGGCCTGCCGCGCGGCACCCGACGCCGGACCCCGGGCCTGCGCCGCTCCGAGCTGGCCACTCTCGCCCAGGTGAGCGTCGAGTACCTGACGCGCCTGGAGCAGGGCCGGGACAAGCATCCGTCCCCGGAGATCCTCGGCGCGCTGGCTGATGCGCTCCGGCTGGCCGCAGCGGACCGCTTCCTCCTGCTCCGCGCCAGCAAGGGAACCAACGGGGCCTGCACCACCGACCCGCCGGCGGACTCGGTGCGGCCGCCCGTGCGTGCGCTCCTCGACCGGCTGGAGCCGTCACCGGCCATGCTGCTCAACCGCGTGGGCGACGTCCTGGCAGCGACAAGCACGTACCGCCGTCTGCTCGAACCGTTCGGCCTGTTCGACGACAGCCACCCGAACCTCCTCCGGTTCGTCCTCACCGAGCCCCGCGCCCGGGAGGCGTTCCCGGACTGGGCGAACGAAGCCGACCGACAGGTCGCGGCGCTCCGGATGGAGTCGCTGCCGGGCGACCCGCACGTCGCGGAGCTCGCCGAGGCCATGGCCGTGCTGGCGGGAGCGGAGTTCACCGACCGGTATGCCGCACCGTTGATACCGCGCCACCGCACCGGCACGGAACGGATGCGGCACCCGCAGGCCGGAGAGCTCCGGCTGGACCGCGAGACCCTCGCGCTGCCCGACGCGGACGGCCAGCGCCTGGTCGTGCTCCTCCCGGCGGACGAGGCGACGTCGGACGCGCTCGGCGGGCTGGCCGGCAGGCGGCCCGGTGCGCTGCGCGCCGTCTGACCGCCGGGTCCGCGCCGACCCTGACCAACCCACCACGTCAGCCCTCTAGGTGACTACGGCGGGTGAACTCATCCAGGACGCCAACGTTTCCGCAGGCCCGAGCGTCCATAGGTGCGACAGGTTCCTCTGTCCTCACCCCTGGGGGATTCATGACCGCTCGCAGTTTGTCCCGTCCATCGCCTCGCTTGCTCACGATGGGCGTCGCCGCGACACTCGCGCTCGGGCTGCTCGGAGAGGGAGCCGCGGCCCACGTCGTGCCCGCCTCCGCAGCCACGCAGCCGGCCACCACCACCGCGGCGACGACCGTCGCCGACACCACCACGGAGTCGGCCGGGTCCGCACCACGGCGTGGTCTCAACCTCGTCCCGACGGGTGACACTGCGCAGGCCTACGCGTACGACGGGTTCGTCTACATCGACTCGCCGGTCTGGCTCGGCGCATACGGCCAGGGCTACGAGTTCCAGGCCAAGCGCGCGACGGCGTCCGCTCCGGTCAAGCTCACCAAGACCGTGATCCGCGGTAACAAGCGCACCACCACGCAGGCCCCCGCCGCCATCGTCGACGGGCTCAACGGCTTCAAGGGCGGCCTCACCGTCAAGATCGCCACGTCCAAGGGCAAGGTGCTCCTCGAGGAGACCCGCAGCCTCTGCACCGGTGGTGGCGAACGCCAGCGCATCCAGCCGACCGGCCGCACCGAGCCGCTCTACCCGTCGTTCTGCGGTGGCAACTGGTTCACGAAGTCGACGGTGTTCGGCGTCGAGGAGGGCTGGGCCGCCAAGCTCGACGCGTACTTCGAGGTCAAGACGAAGCGCACCGACCTCGTGATGACGACCACCATCAACGGCACGGTGGCGGACTTCCTCGGCCTGCCCGCCAAGGGGCGTTCCGTGACACAGCAGATCGAGATCGTCGACGAGTGCCAGATCTGGGGGTGCGAGGGGATCGCGAGCGAGCTCCTCGGCGAGCCCGCCGAAGGCTTCAGCACCCTCGCGGAGGACGACGCGCTGACCACCCGGGCAGAGAACCTGCGCGCGCAGGGCGGCGCCCACGGCAGCCACTCCGAGAGCTCGGGCAGCGAGCACCGCACGAACCTCTTCACACTGGACACCCAGGAGCACACCGGCGACGTCCCGTCGCTCGGCCAGGCTGGCAGCACGCCCACGACGAAGAAGCCTGCCAAGGACAGCCTCCCGGACCTCGTGTCCGTACCGGCGTGGCAGATCGGCAACGAGGTGGACGAGGCGGGCATCGACCGGCTCACCTTCCACGCCCACGAGTGGAACGCAGGACCCGGCCCGCTGGTCGTCGAGGGCTACCGTCGCGGCTCGGCCGAGGTCATGGACGCCTACCAGATGTTCTACCGGGACGGTAAGGAGGTCGGCAGCACCAAGACCGGCACCATGGAGTACCACGAGGCGCCCGAGCACGACCACTGGCACTTCCTCGACTTCGCGAGCTACGAGCTCGTGACCCCGAAGGGCAAGCTGGTGACGACCAGCGGCAAGCAGTCGTGGTGCCTCGTGCCGACCGACCCCGTAGACCTGTCGGTGAAGGGCGCCGTCTGGCGGCCCGAGGCCACCGGCCTCGACAGCGCCTGCGGTGACAGGTCCGCCCTGTGGCTGCGCGAGGTCCTGCCCGCGGGCTGGGGCGACACCTACAGCCAGTACCAGACCCAGGCGTTCGACCTGACCGGTGTGCGCAACGGGACCTACCAGATCAAGATCACCGTGAACCCGAACGGCAACCTGCACGAGCGGACGGCGTCGAACAACGTCAGCTACCGGACCATCGTCCTGGGCGGCAAGCCCGGTGCGCGCACGGTGCAGGTCCCGCCGTACGAGGGCGTCGACACGGAGATCCCGGAGGTCCCGGAGGACCCGGAGGACCCGGAGCAGGTGGAGGACTGACCAGCTCGACCGGCACGACGTCGCTGACCGGCGGCGGTGCGTAGGCTGCGCCCCATGAGCGCCAGCGCCACGCAGTCGACGGTCCCGTCCGGGAGCCGCATCACCTGCAGCATCTCGGACGGGATCGCCGACGTCCGTCTCGACCGGCCCGACAAGCTCAACGCGCTGTCGCTCGACATGCTCGGCGAGCTCAGGACGACCGCGCGCAGGCTCGGGCGGACCCCGGGGCTGCGCGCGGTGGTCGTCTCGGGCAACGGCCGCTCGTTCTGCGCGGGGCTCGATCTCGGCGCCGCGGCCCGCAACCCGGCGGCGGTGGCGCGAGCCTTCGTGCCGACACCCCGCGGCACCAACCTGTTCCAGGAGGCCTGCTGGGCGTGGCGGCGTCTGCCGGTGCCGGTGATCGCCGCCGTGCACGGCCACGTGTTCGGGGCCGGCGTGCAGATCGCCCTCGCCGCCGACCTGCGCCTCACGACCCCGGACGCCCGCTGGTGCGTCAAGGAGGTCGAGCGCGGCCTCGTCCCCGACATGTCGGGGATCCGCGCGCTGACCCAGCTGGTGGGCATCGAGACGGCGAAGCGGCTCACCTTCACCGCCGAGGAGTTCACGGGGGCCGACGCCGGCCGGCTCGGCCTGGCGGGGACCGTCACCGACTCGCCGCTGGACGAGGCCTTCGCGCTGGCCGGCCGGATCGCCGAGCGGCGACCCGAGGCCGTCGCCGCCGCGAAGCGGCTGTTCGACCGCCGCTGGTCGTCGGGCGACCGGCGCACGTTCGCCGCCGAGCGGTGGGCACAGCTGAGGCTGCTACCAGGCGCGATGCGCTCGCTGCGCTGAGTGCCCCTGACTGCTCCGAGCTGACTGCTTCGAGTCAGCCCCTGTAGGCGTGCTGGAGACGCACCGGCGCCATCGGGCCGATGCCGGGGATCTCCCGGACGGGCTGAGCCGTGAGCGCGTAGCGGGAGCTCGTCGCGAGCTTCGCGGCGGTGTCCTTGTCGACCAGGACCGTCGAGGGGTCCGACTGCTCGGTGAGGCGGGACGCGAGGTTGACCGTCGGACCGAAGATGTCGCCGAACCGGGACAGCACCCGCCCCCACACCAGCCCGACCCGCACCGGAATCTCCGGATCACCCGGAGCCGCGGTGCCGAGGGCCGCGCCGGAGGTCTCCGCCAGGCCGAGCGCCACCTCCGCGCCGGTGGAGATGTCGTCGGTCACGAAGAGGACCGCGTCACCGATCGTCTTCACCACGCGGCCGCCCGCGTTGACGATGATGTCGCGCGCGCCGGCCTCGAACCGCTGCACGAACTCCGCGAGCTCCTCCGAACCGAGCCCGGCGGTGCGCTTCGTGAACGAGACGATGTCCGCGAACCCGACGGCCCGCAGCAGGGGCAGCTGGTGGGTGTCGCTGCGGTCGTCCGAGTGCGCACCCGCGAACTCGATGGCCATGCGCCCGGTGAGCGCCGCGAGCTGACGCCGCCACGCGTGCTCGAGCTGCCCCTGCAGCATCTCCGTCATCTCCGGGAGCTTGTCCAGGGCGAGCAGGCGGGCCGAGGTCTCGTCCAGCTCGTAGCGCCGCGCGAGATGCTCCACGAGCGCCTCGACCTGCCACAGCGCCAACCGGTCAGCCGTGTGGCCGACGGAGCGGATGAACGTCATCTGGGCGCGCTCGTCCATCTGTTCCTCGTCGAACAGGCCGGCAGCGTCCTTGAGCGCCTCGACGTCGGCGTCGGTGAACCACGTCTCGGTCGGGTGCGTGACGGGCAGGCCGATCCAGCGCCAGTACCGGGTGACGAACTGCTTGTCGAGCCCCGTCAGCTCCACCACCTGCGACAGCGTGTACCGGCGGGCGCCGCCGAGCAGCGTCTCGTCGAGCCGGGCCGCGGTGTCAGCACCCGGTGCGTCGTGGTGGGTGTGAGAGGTCTCGGAATTGTGGAGCACGTCACCACTGTAGGCGCGCGAGCCTCATGCACCCGCATGGATCCGCGGGATGTCAGGCCGTGAGCGTCAGGCCATGAGCGTCAGGACGAGCGGGATGCCCATGAGCACGAGCAGCATCCCGACGACCGTGACGACGTTCCACAGTCCCAGCTGCACACCGCGCACGCCGTCGTCGCGGGAGAGCAGGACCCAGACGACCAGGAGCCAGGCGATACCGGCAGCGACGAGGCCCGCCGTCGGAGTTCCGTCGGTCTGGACGATTCCCCGGTCCAGGCGCACCGTGCTGATCAGGTACACCGCGACGATGGCCGCCGCACAGACGATCGCCTTGGCCACCCCGGCCGTGGCTCGACCTGCCTCCATGGCGTCTCCTGCCGTCGCACGCCCGTTCCTGCCTGCCATCGCTCCGGCGGACATTACCCGAGGCGCTACGGCACGCGGCAGGGATTGCCGCCGACTTCACCCCGTCTGACCGGCCAGTTCACCCGGAGGGTTACCGCAGGTGCCAGATGTCGCCGGCGGTCACCGTGCGCTCGTCGCCGGACTCCGTACGCACCACCAGCGCCCCCGACCGGTCCAGACCGACCGCCTCGCCCGACAGCGTGCCGGCTCCCCCGGCGAGCTCGGCGCGGACGCGGGTGCCGAGCGTCGCGGACACCGCCGTGTACTCGTCCAGCAGACCGGCCGCCGCGGCGTCGCCCCCCGCCTTCTCCCACCGCCGGACGACGGCGTGCACCTCACCCAGCAGCCGCACGAGCACGTCGGTCCGGTCAGGCCGTGGGTAGCCCGCGAGCGCCAGCGACGTCGCCGTCGGCACGGGCAGCTCCTCCGCGGACTGCGAGACGTTGAGGCCTATCCCGAGCACCACCGCCGGTGCCTCCGGCCCCGGCGTGCGCTGTGCGCCCGGCACCTCGGGCACCACCTGGGCGAGGATGCCCGCGACCTTGCGGTAGAGCCCCAGCCCGGCGACCGTGTCGACGGCGGGCAGCAGCACGTCGTTGGGCCACTTCACGGCGGCGGTGACCCCGCCGTCGGACACCGTGCGCACCACCGCGAGCCCCGCCAGCAGCGGGAGCCAGCCCAGCGCCTCGGCAGGAACCCGCGGACGCAGCAGCACCGACACGGTGAGGCCGGCGCGAGCCGGCGTCTCCCAGGAGCGCCCGGCGCGTCCCTTGCCCGCGGTCTGGTGCTCCGCGACGAGGGCCGACGGCGCCGGCCAGCCGGCCGGGTCGGACCGGACCGCCGTGACGAGCTCGGCGTTGGTGGAGGGGGAGGTCTCGACGACCTCGACCCTCGCGAACCCCGGGACTGTCAGCTTGTCGCGATACAGGGACTGGCGCATCCCTCCATACTCTCCCCTCGCCCCCGAACCTGCCCTTGGAGGAAAC
Source organism: Promicromonospora sp. NPDC050249 (assembly GCF_040656015.1). Taxonomy (NCBI): domain Bacteria; kingdom Bacillati; phylum Actinomycetota; class Actinomycetes; order Micrococcales; family Promicromonosporaceae; genus Promicromonospora; species Promicromonospora sp. NPDC050249. The sequence continues at coordinate 61,045 of NZ_JBFAKY010000011.1, read as the reverse complement.
CCACAACGGAGCAGCGTGACCCGCTGGATGCTCACGCATCGAGCGGGAGGCATCCGACAACTACGCTCGAACTGTGAACGACGCCATCACCACCCTCGCCGGCACGCGCGCCAAGCTCGACGACCTCGACGCGCGCCGGGCAGCCGCCATCGACGTCCCCGAGCAGACGGCCCAGGAGAAGCAGCACAAGCGGGGCAAGAAGACCGCCCGCGAGCGCATCGACGCCCTGCTGGACGAGGGCAGCTTCACCGAGCTGGACGCGCTCGCCAAGCACCGCAGCCGCAACTTCGGTCTGGAGAAGAAGCGGATAGCCGGCGACGGTGTGGTCACCGGCTACGGCACCATCGACGGCCGCCAGGTGTGCATCTACTCCCAGGACTTCACGGTGTTCGGCGGGAGCCTCGGTGAGGTGCACGGCCAGAAGATCACCAAGGTGCAGGACCTCGCGCTCCGCACGGGCGTGCCACTCATCGGCATCAGCGACGGCGGCGGTGCCCGCATCCAGGAGGGCGTCGCGGCCCTCACGCAGTTCGCGGAGATGTTCCGGCGCAACGTCGCGGCGTCGGGCGTGATCCCGCAGATCTCCCTGATCCTCGGCCCGAGCGCGGGCGGCGCGGTGTACTCCCCCGCGCTGACCGACTTCATCGTGATGGCCGACCAGACGTCGAACATGTTCATCACCGGCCCGGACGTCATCCGCACGGTGACGGGCGAGGACGTCGACTTCGAGACCCTGGGCGGCGCCCGGACGCACAACTCGAAGTCCGGCGTGGCGCACTACATGGGCAGCGACGAGGACGACGCCATCGATTACGTGCGGCACCTGATCGGCTACCTGCCGCAGAACAACCTCTCCGACGCGCCGGCGTTCCCGCCGGAGGACGACGCGCCGCTGGAGGTCACCGCCGACGACGAGGCGCTCGACGAGCTCATCCCTGACAGCGACAACCAGCCGTACGACATGCGCACGGCCATCGAGGCAGTCCTGGACCCGGAGTCGTTCCTCGAGGTCCAGCCGATGTTCGCGACCAACGTGCTGGTCGGGTTCGGCCACGTGGAGGGGCAGTCGGTCGGCATCGTCGCCAACCAGCCGCAGTCCATGGCGGGCACGCTCGACATCGACGCCGCCGAGAAGGCCGCGCGGTTCGTGCGGACCTGCGACGCCTTCAACGTCCCCGTCCTGACGTTCGTGGACGTGCCGGGCTTCCTCCCCGGCGTCGGGCAGGAGCACCAGGGCATCATCCGCCGCGGCGCCAAGCTGATCTACGCGTACGCCGAGGCCACCGTGCCGCTGGTCACGATCATCACGCGCAAGGCGTACGGCGGCGCCTACATCGTCATGGGCTCCAAGCAGCTCGGCGCCGACGTCAACCTGGCCTGGCCGACCGCCCAGATCGCCGTCATGGGCGCGAGCGGCGCGGTGAACATCCTGCAGCGCGGCGCGCTGAAGACGGTCGCGGAGGCCGGCGGGGACGTCGAGGCCGAGCGGACCCGGCTGACCGCCGAGTACGAGGACGCCATCGTCAACCCGTGGGACGCCGCCGAGCGCGGATACGTCGATGCGGTCATCCGCCCGTCCGAGACCCGTGTGCAGGTGGTGCGTGCGCTTCGCGCGCTGCGCACCAAGCGATCTACGCTTCCTCCGAAGAAGCACGGCAACATCCCGCTCTGACGGCGGGAGGACCGAGGCAGTTCGGACGGGATGAGGAACTAGATGAGTCACGAGGACGCCACCCACGGCCCGGCGCCGATGGGCCGCGTCGACACGGAGCCGATGCACCGTGCCGTCGACGCGCTGGCGGCTGCGCTGCACGACTATGTGGGGACGGCCGTTGGCGTGCGCGCCGAGTTCGGCGCGGCGGAGGCGGACGAGGACCCGCGGGTGCTGGCCCTCGAGTCGAAGGTGGGGCACCTGAACGCCGCCCTGTTCGACACGCTGCACGGCTCGCTCGGCATGCACCCGGACCTCACGTCGTCGGTGTGGGAGCCGGAGGACGGCACCGACCCCGACGAGATCATCGAGTCCGAGCTGCCAGAGGGCGGCGAGTCGTTCTACCTGGGCTTCGTCGTCGCGGCGCGCGGCGGTGACGCCAGCCTGGACGGCGTGATCGACCTGCTCGACGCGGCCGGCGAGTCCGTCGCGACGCACCTCACCGAGGGCGGCTACGACATCGCCGAGTGGGCCGCCTCGCGCGGCGAGGCGCCCGGTTTCGGTTTCTACGAGGAGGACGACGAGTGAGCCCCGAGGTACGTGTTGTCCGCGGCGAGCCCGACGACGTCGAGGTGGCCGCCCTGGTCGCGGGCCTGGCCGCCGTGGCCGCGGCGGGCACTGAGCCCGACGACGCGGCGCCGCTCGACGAGTGGGTCAACCACGCCCGGGCGCTGCGCGGGAACGGGGCCTCGACGGCCAAGAACTTTGGTGGGCGGTCGGGGCGGCACAACGCGGACGCGTGGCGCTGGAGCTTGCGGTCCTGACGCCGACGGCTCGATCGCCGTCGAGCAGTTCGGCTTTGCCCACGTACCTTTAACGACCCGCTTGGACATGCTCTTCCGCTTTTCCTTCCTCGGCGGGTAAAGCGTGAGAATTCCAAGAATTTCGGGCAGTTGATTCGACGATTCTTACGCGGCGATATTCGCTGCGTGCCAGCTTCGTTCGCAGTCTTCAGTTCAGCCAGGAAGCGAATTGACCATGTCGGTCGCGACGTCACGCACGAGGCCCTCTTCATCCCTCCGCAGACGCTGAGCGAACGGCAGCGCCCGACTCGGATCGACCCGCCACATCGCGCTCAGAGCATGCAAGCGCGCAAGCCAGTCTTCAGAACCAACATGGCGTTCCAGCACCGGCCACACCTTCACATACGCGCTCCCGTCGACCAGGCCATAGGCTTCGTCACGCACCTCCTCGACGGGGTCATCGAGCAGACTCACGACCGCATGGATGACGCGCGGGTCATCAGCACACCGCCCCAGCCCGGACGCCGCACGCGACCGCTGCTTCGCCGTCTTAGAGACATCCAACGCCGCCGTTAGCAACCGTTCCACATCCAAACCGGGAACAGGCGCCTCCCCACGCGCTCTCGAACGCGTCCTTGAAACAGGAGAGTCCGAACTCGCGCTCCGGCGGGCCCGACGCTGGCGCCGCAGCTCCCATTCCCCCGTTTCATCGCGCCACCGCGGCGGCACCAGGAACGTCGGCCGATTGAACCAGATGACCAACTGCTGCAAGCCAAAGCCCACCACTGCCGTCGATACACTCGCGAGCACTCCCGGCATAAGCAGGTCGTCGTCGTTAGCAAAGCCGCCCACCGTCATCAACGCGGCGAGGAGAGCAGCTACTGCAAACGCCCAGCCCCAAATCAAGACGGGCACGAATGCACGTTCGCCGCCGGGGTGCCTCCCGATCTGCCCCGCCATACCTTCTGCACGATCGGCAAACCAGCCGTCCCCTCCACGCCAGTACGCGGGCAGGAAGAGTGTCATAAAGGCCGTTCCCGCGATAAGAGCGAGCGCGCAAATCCAGACAAGTGGTGCGAGCGGACCATCGAAGAGCCCTGAGTACCCCATTACTACTCCCACCACTTGCGGCCGGAGGCAGTGTTTGCCCGGGCATTTCGCCCGATCGCATTGTTCGCGCCGCTGGCGAACGCCACCCCGACGATGCCCCGACAGCCTCGCCTATGAATGTCCCGAGCTCCAAAGACCCAGATCACCCAGAGAACAAAAGAATCCAGGTGTCGCCCGCCATCCTCTTGTCGCCTCTCTTTGCCTACGGCCCACGATCTTCGTCCTGGATCAGGAAAAATTATTCGCCCCCCTCCCCTCGGGAGAGCGAACGGCGGACAGCCAGGAGACCCGGGTCGTTTCGCATCCCTCGCGGCGACAGAATCTTAGGCACATTGAAATAGACAAGTAGAAGATAGATCGCAATACCCGTGCCCGCAAGAAAGATAGCGAAGAGCTCGACGAAGTTTGGGGCACGGTCAGAAAATGGCGAACGTGAGGCGCTCCAATCCCAGGTCGCGACAACGTCAACAATCTGGGGCGCGAGGTACAACGGTAAGGACCAGACGCCAATCATTACCGCCAGCGGAGAGCGAACACGAGCCCTTTGCAGGTTTGAATCCGTGGTTGTCATTCCCGACGCGGCAGCCATTTCGACGCGCTCGAGCGCGCCCCACGGATCCCGGTAATTCCTCCAGAGCGCGACACTAACCCGAGCCACTCCTCCGAACAGCACGCAGAAAACCACTACGACCGCAATATTTTCATTCAACACTGATCACCCAACTTCCGACGCCCCCGTTGAGATATTGCTATTGGCCGCCGACCTTAGCTGGTGGTCCGCCAGACCGGAAAGGACCTGCGCGACGCCGACGGCGCATCGTAGGCTCCGCTTCATGGTCAGCCCTACACGCACCCCCACGCCGATCGACGCGGTCGCGGACGACTACGTCACCCGCCTCACCGAGCTCTCCCCGCTCTCCGCCACGGGCATGGGCCTGCCCGGCCACGACCACGAGATGGACGACCTCTCACCGGCCGGGCATGAAGCCACCGCCCAGGCCAACCGCGAGGTCCTCGCGAAGCTCGAAGGACTCGAGCCCGCGGACGACGTCGACCGGGTGACCCTCTCCGCCATGCGCGAGCGCGTGGGGCTCGACCTGGAGCTGCACGAGGCCGGCGAGTACCTCCGCAAGCTCAACAACATCGAGTCGCCGGTGCAGGGACTGCGCGAGGTCTTCGACATCATGGCCACCGACTCGGTGGAGGCATGGGAGAACATCGCCTCCCGGATGAGCGGCCTCCCGGGCGCCGTCGACGGGTACGTCGAGTCGCTCACCGCCGCCGCGGCCAAGGGCGACGTCGCCGCCATCCGCCAGGTGCGTGAGTGCGTCGCGCAGGCGCGGGAGCTGGCAGCCGGCGACTCGTTCTTCACGTCGTTCGTGACGGGCGAGGCCGCGAGCGCCGCGCTCGGCGAGGGGCACGCGCTGTCCGGTGACCTGGCGCGGGCGGCCCAGGGCGCACAGGCCGCCTACGGCAAGCTCGCCGACTTCCTGGAGCACGACCTCGCACCGCAGGCACCGGAGGCCGACGCCGTGGGCCGGGACCGGTACACCCTCTGGTCGCGGTACTTCCTGGGTGCGAAGGTCGACCTCGACGAGACCTACCAGTGGGGCCTGGAGGAGCTGGCCCGGATCGTCGCCGAGCAGGAGTCGGTGGCGGCCAAGATCGCCGGCCGGGGCGCGACGGTCGAGGAGGCCGTAGCGGTGCTCGACGCCGACCCGTCGCGCAAGCTCATCGGCACGGCGGCCCTGAAGGCCTGGATGCAGGAGACCTCCGACGACGCGATCACCGCGCTGAACGGCACCCACTTCGACGTGCCGGAGCCCGTGCTCGACCTGGAGTGCATGATCGCGCCGACCCAGTCGGGCGGCATCTACTACACCCCGCCGAGCGACGACTGGTCCAGGCCGGGCCGGATGTGGTGGTCCGTGCCGTCCGACGTCACGGAGTTCAACACCTGGCGCGAGAAGACGACCGTCTACCACGAGGGCGTTCCGGGCCACCACCTGCAGTGCGGTCAGGCGGTGTTCGCGCGCGCGACGCTCAACAACTGGCGCCGGCTCGCCTGCTGGGTGTCCGGCCACGGTGAGGGCTGGGCCCTGTACGCGGAGCGGCTCATGGCCGACCTCGGCTACATGGACGACCCCGGGGACCGCCTCGGCATGCTCGACGCCCAGCGGATGCGCGCCGCCCGGGTCGTGTTCGACATCGGTGTGCACCTGGGCCTCGAGGCGCCGGAGCAGTGGGGCGGCGGCACCTGGACCGCCGAGAAGGGCTGGCCGTTCCTCCTGGCCAACGTGAACATGCCCGAGTCGTTCATCCGCTTCGAGTTCAACCGGTACCTCGGCTGGCCGGGGCAGGCGCCGTCGTACAAGGTGGGCCAGCGGCTGTGGGAGCAGACGCGCGACGCCACCAAGGCTGCGGCGGGCGAGAGCTTCGACGCCAAGGCGTTCCACGCGCGGGCGCTCAACCTGGGCTCGGTGGGCCTGGACACCCTGCGCGAGGCCCTGGCCTGACCTGCCCGTCACGGGTGTGACCGTTGCGACTCTGCGCCCGTTCCAGGCGCAACGGTCACGCCCGTGACAGAAGGGTGACGTGGGTCACGTCGTGGGGTTTTGGAATTTGCCGTTTCGCGCGGCCACTTTCTCGTTACTGTGGCGCGCGTGCCTCGCTTGGTCCTCGCCTCACAGTCCCCCGCCCGACTCGCGACGCTGAAGTCCGCCGGAGTCATCCCGGAAGTAGTCGTGTCCGGCGTGGACGAGGACAAGGTCCTCGCCGACGCCACCGAACGGTTCGGTGAGCTCGATCCCGCCGACGCCGTGCTCGTGCTGGCGCAGGCCAAGGCCGAGGAGGTGGCGTCCCGGCTGGAGGACGCCCGCGACAACGCCGAGGCCGGCGCGTCGGACGGCGACGACACCGACGGGACGCCGTCCGAGCCCGCCGAGGACCCTGCCGACGTCATAGTCGTCGGCTGCGACTCCATGCTGGAGTTCGACGGCGCCGTCGTGGGCAAGCCTGCCGACGCCGAGGTGGCGCGGGAACGCTGGCGGTCGATGCGTGGCGGCAAGGGTGTGCTGCACTCGGGCCACTGGGTGGTCGACCTGCGCGACGACGACGCCGGGGGCACCGGAGGCACGCTCGGCTCCACGAGCTCGACCACCGTCTGGTTCGCCGACATCGACGACGACGAGATCGACGCCTACATCGCCACCGGCGAGCCGCTGCACGTGGCGGGGGCGTTCACCATCGACGGCCTCGGCGGCCCGTACGTCGAGCGCATCGAGGGCGACCACCACGGCGTCGTCGGCCTCAGCTTGCCGCTGCTGCGCGAGCTCCTGGCCGAGCTGGGCATCCCCTGGCGCTCCCTCCGCACGAGTTGACCGGTAAGGGATCTGCCGGATACCCACAACCAGATCGGTCCCATCCGACGGATCTAGCCGAACGCCATGTCTGAACCCTCCAAACGGCCCGCGTCGGGGTTGGTCTGCTCTCCAGACTTTTCGCTGGGTGCCCGGGGGCGGTACTTCGGTCGCTTATCACCGGGTTACGGTGAGCCGTGCCCAGTACCAGCCTGCCCCGAACCATCTCGAAGGTGCTCATCGCCAACCGCGGTGAGATCGCCGTCCGCGTGGCCCGTGGATGCGCCGACGCGGGGCTGACGTCCGTCGCCGTCTACGCCGACCAGGACCGCGAGTCACTGCACGTCCGCCTCGCCGACGAGGCGTTCGCGCTGGGTGGTGCCCGCGCCGCGGACACGTACCTCGACCCGGCCAAGCTGCTCGACGTCGCCCGCCGCTCCGGCGCCGACGCCGTGCACCCCGGCTACGGCTTCCTGTCGGAGAACGCCGAGTTCGCCCAGGCGGTCATCGATGCCGGGCTGACCTGGATCGGCCCGCCGCCGTCCGCCATCAGGTCGCTCGGCGACAAGGTGAGCGCGCGGCACATCGCGCAGCGCGCGGGCGCCCCCCTGGTCCCCGGCACGCCGGACCCGGTCAAGGACAGCAGCGAGGTCAAGGCCTTCGCCGAGCAGTTCGGGCTGCCCATCGCCATCAAGGCGGCGTTCGGCGGCGGCGGCCGCGGCCTGAAGGTCGCGCGAACGTTCGACGAGATCGACGAGATGTTCGACTCGGCGGTCCGCGAGGCGGTCGCCGCGTTCGGCCGGGGCGAGTGCTTCGTGGAGCGCTACCTGGACAAGCCGCGCCACGTCGAGACCCAGTGCCTCGCCGACACCCACGGCAACGTCGTCGTGGTGTCGACCCGGGACTGCTCCCTGCAGCGCCGCCACCAGAAGCTGGTCGAGGAGGCGCCCGCGCCGTTCCTCACGCCGGAGCAGGAGAAGTCCCTGTACGCGGCGTCGGAGGCCATCCTGCGGGAAGCCGGCTACGTCGGCGCGGGCACGTGCGAGTTTCTCGTCGGGGTCGACGGCACCATCTCGTTCCTCGAGGTGAACACACGCCTCCAGGTCGAGCACCCGGTGACCGAGGAGGTCACGGGCATCGACCTGGTGCGCGAGCAGCTGCGTATCGCGGCCGGCGAGGCGCTCGGCTACCACTCCCCGGTGGTGCGCGGGCACTCCATCGAGTTCCGCATCAACGGTGAGGACCCGGCGAAGGGCTTCCTGCCGGCGCCGGGCCGCCTGAACACGATCGCGTGGCCGACCGGCCCGGGCGTACGCGTCGACACCGGCGTCGTCGCCGGCGACTCGGTCTCCGGCGCGTTCGACTCCATGATCGCCAAGCTCATCGTCACGGGGGCCACGCGCACCCAGGCCGTCGAGCGAGCCCGCCGTGCACTGCGCGAGCTCGTCGTCGAGGGCATCCCCACGGTGGTCCCGTTCCACAAGGCCGTCCTCGAGGCCGACGCGTTCGTCCCCGCCGACGGCTCGCCGTTCCGGGTGCACACCCGCTGGATCGAGACGGAGTTCGCCGACACCCTCAAGACCCTCGCGCCGGCCAAGCCCGCGGCCGCGCCGGAGGACGAGGAGGAAGAGGTTGCCGCCGAGCGCGTCGTCGTCGAGGTGGGCGGACGTCGCCTCGAGGTCGTGCTGCCCGCCGGTCTGGGGGTCGCCGCCGGTCGAGCACGTACCGCGAACGCCGCCCGTCGTCCTGCCCGGCGGGCCCCCGGAGCCAAGACGTCGGGGACCGCTGGGAACACGCTGGCATCGCCCATGCAGGGCACCATCGTCAAGGTGGCCGTCGAGGACGGCGCGACGGTGGCCGAGGGCGACCTCATCGTCGTGCTGGAGGCCATGAAGATGGAGCAGCCGATCCTGGCGCACCGCGCGGGGACCGTGCGATCCCTGACTGCCGAGCCCGGCGCCGGCGTGTCGGCGGGTGCTCCCATCTGCGAGATCGTCGACTGAGGCCCGGATTCCACCGCGCCTGCCGGGTGAATTCTCGAAGCAGGCGGGTGAAAACGGCTCAGCGGGTCGGTTTGCCTCCGGACCGCGGCCAGAAGGTCCCTTGCGATCGGCTAAGTTCTGCGACGTGACACACGTCGTAGTACTGAGCCCCGAAGAGGCCATCGCCCTTGTCCGCCCGCGCAAGACGCTTCCGTCGTTCGTCAGTGACCTGACCTGCGACGAAGGGGTCATCTCGCTGACCGGTGACCTGCGCCGCCTGACCTATGCCCCGTTGCCCGTCAAGATCGCGGCCAAGGCCGTCCCGGTCATGCACGGCTCGGCCCGGATCACGTCGTTCCACGAGAACATCGCGGTGCTGCAGGTCGACGCCGACGCCGCCGGCCTGCCCGCCACGAAGCTGCTCCCGCTCGCTTCCGGGACCATCGCGAAGATGGCCCGCAAGAACGGGCTGCCGGAGAACGCCGTGCAGCTCCGCAAGGACGGCACCATCTCCCTCGACGTGCGCGCCCTGATGCGCGGCTCGTTCGCCGAGGTGACGGACTTCCGTTTCGAGGACGGCAACGTCGTCGTCGAGGGTGTCGCCTCCTGACCGCAGGAGGAATCGCTGACACGCACCGCCCAGACCTGTCAGACTGACGCAGTGCCGAACGCGACCGTACCCCCGACCGACCTGCACCGGCATGGCGGGGACGGCTGGGTGACCTGCGGGGACCACCGGCACTGGGGTCTGTTCGGGGCGGCCGGGCTGCTGCTCGTCCGCCGGGACGCCGACGGGGCGCCGTCGGACGTGGTGCTCCAGCACCGAGCCCTGTGGTCGCACATGGGCGGTACCTGGGGCATCCCCGGCGGCGCGCTGGCGCCGGACGAGAAGCCGGCGGCCGGCGCCCTGCGCGAGGCCGCCGAGGAGGCGGCGATCGACCCGGCCGCCGTGCACGTCGTCGGCACGCACGTGCTGGAGCACCCGGCCTGGACGTACACGACGGTCGTCGCCGACGTCGCCCCCGGGTACCGCATCGAGCCGCGCGCGGCCGATCCGGAGAGCCTCGAGGTCCGCTGGGTCGCCCTGGCGGACCTCGGCTCGCTGACGCTGCTCCCTGCGTTCGGCGAGGCCCTGCCGCGGCTGCTCACGATGCTGGGTTAAGGTCGATTCGTGCATATCCGGATCGCGCCCGAAGAGGTGCTCGGCCTGGCGAGGATCGCCAAGCAGGCCCCGCCCATCATCACCTCCGTCGTCGGCGACGGAGACGTGATCCGCGTGGTCGCGGACCTGCGCCGGCTGGACGACCTACCGGGCCCGCTCAAGCTGGCCGTGAAGATCGCGCCGATCGTGCGGGCCGACGTCAAGCTGGCATCCTTCGAGCGCGGCGTCGCGACGCTCACCGTCGAGGTGAACGCCGCCGGCCTGCCGGCGCACCGGCTGCTCAGCCTCGCCGCCGCGCCGATCGAGAACGAGGTCGCGAAGCAGGGTCTGCCGCCGGGCGTCGTGGACGTGCAGCCGGACGCGCGGATCGCGGTCGACGTCGAGCGCCTGCTCGAGGCCAAGGTCCCTGGCCTGACGGTCTCGCACGTGAAGATCGAGGACGGCCGCATCATCCTCGACGCCTCCGTCGCCTGAGCCGGAGCGGAACCGCAGGCTCAGGCGACGGACAAGCAGAGCCTGAGACCTACTTGCCTACCCGCGCGTCCAGGACCCGGGCGCCCTCGGCGATCGAGCCCGACAGCGACGGGTAGATCGTGAACGCGGAGGCCACGTTCTCGACCGTCAGCCGGTGCTGCACGGCCAGCGTGATCGGGAAGATCAGCTCGGACGCACGCGGCGCCACCACGACGCCGCCCAGCACCACGCCCGCCTCGGGGTGCGCGAAGAGCTTCACGAACCCGTCCCTGATGCCGAGCATCTTGGCGCGCGGGTTGCGCGCGAGCGGCAGCGTCGTGGTGATGAACTTGGAGTTCTGCGCGCGCAGCTTCTCCTCGCTGTAGCCGACGGTGGCGATCTCGGGCGCGGTGAAGATGTTGGACGCGACGGTGCGCAGCGCGAGCGGCTGGACGGCGTCGCCCAGGGCGTGCGCGACGGCGATCCGACCCTGCATCGCGGCCACCGAGGCGAGCGGCAGCACGCCCGTGCAGTCCCCGGAGGCGTAGACACCACGCACGGAGGTGCGCGAGACCCGGTCCACGACGACGTGCCCCGACTCCGAGAGCCGCACCCCCGCCTCCTCGAGCCCGAGGCCCGACGTCGAGGGCACCCCGCCGACCGCCACGAGCACGTGCGAGCCGTGCACCACGCGACCGTCGGACAGCGTCACCTCGACGCCGTCGTCCGTCCGCACGGCGCCGGCGGCGCGCGAGCGGGACAGCACGGTCATGCCTCGCGAGCGGAACACGCCCTCGAGCAGCTCGGCGGCGTCCTCGTCCTCGCCGGGCAGCACCCGGTCGCGGCTGGAGACGAGCACCACGTCCGACCCGAGCGCGTTGTACGCGCCCGCGAACTCGGCGCCCGTCACACCGGAGCCCACGACGATCAGCCGCTCGGGCAGCTCGCGCAGGTTGTACATCTGGGTCCAGGTGAGGATGCGCTCGCCGTCCGGCACCGCGGTGGGCAGCGTGCGCGGGGTCGCGCCGAGGGCGAGGAGGATCGAGTCCGCCTCGAGCACCTCCGTGGTGCCGTCGGCCTGCTCCGCGACCACGCGCGCCGGCCCGTCCAGGCGGCCCTTGCCGTGCACGATCCGGATGCCCTCGCGCTCCAGCCGGCCGCGGATGTCGGCGCTCTGCGCCCGCGCGAGCGCGAGCACGCGCTTGTTCACGGCCTGCAGGTCCACGAAGTGCTTGCGCTTCTCCTCGGCCGTCCCGGCAGCTGACGCGGCCGCCTGTACGCCCGCGCCGCCCAGCGCCTGCGCCGGTGCGGGAGCCGCGTACGCGGACACCACGGGGATGCCGCCGGTCGCCAGCGAGACGTTGACGTCGGACAGCGGGTCCACCACGTCGTCGGGCATGCGGATGCCGAGCTCCGGGGCGCGGTCCGCGATCGTCATCCACTCGGCGGTGGCGATGAGGGTCTTGGAGGGGACGACGTCGGTCAGGACCGCCGCACCGCCCATGCCCTGCTGCTCGACCACGGTGACCTGGGCGCCGTGGCTGCGTGCGACGAGCGCAGCCTCGTAGCCGCCGGGCCCACCTCCCACGACGACGACATGGGGCGGGACAGCTGTGGGATCGAGGGGGGTCACGATCTCATTCTCGCATCGTCCACGGCTGTGGCGGATTCGCCGGGGGTCGTGGGCGCGTGCCACGGTGAAAGTGGCGTTAACCTCGGACCATGAGCACGGACCTGGATCTTGACGACCCGACGACCGACCCGTTCGACGTCGCTGCGGCGGCCGCGGAATACATCGCGGCCAAGACGGGGGTGCCAGGGCACGACATCGCGCTCGTCCTCGGCTCCGGCTGGGGCGGTGCGGCCGAGCTGATCGGTGACGTCGTCGCCGAGATCCCCACCGCCGAGATCCCCGGCTTCCTCAAGCCCGCGGTCAAGGGCCACCTGGCCACCACGCGGTCCATCCGCTTCGAGCGGCCCGACGGCGCGGTACGGCACGCGCTCGTCCTCGGCTCCCGCACGCACCTCTACGAGGGCCTCGGGCCCCGTCGCGTGGTGCACGGCGTCCGCACCGCCGCGGCCGCCGGCTGCGAGACCCTGATCCTCACGAACGGCTGCGGCAGCGTGCACATCGGTTGGCGCCCCGGCCAGCCCGTCCTCATCAAGGACCACCTGAACCTCACCGGGCAGACACCGCTCGTGGGCGCCAAGTTCGCCGACATGACCGACGTGTACACGCCGCGCCTGCGCGACGTGGCCCGCAGCGTGGACCCGGACCTGCCCGAGGGCGTGTACGCGCAGTTCCACGGCCCGCAGTACGAGACGCCCGCCGAGGTCAAGATGGCCTCCCTGATGGGCGCCGACCTCGTCGGCATGTCGACGGCGCTGGAGGCCATCGCCGCCCGGCACTGCCGCATGGACGTGCTCGGTATCTCGCTGGCCACGAACCTCGCGGCCGGGATCAGCCCCCACCCGCTCTCGCACGAGGAGGTGCTGGAGGCGGGCCGGGAAGCCGGGCCGCGGATCAGCGACCTGCTCGCTCGGGTGATCAAGCAGATCTGACGCCCGTGACCACCAACCTGCCCACCACCGAGGCGCTCTCCGTGCCCGATCTCGTCGCGCGCGCCGAGGCCTGGATGGCCGCCGACGTCGAAGCGGCCGACGTCGCCGAGCTGCGCAACCTGGTCGCCCGCACCACCGATGCCAACGTGGGCGAGCTGGCCGTCGCCGAGCTCGCCGACCGGTTCTCGGGCCTGCTGCAGTTCGGCACGGCCGGCCTGCGCGGCGCCATGGCCGCCGGCCCGAACCGGATGAACCGCGCGGTGGTGATCACCGCCGCCGCAGGCCTCGCCGCCTTCCTCACCAAGGAGTTCGGCCACGGCACCCCGCGTGTCGTGGTCGGGTTCGACGCCCGGCACCGCTCGGCCGAGTTCGCGCGCGACACCGCGGCGGTGCTGGTCGCCGCCGGCGCCGAGGTGCTGCTCATGCCCGCACCGGGCCCCACGCCCGTCCTCGCGTTCGCGGTGCGGCACCTGTCCGCGGACGCCGGCGTCATGGTCACCGCGAGCCACAACCCGGCCGCCGACAACGGCTACAAGGTGTACCTCGGCGGTCGCGTCGTCACCGACGCCGGTCAGGGCGCGCAGATCGTCCCGCCGTACGACGCCCTGATCGCCGGTGAGATCGCGCTCGTGCGCGCCGCCAAGGACGTGCCGCGCGCCGAGTCCGGCTGGACCGTGCTCGGCCGCGAGATCACCGAGGACTACCACGCAGCGGTGGCCACCCTGCACGACGGCGAGCCGCGCAACAAGCTCCGTATCGTCACCACGTCGCTGCACGGGGTGGGCGGCGTGGCTCTCGCGCGGGCGCTGGCCGAGGCCGGCTTCACCGACGTCGTACCGGTGGAGGAGCAGGCCGAGCCCGACCCGGACTTCCCCACCGTGGCGTTCCCCAACCCGGAGGAGCCCGGCGCCATCGACATGGCGCTCGCCCTCGCCCAGGACGCCCACGCGCAGCTCGTCATCGCGAACGACCCGGACGCCGACCGCTGCGCCGTCGCCGTCCTCGACCCGCAGTACGGGACGTACCAGGGTGCGGAGACCGCGTCCTCGCAGGGCTGGCGGATGCTGCACGGGGACGAGGTGGGCATGCTGCTCGGCTGGGACGCGGCCGAGCGTGCGGCCCGTGCGGGTACCGGCGGCACGCTGGCCTGCTCGATCGTGTCGTCGCGCGCGCTGGCGGCGATCGCCGCCCGGCACGGCCTGGCGCACGCCACGACGCTCACCGGCTTCAAGTGGATCTCGCGCACCCCGGACCTCGTGTTCGGGTACGAGGAGGCCCTGGGCTACTGCGTCGACCCCGAGCATGTGCGGGACAAGGACGGGCTCTCGGCGGCGATCGCCGTCGCCCAGCTGGCCAACCGCCTCGCGGCAGAGGGCCGCACGCTCCTGGACCGCCTCGACGACGTCGCCCGCGCCTGCGGGCTGCACGTCACCGGTCAGGTGTCGGCCCGGTTCGAGGACCTCGCGCTGATCGAGTCGACGATGGCGGCGCTCCGCACGTCGCCGCCGTCCGTCCTGGCGGGTTCGCCGGTGGACTCGGTGCGCGACCTCGCGGAAGGCCTCGACGGCCTGCCGCCCACCGACGGCGTGGTGCTCCTGACGGCCGACGACACCCGCGTGATCGTGCGGCCCAGCGGCACCGAGCCCAAGGTCAAGTGCTACATCGAGGTGGTGTCGCCGGTCGATCCGGACGCCTCGGCCAACACCCTGTCCGCGGCGCGGGTGGCCGCGCGCGACCGCCTGGCCCGGGTCCAGGCGGACGTCCGAGCGGCGGCGCTGGGCCTCTGACCCGAGCGGCGACTGCCGAAGTAGAGCGCCTGTCCCCGTTCCGCGTGAGGCGAGCCTCGAGGGGAACGGGGACAGGCGCTCTACTTCGGCGTCCCGGGACGGGTCGGACGGGTCCTATTGCACCACCGCAGGAAGCACGTCCATGGCGTCCGGGTTGGCCTCCACGAACTCCGGCACCTCGTCCTTGGCCACCGCCTGCATGAGCGGGTCGAACACCGCCCGGTCGAGCACGACGATGGACTGCCCGTCGGCGCTGCGCCCGGTACCCGAGTACGGCGCGGTCATGAACGTGATGTCGTTGGTACCCATGCTCTGGGCGCCCATGACGAGATCCTGGATCTTGTCGATCGTGAGGCCCTCGTCGACGGCCACCGAGCTGGTGATGGCCTCGAGGAAGTTGGCCATCTTCAGGGGCTCGCTCATGCTGTTCTTCGCCTTGGCCACGATCGCCCGCATCCAGGCCTGCTGCCGCTGCACGCGGCCGAAGTCGCCGTTCGCCAGCGCGTACCGCTCACGCGCGAACTCAAGTGCTTCCTCGCCGGTCATCGCCTGCCGGACGGAGCCGCCGTTGCCGTCGGGCACCGTGATCTCGACGCCGTCCAGGGAGTCGGTCAGAGCCTCGAACGACTCGAAGTCGGTCACCGCGAAGTGGTCGATCCGGACGCCCGTCAGGTTCTCGACCGTCTGGATCATGAGGGCAGGGCCGCCGTAGGAGAACGCGGCGTTGATCTTGGCCTCGCCGTAGCCGGGGATGGGTACCCAGGAGTCACGGGGGATGGAGATCGCCGCCGCCGACTTCCGGTCCGCTGCCAGGTGCACGAGCATGATCGCGTCGGTGCGCTGCGCACCGGCTTCCCATTGGGTCGGGTCGCCGGCGGAGATCCGGCTGTCGGAGCCGAGCACCAGGATGTTCACCGGTGCGGTCGGGCCCTCGACCGCGGGAGCGCTGGGCCGCGTCGAGGGATCGACGTCGGCGAACGGGTCCTCGATCCGCTCCAGGTTGTCGTCGAGCGACATCCGGTACGCGTAGTAGGCCGCGACACCTCCCCCGCCCACGAGCAGCAGAGCACCGACCACCAGGCCGGCGACGAATCCGCGGCTCCGAGGTGCGCGCCGGGCGTGACGGAGATCGCCGTCCACCGGGTTGGGCGGGGCGAGAAGATCGCTCATTCGATCAGGTGCGGCCATAGATGTTGATCATAGTGGCGAACGCGACTACTACTCTTGAGCCTGGCCCGCAACCGGAGCGTCGTTTCAGGGGTGAATCTCGGTGCCCGCCCAGGTGGCACCGAACAGTGAGGGGAGTCGCAGTGAACGCTGCAGCGAAACAGCCGCAGGACCGCTCGATCCTCCTGGTCACACACCATTTCGCACCGGAGACGGGAGCCCCGCAGCGACGCTGGGGAGCACTCACGGAACACCTGGTCACCGCGGGTTTTCCGATGACCGTCCTGACGCCTCCGCCACACTACCCGTCGGGAAAGATCACCCACTCTTCACCTTCATACCTGCCTGGTTCCGTGCAGACGGGCACCCACGGCGAGAAGATCATCCGGGTGAATTTTCGCGAGCATTCTCATGGGCTCGGTTCCCGGGCCGCGGACCAGACGGTCGCCGCGATCAGCTCCGTCCTGTACGGCATCCGGCCCGCCGCCGGCCGGCCCGCCGTGGTGATCGCGACGGTCCCCGGGATCCCGAGCGTCGTCGCCGGCTGGGCGCTCGCCCGCTGGCACCGGGCCCGGTTCGTCGTCGAGATGCGGGACGCCTGGCCGGACCTCATCCAGCCCAGTGGCATCCTCCTGCGCCGGGACCGGCCCGGCGGCCTGCGCCGTCGCCTCCGTGATCTCGTGGCGCGCGTGGTGCACCGCACCGTCACGCGCCTCCAGACCCGGGCGGATCTCGTGGTCACGACCACCGCCGCCTTCGCCGAGATCCTGCGCGCACGTGGCGTCCGCAACGTGGCGGTGGTCCGCAACGGGACGGCCTTCGAACCGGTGCGGGGGAACGCTCCGGTGCGCCTTGCCGGCCGCCCGCTGCGGGTCGTCTACGCGGGCACCGTCGGCCGGTCGCAAGGGCTCGACGTCGCCGTGCGCGCCGCCGCCCTGGTCCAGGAGCGCGGTCACGCGCTGGACGTCCGCATCGTCGGGCACGGCAACGAGCTGGAGCCGCTCCGGCGCCTGGCGGCCGAGCTGGGCGCGCCGGTACGCGTCGAGCCGTCGGTGCCGTCCACCCAGGTGCGCGAGCTGTACGCGTGGGCGGACACCGTCGTCGTGTCCCTGCGGGACTGGGAGCCGTTCGAGTGGACGGTCCCGTCCAAGCTGTACGAGGTGATGGCGTCCGGCGTCCTCGCCTCGGCGAGCCTGGCCGGCGAGGCGGCGAACCTGGTCACGCTGAACGGTGCGGGCGCCGTCGTGCGCCCCGGCGACGTCGAGGGCCTCGCCGACCTGTGGTGCGGCTGGCTGTCCGACGGCGTGGTGCCCGCGGCGTCGGCCGACGCCGTGGCCTGGGTCGCCGAGCACGCGAGCGACGGGGTGCTGGGCCACCGGTACGCCGAGCTCCTCGCCGCCCTGTTCCCGAGCCCGGTGCCGGACGCCCCGCTCGACCGGGGGGCCCGGGTCTGATGGCGCTGCCGTTCCAGCGCGCGGGCGAGCTCGCGCGCCATCTTCGTTTCACCGCGTCGTTCGTGGCGCGCACGCTCGTCGAGGACCCGCTGTGGCTCGCCGTCCAGGCGGCCCGGCGGGCTCCGGAGCCGCTGCGCCGTCCCCTGGTGCGCGCCCTCGGGTTCGCGCCGTCGCCGTCGGCCCCGCACGCGCTGGGGCGGATGCTGGCCGGCGACACGGCACGCGCGGCGGACGAGGCGGAGCAGCTGCTGGAACGGCACGGCGGCCGCGGCCGCCGGGTCGCGGCGGAGGTAGCCGTCGCGGTGGGCAGGCCTGAGCTGCTCGACGACGTCGACGGGGCCGGACCCGCGCACTACCGGGCGGCCTGGCTGCTGGGCGACGCCGACTCCATCGGACCGGACGCACCCGCCGGCCTCCGCGCCCAGCTGGCCGTGCTGCAGCCGGAGCCCCTGGACGACGGAGACAACCAGGCATCCGGCGCCGCGCCGGCGCCACCGGGCCCTGGCGGCATCACCGTGCTGCACCACCTGACCAACTCCCTGCCGCACACGCAGAGCGGCTACACGCTCCGCTCGCACGCGATCCTGATGGCGCAGCGCGCCGCGGGGACGCCGGCGGTCGCGACCACCCGCCCCGGCTACCCGTTGACCATCGGGTCGCTCACGGCCCGCGGGACCGACGTCGTCGACGGCGTCACCTACCGCCGTCTGGTCCCGGACCGCGTGGCGTCCGACGTCGCGCGCCGGATCGCGCAGGAGACGGACCTGCTCACCGAGGCCGCGCGGGACGCGGGCGCGGACGTCCTGCACACCACCACGCCGTCGACCAACGGGAGCCTGGCGCGTGCCGCCGCGCGGCGGCTCGGGATCCCGTGGGTCTACGAGGTGCGCGGGCTGCCCGAGGAGACCTGGGTGGCGTCGCACGGCACGCCCGCGGCGCGCGCCCGGGCGGCGTCGTCCCGCCGCCGGGCGCTGATGCAGGCCAAGGAGACCGAGCTCGCGCTCGCGGCCGACGCCGTGGTGACGCTCAGCGGAACCATGCGCGACGCGCTGGTGGCGCGCGGCGTCCCCGCCGACCACATCACCGTGGTGCCGAACGCCGTACCGGACAGCCTTCTCGCCGCCCAGCACCCGTCGCCGGAGGCGGCGCGGGCCGCGCTCGGCCTGCCGGCCGGGCCGGCGATCGGGACGGTGAGCAGCCTCGTCGACTACGAGGGTCTGGAGACGGTGGTCCGCACGGTGGCCACGCTGCGCGCCCGCGGGCACGACGTCACGGGCGTGCTGGTGGGCGACGGCGTCTCGCGGCCCGGGCTGGCGCGCCTCGCGGACGAGCTGGGCGTCGCCGACCACGTGGTGCTCCCTGGACGGGTACCGCCCGGTGTGGCGCAGACCTGGCTGGCCGCGCTCGACGTCGTGCTGGTACCGCGCCACGACCACGAGGTCACGCGCCTGGTGACCCCGCTCAAGCCCGTTGAGGCGATGGCAGTGGGCCGCCCGGTGGTCGCCAGCGCGCTGCCCGCGCTGGTGGAGGCCGTGGGCGGCGCGGGGCTGCACGTCGGCGCGGACGATCTGGCGGGCTGGGCCGATGTGGTCGCTACCCTCCTGGACGACGCCGGACGGCGTGCCGAGCTCGTCGAGCTGGGCCGGGCGGTGGCCGCCGAGAGGACATGGGTGAGGAACGCGGAGACGTATCTGGGGATCTACCGGGAGTGTCTGGGGGTCAAGGCATGAGCTCGGGCCCGGAGACCGGGTCGTACGCGGCCCTGTTCGACGCGTCGCCGACGACCACCAAGCTCGTGACGCTCGGCAACCTGTCCCGCGTCGGCGCCAGGCCCCCGCTGGGGCAGTACGTGCGCCTGCTGTGGGCACGTCGGCACTTCCTGTGGGCGGACGCGCGGGCCAAGGTCACCAGCGGCACGCGGCAGAGCCTGCTGGGCCAGGCCTGGCTGATCCTGGACCCGCTGATCAACGGTGCCGTGTACTACCTGGTGTTCGGCCTGCTGATGAAGAACGCGCGGGGCATCGAGAACTTCCTGGGATACCTGCTGATCGGCGTGTTCCTGTTCCAGTTCACCACCGCATCGATCAACGGTGGGGCGCGCTCCGTACAAACAGGCAAGAACCTGATCCGTGCGTTCACGTTCCCGCGGGCGGCGCTGCCGATCTCGGTGGTGCTGCGCAACCTGCTCAACCTGGGCCCCACGCTCGTGGTGCTCGCCGCGCTGATCCACTTCATCCCCCCGGTCGAGGAGTACACCTGGCGCCTCGCCCTGGTGCCCGCGGCCCTGGTCCTGCAGGTCATCTTCACGACCGGGCTCGCGCTCCTGGTGGCCCGGTGGGCGGCCGCGCTGCCCGACGTCGCGAACCTCATCCGGATGTCGATGCGGATCTGGCTGTACGCGTCCGCGGTGTTCTTCTCGTTCGACACCCTCCTCGAGGACCGGCCCGACATACAGATGGTGCTCGAGACCAACCCGATGTTCATCGTGCTGGACATCGTGCGGGACTGCGTCCTGTACGCCACCACACCCGACCCGATGCGCTGGGTGTGGCTCGGCGGCTGGGCCGTCGGCATGCTGCTGATCGGGTTCATCAGCTTCTGGCAGGCGGAGGAGAGCTATGGCCGCTGACCTCGACTACCCGATGCCGCCGCAGCTCAGCCAGGGCCGCCCCGCATCGATGCCGCTGCCGGTACAGCGCCCGCTGACGGGGGCGATCCCGATGTCGGTGCAGGCCCCGCCGCACACCGGTCAGATCGCCGCCGTCGCGCCACGGTCCGGGAGCACCCCCGTGCTGTGGCCGACAGTCGCCGTCCAGGGCCTGCGCATGTTCTACCGGACGCCGTCGACGGACACCTCCAGCGGCCGCCGCGCCAGGCTCAAGCGGACGGTGCTCAACGCCCTGGGCCAGGAGCCCAAGGTGACGGTGCGCGCGCTGACCGACATCTCGTTCGTCGCCAACTCCGGCGAGCAGATAGGCATCGTCGGCCAGAACGGCTCCGGCAAGAGCACGCTCCTGCGGATCATCGCGGGCCTGGAGAAGCCCACGAAGGGCCAGGTGCTGGCCGAGAGCACGCCGGTGCTCATCGGCGTGAACGCCGCGCTGGTCCCCGACCTGCCCGGCGAGGAGAACGTGCGGCTCGGCTGCCTGGCGATGGGCCTGTCCCCCGCAGAGGCGCAGGCCGCCATCCCCGACGTCATCGAGCTCGCCGGCCTCGGCAAGTCCATCTACCTGCCCATGCGCACCTACTCCTCGGGTATGGCGGCACGCCTGCGCTTCGCCATCGCGACGGCGGCACGCCCCCACATCCTGCTCATCGACGAGGCCCTTGCCACCGGTGACGCCGCGTTCAAGGAACGCAGCGAGGTCCGCATGGAGCGCCTACGGAAGGAAGCGGGGACGGTGTTCCTCGTGAGCCACGCCGCACAGACCATCGAGGAGTCGTGCACCCGCGCCATCTGGCTGCACCACGGCCGCCTCGTGCTCGACGGCGAGGCCCAGGACGTCGCGGTCCGGTACCGCAAGTGGGCGTGGGCCCACGCGAAGGACAAGCCGGACGACGCCAAGCAGATCCTCGAAGAAGCCTTCGCCGAACGACGGGAGACAGAGGTGCGGTTCGACACGCCCGAGCCGGCCAAGGGACCGGTACGCGAGCGGCATGCCCGCCCCAGGGGGCGCGACGCCAAGCAGGCGAAGGCCAGGGCGGCGCGTATCGCGGCGCTCCAGGCAGAGGCGGGCGACCTGTGAACCGGCCCCTCGTCATGACCGTCTACGGGACGCGTCCGGAGGCCATCAAGGTCGCCCCGGTCATCGCTGCCCTCGAGGCCGACGACCGGTTCGACTCGCTGACGGTCGTCACCGGCCAGCACCGGGAGATGCTCGACCAGGTCAACGAGGTCTTCGGCATCGTGCCGGACCACGACCTCGACATCATGAGCCACGGCCAGACGCTCGGTCAGATCTTCGCCCGCGTCATGAGCCGGCTCGACCCGATCCTCGCGGAGCACCGGCCCGACGCCGTCATCGTCCAGGGCGACACGTCGACGTCGGCGGCCGCCGCGCTCGCCGCGTTCTACCGGCAGATCCCGGTGGTGCACCTGGAGGCGGGCCTGCGCAGCGGCGACATCATGTCGCCGTTCCCGGAGGAGGCGAACCGCAAGATCACCTCGCAGATCGCCGCGCTGCACCTGGCGCCGACCCTGCGGAGCCTCGCCAACCTCGTGGCAGAGGGCGTCCAGCTGGAGAACATCGTGGTGACGGGCAACACGGTCATCGACGCCCTGTACCTCGCGGTGCAGCGCCGGACGGCGTTCACGGACCCGGCGGTCGCGCGGGTGGCGTCGTCGGGCCGCCGGGTGGTGCTGGTGACCACCCATCGCCGGGAGAACTGGGGCGACGCCATGGAGGGCGTCGGCCGGGCTCTGGCGCGGATCGCCGGACGGTTCCCCGACGTCGAGGTGGTGCTGCCCGTGCACCGCAACCCCGTGGTGCGTGACGCCGTGCTGCCGCACCTCGCCGGGCTGTCGAACGTCACGGTGACCGAGCCGCTGGGCTACGGCGAGTTCACCCATCTGCTGTCGCTCTCCACGCTGGTGCTCACCGATTCCGGCGGGCTCCAGGAGGAGGCGCCGAGCCTCGGCAAGCCGGTGCTGGTGATGCGGGACAACACCGAGCGCCCCGAGGCCGTCGAGGCAGGCACGGCCCGCCTGATCGGTACCGCCGAGGAGCGTGTGGTGGCAGAGGTGAACCGGCTGCTGACGAACGAGGCCGCCTACGCAGCCATGGCGCAGGCCGTCAACCCGTACGGGGACGGGCACAGCGCCAAGCGGGTGCTTGACGCGACGGCGCGCGTGCTCGCGCCGGTGCTGCCCGACGTGCTGCCCGACTTCGACCTGGTGGACGAGCAGTTCAGCACTGTCTCGGCAGAGGCAGTTCCAGCAGAGGGTGGGGTATGAGCAAGAGCAAGACCAGGGTCTTCATCTACGGCTCGTGCGTGTCGCGGGACACGTTCGAACATCTGGATCCCGAGCAGTTCGAGCTCGTCGCGTACGTGGCACGCCAGTCGGCGCTGAGCGCGTACACCCGCCCGGTCGAGCTCATGGCGCCACCGACCCTCGAGTCGCAGTTCCAGCAGCGGATGCTCTCCGGTGACTTCGCGTCGAGCCTGCGGCCGCAGATCGCCTCGGCCGCTGCCGGCACCGACCTCGTGCTGGTCGACCTGGTCGACGAGCGCCTTGGCGCCTACCTGCTGCCCGACGGCTCGGTGGTCACCCGCTCGCTGGAGCTCATCCAGTCCGGCTCCGAGCAGTACCTGCCCCAGGGGTCCCAGTACCTCGCGTTCGGCACGCAGCAGCACTTCGAGTACTGGCAGACGGCGATCAGCTACATCGGGGAACGCCTGCGGCACTACATGCCGCAGGCCAATGTGGTGCTGCTGGACATCCCGTGGGCGGAGCGGTCCGAGACCGGAGAGAAGACGCCGGACTCCTTCGGCGTCTCGGCCCGGGACGCGAACCCGGTGTTCCAGTCGTACGCACAGTTCGCGGCGCAGACACTGGCCAGACAGGTGATCTCGCTGGACCCGTCCGAGGTCGTGTCCAGCGCCACCCATCCGTGGGGCGACGCGCCGTTCCACTACGCGGAGAACGTGTACCTGAACATCGTGCGGCAGCTCACGGGCGCCGAGGGCCGGGTGATCTGGGGGACGGGCGCGACCCGGACGATGACCGCGGACCTGCCGGTGCAGCAGGACGCCGGTGGCACGGCTCCGGCGGCGGCGCCGGGCGCTGCCCTACCTGAGCGCGTCACCGTCCAGGAGCGGGTGGCCGGTGCTGGGGAGGGCGCACAGGGCTCCGTCGCCCCGCTGCGGCGTCTGGAGGGCGGTCCGAACTTCCTCATCGCGGGCACCCAGCAGGGCGGGACGCAGTGGCTGCAGCACCAGCTCAGCCGTCATCCGCAGGTCGACGTGGCCAAGGACGCCGCTCCGTTCTTCAGCCGGCCCGCGCGGCTCACCAAGGACGAGGAGATCCAGAAGTTCCTCGAGCCCTTCGCGGACGGCGGAAAGCCGCTGCGGGGCCACCGCTCACCCGGTTACTTCTGGGTGGCCGACCCCCGGAGCGAGTTCTCCCCGCCACGGAAGCACGACACGGCTGCCGCGATCCGGGACATGCTGGACCCGGACGCTCCCGTCCTGCTCAGCTTGCGCAACCCCGTCGAACGAGCGATCTCGGCGTACTGGCGGCACTTCTCGAACGCCGAGATCGAGCTGGGCGCCGGGATCTTCCAGACCCCGGCCCGGCTGGGGATCGTCGACCGCGGCTTCTACCGGCGGCACTACGAGGCCTGGGCCGGCACGCTCGGCCCGGAACGCCTGCGGGTGCTTGTCTTCGACGACCTCGTCGAGCGTCCGCGCGTCTACCTGCAGGAGGCGCTCAGCACCCTGCGGGTCGACGACGCGCCGGAGTTCTGGGAGTCCCTCAAGCCCAAGGCGAAGGTCGGTAACGTCGGCTGGCTCCCGCAGTTCAAGAAGCAGAGCCCGATCACCGCCCAGGAGATCGCCGCGCTCCATGCGCTCTACGCCGACGACATCCGGTTCATGGAGGAGCTGCTCGGCCGCAAGCTGCCGAGATGGCACGACGTCAGGCGCCTCGTCAAGCAGTACACCGCCGAAGGAAAGTAGAACCGTGTACGACTCAGCCGCCGCACGCGACCCTCTCGGTTGCGTCTTCATCGTCACGTACGGACGATCCGGTTCGACCCTGCTGCAGGGGGTCCTCAACTCGATCCCCGGCTACGTGATCCGCGGCGAGAACGGCGACTCCCTGTACAGCCTGTTCGCGTACTTCAACACGCTCGACAAGGCGAGCCGCGAGCACACGGACCCGAAGAAGAAGTCTCCGGACACGCCGTCGCACCCCTGGTTCGGGATCAACCAGTTCTCGCCCGAGACGACCCTCGCTCTCCTGCGCTCACTCGTGCTGGCCTCGCTGCTGCAGCCTCCGGCAGGAACCCGCGTGACGGGCTTCAAGGAGATCCGCTGGGTGCACTCCAACTGGCGCCCTTACGCGGACTTCCTGGTCCGCCTCTTCCCCCGGGCACGGTTCGTCATCAACACCCGTGACCACGCCGACGTGCTGGCGAGCAAGTGGTGGAAGGAGCGGGAGAACGGCGCCGCCATCCTCGAGCGCGCGGAAGCTCAGTTCAACGAGCTGGAGGCCGCCTATCCGAAGCGCACCCACCGGGTGCACTACAACGACTATGTCGCCGACCCCGACACACTCAAGGGGCTCTTCGAGTGGCTCGGCGAACCGTTCGACAAGGAGAGCGTGAATGACGTCTTCACGCGCAAGCACTCTTACTGATTCCCCGGAAGAAAGTTGACATGCACCCCTATCAGGAGCTTCCAAGTCGCGCCTTCTGGAAGCAGGCGGTTGCGCAGCGCAACCCGATGGAGCTCGCGGACGTGTACATTCCGCGCTTCGACATCGCACGAACGACTCGGATCACCGCAGCCGGAAGCTGCTTCGCTCAGCACATCGGCAGGCAGTTCAAGAGTCGGGGCTACGGTTTCATCGACGTCGAGCCGGCCCCTGCATCCCTACCCGAGGAGGCACACAGCAAGTTCGGCTTCGGGATCTACTCCGCTCGATACGGGAACATCTACAGCGCGCGGCAGCTCGTGCAGACCTTCGCGCGTGCGCGCGGCGAGCACACACCCGTCGACGAGTACTGGACCGACGGCAAGCGTTTCTATGACCCTTACCGACCTTCGATCGAGCCCCGTGGGTACTCGAGCCTCGAGGAGCTTCGCATCCACCGCGACGCACACCTGAGAGCCGTGAACTCGCTCCTCGCCCGGACCGACCTCTTCGTCTTCACGTTCGGACTCACCGAGGCGTGGGAGAACCTGGAGGACGGGACGATCTACCCGACGTGCCCGGGCACGGTCCACGGCGATTTCGACGAGACAAAGCACCGATTCGTCAACTTCACGTTTCGACAGGTACTCGAGGACTTTGAGACCTTCATCGCCTACGCGCGGTCGATCAACCCGGCAATGCGATTCCTGATCACGGTGTCACCGGTTCCACTGACCGCTACGGCGTCTGGTCACCACGTTCTCCCCGCCACGGTCGCTTCGAAGTCGATCCTTCGTGCTGTGTGCAGCGAGCTGTACGACACGTACGACTTCGTCGACTACTTCCCCTCCTACGAACTCGTCTCCTCGCATCCGATGCGAGCCCTGGCTTACGAGCCCAACCTGCGGTCGGTCTCCGCCGCAGGCGTTGCACAGGTGATGGATGTCTTCTTTTCGGCGCACGGCGACGCCGGCGAGCCGAAACCTGTTCGAGAAGCGGATACGGCCGCAGCCCCGACGAGGCCTGAGCGAACTGCGGACGACGTCGTCTGCGACGAGCTGATCCTGGAGGCTTTTGGACGATGACGGCATATATTGCGGGCAACTCCCACGTCATCTGCCTCGTCGGCGCGGCCCGACAGTCCGTCGCCGGCCGTGCGAGACACCTCAACGCCAAGCGGGTCGCACCACGCCACTTCGCGGTTGGTGACGCCGAGATCTTCTTCACCGGCATCACGAAGGACCTGCTCACACCGGGCATCTTCGGCGCTGTCGATCAGGGGTCGCTCACGTTCACCGACCAACGCTTCCAGCAGGACCTTGCCGAATGGACCGGTGAGAAGACGGTCCCCGCGACGAGCCCGTGGGGCTTCTGCAACGTCGCAAACACCTCGCGGCGGCTCTACCGTGACGCGATGTGGCGGACCTTCGCGCCGACTCACCTGGCGCGGGGCGGACTTACCCCCATGACGGACGACGCGATCAGAGCCATGCTCGAATGGGATCACCGAGGCACACGGATGGTCTACGAACGGCTCGCCGTTCTCGGCATTCCCGCCTTCGCGATCTCCGGGCCACCGCCTCGACGCAATCACCCAGCCATGACCGAGGACGGCTACCGACCCGAACTCCTGCAGCATCTTGACTCGCTCTCGCGGGAAGTGTGGCGCGATTGGCTCGCCGACCGAGATCTCGCGCTGATCGAGCCTCCCGTCGAAGCGGCCGACGCCGACGGCTTCCTGCGACCCGAGTTCGAGAACGTGCGGGAAGAGGGCGAGGCCGACCGCATCCACGCGAACGAGCTGTACGGGGAGCTCATGGTTGCCCGTATCGCCGAACACGTAGTCCGCATCGGGCCCAAGAACCCATGATTCCTGCGCCCATGGCCGCCGACACGGTCGATCCCATCCCGCCTGGTGCTCGCCTGCTGCACATCGGCCTGCCGAAGACCGGGTCGACCGCGTTGCAGTACGCGGCCTCACGACTCAAGAAGAGGCTCCGCAATGAGGGTGTCATCTACCCGGGCCGGGGCGAGAACCACCACAAGGCGACCTCATGGCTCGCCGGGCTGCGGGTCGGGTATCTCTCCGACCCGACACCGCAGGAGCAGTGGTGGCTGAACCTCAAGCAGGAGCTCGACCAGCACGAGGCCAGGCGCGGTCTCGTCTCCTTCGAGATGATCTGCACGACGAACCTGGACGGGGCGCGCCGCACCGTCGACGCCCTCGGGGACCTGGGGCGGGTTCCCGTGCACGTGACGCTGGTCCTGCGTAACTTCGGCACGTTCGTGCCGTCCTACTGGCAGGAGAGCCTCAAGCGGGGCAACACGGAGTCGCTCGACACGTACCTCCGGCGGGTGCTCAAGGATCCCGCGACGGTGGAGGCGTCGGGCGCTTTCCACCGGCGTGACGGCTACGGCCTGCTCGAACGGTGGTCCGCTGCGGTAGGCCCGGAGAACATCACGGTCATCGTCCTCGAGAAGGACCGTCCCACGCGCCTGCTCGACACCTTCGAGTCGATGCTTGACCTCCCGGCGGGGATCCTACGGTCCGAGCCTCCGGTCGGCACCGGCGCCAACCGAAGCATGTCCGCAGCGGAAGCGGCACTCGTCCACCGGCTCAACCAGCAGGTCATCGGCGAGTGGCAGGCTTCGTCGCGCGAGCACCGGAACCTCGTGCACAACGGCGTCGTCCACCGCCTGCTGTCCAGCCGCGAGCCCGAGGAGTCCGAGGGCAAGCTGCGGATCCCGGTGTGGGCCGCCGAGTCGTGCGTCGAAGCAGGGCGCATCCTGGCCGACAGCGTGCGGTCGACGGGTGTGCGGGTCGTCGGGGACCTGGCGGAGCTGGAGCGTCCGGTACCCACCGCCGACGACGCGGCGCTGGCGGCCCCCGACGTCGTCCCCTTCGACTTCGCGGTCCAGGCGCTGCTCGGCATGTTCGCCCGCTCCACGGGCTGGTCGGCAGACCACACGAAGCCGCTGGCGCGATAGGAAGGGCTTGGTTGTGGGCGTGACCGTTGCGCCTAGAACGGGTACGTAGTCGCAGCTATCCCGCCCACAACCAAGAGGTTCACCCTCAGGTGAGCCGCTGTGCGCCCTCGTAGACGCCGATGACGGCCTGCAGCGCGAGCTCGCTCGGGATCCGCTCCGGCCGGGTCGGAGCCGTTCCCGGGAGCGGTGCGGCAGCCGGATCCGCGACGTCACCCTCCGTCCGCGCGCCGACGATCCGCCGGACGGCGGACGCACGCAGCCTGCGCACGTCGGCCTCGTCCAAGGTCCCGGCGCCCGTCAGGTGCTCGTCGAGGGCGGCGAGGAACTCGGCCTCGGCAGCGCTCAGCCTGCTGTCGGGGACCCCGTCGGACTCGTCGGGCGGGTCGACGGCGGCCGTCGTGGCGCCGTCCGCTCCTGCCCCGCGGAGCTGGACGGCGCGGCGCGCCAGGCCACCTGCCGCGATCAGAGCGAGGTCGCTCGGCACCTGGTCCGGCAAGGGTGCCTCGTCACCGACCCGTCCCGCTGCCGCAAGATCGGAGAGGTCACCGACGACGCGGACGCCGGCGGACTCGATCTGCTCGGCGATCCGGATCGCGGCGGTCGCCGCATGTGTGGTCACCCGTTCCGGCACCCGCAGCGAAGGTTCGTCGGCCCGCCGCGGCCGCCCAGCGATGACGGCGTTCACCGCACCGCCGTGGAAGAGTCCCCGACGGGCGCGGGACCCTGTCTCCTGGAAGATCCGCTCCGCCGCCTGCCTGAAGAACTCGGTCTCGACCGCGCTCATGCCCGAGTTGGCGGTGACCCGCTCCAGCGTCCCGCGGCGCTGTCCGAGCAGGTCCTCGAAGACCCGGAAGATGTGGTCGCGATCCGTGGGATCGAGCACGACCACCGTCATGTTCTCCGGGCCGAAGGCGTCCGCCCACCGTCCCACGAGGTTCGTGCCGTCGCTCTCCTTGAAGACGTCGCCGCCGGGCATGCGCAGCATCGGCAGCTCACGGAAGGCAGCGTTCAGCCAGGTGTCGAAGGTCTCGGACTCCCCGTTCTTGACACACTGTTGCCACGTGGACAGGAGCATCCCGGGCAGTGGCCGAAGTGTCAGTACGACATGGGTTGGCATCGTGAACTCCGCTCGAACCCGCGCGACGTCGCGCGCGCCGGCGGTCGAGAAGGCCTCGCTGCTCACCAGCGCGTAGTCGCGTTCGTTGTTCACGAGCTGCGCGAGGATGCCCGTCGACCAGTGGGCCGGTGCGCGCTCCGTGAGCCAGGGTTCCTTGGCGTAGCCGAGCAACGACCTCGCGAACCGGCGGTGGTTCTCGTACCGGCCGGGGTACATCACCCCGCCTTCACGGAGCCGCGCCCGAGACCCGGCGGCCGACTGCTGCAGCGACGTCGTGCCGGTCTTGGGCGCGCCGATGTGGAGCACCGTGGTGCCCCTTGGCAGTGCGGCTACCTCGTTCACGGTGCCCTCCGGCTTCCGAGCTTCGACGGTCATCTCGGCAGCAGCTCCGCGAAGTCCACGGACATGTCGTGCATCGTGTAGGACGCCGCGAACTGCTCCGCGGCCCGTGCCCGTGCGCCGTTCTGCCGGTCCAGGCCGCGTTCGATGGCCTCGGCCAGCGCATCCACCCGCGAGGTGGCCTCGGTGTCGAAGAACTCGATCCACTGCTCGTCGCCGTACTCCGCGAGCAGGTGCGGTTCGCCCGGAACCACGCACGGGACGCCGAGGGTCGCGGCCAGCAGCATGCTCCCCGAGTTCAGGATCCGCGTGTACGGCAGCGCGAACAGGTCGCACGCGGAGGCCCAGGTGACCACCTCCTCGTCGGTGAGCTGGCCGTGGCGCCGGTGCACCGTGACGTTCCCCGGCATCGCCGCCTCGATCTCCGCCATCGCCTCGGCGGTGGTGCCACCGGCGAGCAGCATCGAGACCCGGGGGTTGCGCTCGGCAAGGAGGCCCGCCGCTCGCAGCAGGTCCCCGAGGCCCTTGTACGGGCGGATCCCGCCCACTATCCCGATGACCAGGTCACCGGGAGGGATGGTGCCGATCCGCCGTCGTGCCGCTCGCCGCCCCGGTGACGGCTCGTAGACGCCCCGGTAGCTCGCGTGCCGCACGCGGGACACCTTCTCGGCCGGGAGCTCGTAGTACTCCGAGACGACCTCGGCGGTCTGCGCGTTGAGCACGATGATCCGGGACGACCGGCGGGCGAGCACCTTCGCGAGCTCGACCTCCTCCGCGTGGTAGCCCGTGTCGTGGGAGATGGTGTTGTGCACGGTCCAGAAGACCTCCACGCCACGGGACCGGGCATCGGACAGCGCGCCGTCGAGCCGCGTGATGCGCGACCGGAGCTCCGCCGCGTTCTTGACGTTCTCCGCGACCGGGCTCGTCCAGTGGATGTGCAGGATGTCGCCGGCCTCGAGCGCCTTGAGCTCGTTCAGCAGCTCGTGGTAGCGCCACTTCCCGTCGACCCGCCAGCCCTGCGAACGGGCCTCCATGTAGAGCATGTTCAGATAGGGGTTCGTGGTCCAGTAGGGGAACACACTGATCCTGGCCACGTCATCGCTCCTGTTCCTGGGCGCCGACCGGGGTCGACGGCGGCACGTGCACCGGTTCCGGCGCGAGCCGGGGCAGGTCCTCGGACCAGGCCAGCTCCGTCGTCCGGACCGTCCCGTCGTCGTACCGGACGGAGACCAGGCACCGCATGGCCTCGGGTGCACCCCAGGCGGACGGCAGGACGACGTCGAGGTCCAGCTGCGCGGTCCTGGGCGGCAGCATGTGGTGCGGCACGGCGACGTGCTCGCCGAGCGCCTCGTTCGTGAGCCGCACCTCGCCGATCGGGGTCTGCGTGTCGGCCAGCAGCAGCGCGAGGCTCAGCACGGTCCCCCGCGGCCGGGACACCGCCGCGTACGCCACGGCGCGCAGCCCGTCCCGGACCCGCCGGGCGGCCTCCTCGATCCGTGCGACGGAGCACGTGCGCACCGCTGCGTCAACGCTCCTGAGATCGGCCGGCAGGGCGTCCGGCGCGACCTCGGCGTAGTGCCACTGCCGCAGGTCCGCGAGCTCGGCCGCGCCGGTGGTGCGTCCGACGTCGTCGGTGAGGGCGCGCAGGAGGCCCTCGTACTCGGCCCGCACACGGTCGAGAGCCGCGCCGTGGGAGTCCTCCATGGCGGCGATCCATACCCGGTCCCGGTCGTCGGGGTCGGTTCGCCCTCGTTCCGGATCCGCCCACGGCGTTCCGTCGCCCGACGACCACAGCTCCCAGGGGAACGCCTCGAGCAGCGCGTCGGCGTCGAACCTCGGCTCGGGCTGGCCGCCCAGCACGAACGCCTCCTCGACGGTCTCGGCGATCGGCTCGAACGCCCGGCCCGTGCCTGCGAGGTAGTCGCGGTACTTGAACGGGTGCTCGTGAGCCGACCGCACGAAGCGGGCGGGGATCCCGAGCGCCTCCGCGACGATGACGGCATGCAGCGACGTGCTGATCACGAACCGGCTCGAGGCGATCTGCAGGAGCACCGAGTCGACGTGGTCCTGCGAGTCGAGCGTCTCCAGCTCGTGCTCACCGGCCACCGCGGAGACGTCGTCCTTGTCGTTGAAGTTGGGCACGAAGAGCACGTCCCGCACCGGAGCGCGGCTCACCCGGAGCAGCTCCGGCATGACGTCGGCGAGGAGAAGGACCGGGTCGCCGTAGACCTCCGGCACGTCGAACCCGTTGCCGGACAGGAAGCGGCGGGTGAGCGGGCCACGGACGGCCCGGAACGTCACCCCGTCCGGGATCTCCTTGGTCGCCGCGAGCATCTTGCCGTTCACCCCTGAACCCCAGACGACGGACCGCTCCGGCGCGAGGTGCAGGATGGAGCCGACCGACAGGAGCGCCGGTCCGTCGGGCGCGGCGGTGCGTGCGGAGGATCCCACCAGGCGGGACACTATCGCCGGGCCCAGGACGTCGCCGAAGTTCGCCACCGGTGCACCCGAACGGATCGGGTTCCAGTGCACCACCGGTACCCCTGCGATCCGGGTGATGGCCCGGTCTCCCCCGAGCGCACCGGCCGTGGCGGCAGCAGCGGGCACGGCGGTGCCCGGCTCTGCGAGCAGGCCGCTCACGTCAGGCATCGTTCCTCCGAGACGCAATCTGAAGCTCAGCCTTCTTCCGGTTCCTGCGGTTCTTGGCGGCTCGCTGGATCCGCCACTCGACGGCGCGATAGGCGCGCAGCTTCTTGGCGCGCCGACCGACCCGGACACCGCGCCAGCGAACAGCGGTGGCGACGCGTGCCGTACCGGAGGCGAACGTGCGCAGGCCGAGCTCGTCGCCGTCCGCCAGCCTCATGGGCCGGACCACGCTCAGCGACGAGGCTCCACCCGGCCACTCGATGCGGACCGGCAGCTCGAGCTCGCCGAACGCGTCCTGGACGATCACCCGAATCCGCCAGTCGTACCCTGGCTCGAGGGCCGTCAGGTCCGCGTCGACCGACCAGCCCTTCTCGTCGACCGAGACACGGCCGAAGAGCCGCTGGCTGTGCACGTCCCGCTGCTTGCCCAGGGAGCCGAGCGCGACGAGCCGGAGCACCCGCACGCCCGGGCGGACCGGTCCGCTGCCCCGCAGGTGCAGCACGCGGCCTCTGACCCCCGTGACGGAGGCGGCGAACTTCGGCCGGTACTTGTACGGGTTGTACTGGGACTCGCGCCAGACGTCGTTCAGCTCCCCGTGCAGCAGGGCCTCCGCGACGCGGACCTCCCTGGTCGCAGGGGTCGCGGTCGACCGCAGCGAGATCTCCGGATCGAGCTTGCTCGCGAAGACCATCATCCGCTCGCCGAGCTCGTCGTCCCAGGCATGGGACACGTCGATGAACGGGCGCATCACGTCGTTGCGCCAGAGCTTCCCGGCCAGACGACGGTCGAGCCCGTCGGCCATGGCGGTCGAGAGCGCCTCGGCGAACGTCGTGATCGTGTCCGAACCGCCGGCGAAACTCTTGCCCGTCTCGCGTTCCCACACGGTGCGTGCCAGGTCGAGGTGACCGTGGGCGGCCAGGTGGAAGACCAGCGCGCGTCGGGCACCGATCCGCTCCAGCGCCTCGAAGGGCGCGAGCGAGACCAGTCCGGCGACGGCGGCCGAGACCGCGACGAGGTCTTCCTTCTCGAGGTGGTCGAACCCGTCCTGCAGCAGCTTCCCGAGCGTCGCCCACGCGTCGGAGCCGAGCGCCGCATGCCAGTACTCGCGCGCGAGCTCGCTCCGGTCGTCCTCCGCCACCAGCACCGCACAGAGGCGTTCCTGCACGAAGTAGCCGATCAGCGACCGCACGTCGCCGAGGCGCGCGGTCATCGAGCTCGTGCCGGGGCGCGCACGGTAGTGGTAGACCACCTCCGGCGTCACGGCGATGCTCCGCGCGAACCGCATGGCTGCGGTCATGGGGAGCATGTCGTTGCCACGCGGCGTGGTCGGGAAGTGCAGCTTGTGCTCCACCCAGAAGTCCCTGCGGACGAGCCGGTTCCAGCAGGTCCGGTTCCGGATCAGGCGGGGGTTGAGGTCGAGCGTCGTCCGTTCGAGCCGTGTCTCCAGCCCGTACTTCGTCGGGTCGCTCCACGTCGTCGAGGTCCACACCCGCTGAAATCCGCCGACGGTGACGTCGGCCGCGCTGCTCTCCGCGAGGTCGAGGAGCGTCCGGTACGCGTGCCGCGGCACGAGGTCGTCGCCGTCGCAGAAGATCACGTACGTGCCGGTGGCCAGCTCGAGCCCCGCGTTCCTGGCCTGCGCACCTCCGCTGCCGGGGTTGCGCACCGGCACGACCCGGGCATCCCGGCGCGCCCAGTCGAGGACCTTCTCCCACGTACCGTCCGTCGAGTGGTCGTCGACGACGATCAGCTCGAGGTCGCCCATCGTCTGCTCCAGCACGGAACGGACGCACGCGTCGATCCACGGGTCCACGTCGAACGTGGGCATGACCACCGAGACCATCGGTCCCGTCCGCGCGGCCGGGCCGGAGCCGGGGTCGTCGGCGGTCAGGCCGAGCACCTCCAGCAACGCCGCGGGCAGCCCGTCGTGCCGCGCCTCCGGCTCGGGGCCGGCCAGGAGACCGAGGACAGCCATGAGCGTCGGCGTCGGCACCCGGCGCAGCGTCGCGGCCTCGCTCGCCTCGAGCAGCTCCGTCACCAGTGTCGTGGCCATCAGCCGCGTCTCGCCGTCGACCTCGTCGAGCGGCTTGACGCGCGAGGCGACCTCGTAGCGCATCACCTTCTCCACGAAGAGCTGGACGGCTTCCGGGGCGCCCGCGCCTTCGACCACGCGGAGTGCCTCCCGGACCTGGACCGCCCAGTCCAGGATCGTCCGGGACGACGCCAGCGCGGTCGTGATGGACCCCGGCCGGCGCCGGTACAGGTACATGCAGAGGGGCACGACGTCGAAGGCCGACGCCGCCGCGTAGGCGCGCACCGACGGCACGACGTCCTCGCACTTGGTGGCCTCCGGCCAGCGGACGTCCTCGTGCACCAGGAAATCGCGCCGGAACACCTTGGTCCAGGCGGTGTGGTCGTACACCAGCTCCGGGAGGTCGGCCAGGGTCGCGCCCTCCGCACCCGTCGCGTACACCTCGGGGCGCGTGGTCCAGTACCGGTGCCGGCCCGACGACGTGCCGAACTCGTCCGCGTAGGCGGTGGCGAAGTCCGAGCCGGACCGCTCGAGCGAGGCGACCAGCGACGCGTACGCCCCCGGAACGACCATGTCGTCGCTGTCCGGGAAGGTCACGTACTTTCCCCGCGCGTGGCCCAGGCCTACGTTACGAGCGGCGCCCAGCCCGATGTTCACGGGGTTCTCCACCACGCGGACCTGCTCGTAGGCGGCCTCGAACTCGCGCGCGATCGCCACCGAGCGGTCCGGCGACGCGTCGATGACGACGATGATCTCCTGCGAGACATCCTGGTCGACGAGGCTGTTCAGACAGTCGTCGAGGTACCTCTCCACCCCGTAGACCGGCACCACGACCGACAGGAGCGGTATCTGCTCGTCCCGTATCCCGGGAGTCCCCGTCAAGATCTTCTGCTCCCCTTCGTGATCCAGCTTCCAGCGTGGAAAATCACAGTTTCAAGATGCGCCGTTGGTCGGCCCATGCTAACGGCTGACCAGCACGGAAATGTGTCCAACCGGCGAAAGCAGCCAACTCCCCCGAAGGTGAAGAAGCTCGCCGTGAACCGAACGTTCGCGGCACGGGTACCCTCGCACGTTGATGACCTCCACCGACGGCGAACAGCCGAACCGCCGCCTGATCATCGGCCGCCGCCAGCTACTGCTCGTCGGCGGTCTCGCCGTGGCCGGGGCAGGCATCGGCGTCACGTATCT
The DNA here is from genome assembly GCF_040656015.1 of Promicromonospora sp. NPDC050249. Taxonomy (NCBI): domain Bacteria; kingdom Bacillati; phylum Actinomycetota; class Actinomycetes; order Micrococcales; family Promicromonosporaceae; genus Promicromonospora; species Promicromonospora sp. NPDC050249. Next base: position 25,888 of record NZ_JBFAKY010000011.1, on the reverse strand, counting down.
GCGCCGGGGCGAACCTGACCCGACGAGCAGTCCGACACCACCCGCCGAGGCTACTGCGACTACCCCGTACGCGCGGTTGCGGGCGCGCTGGTACGCCCAGCTCACCGGCGGTGACGTCGATCTGTCGGTGCCGGAGATAGCCCAGGCCGTAGCAGGCGTCGACGCCGCTGCCAGGAAGGCCCTCGCCGAGATGTCCCCCCGCGGAGACAGTACGGGCGTCTGGCCGGACCTTCCGCTCGACGGCACCGGCCGCACGCGCGCCGTGGCGCTGCGCCACACGTCGGGCCGCCTCAACTCGATGGCCCTCGCCTACGGGACGGCAGGCGGCACGCTGTACCGGGACCCCGAGCTGCGGACCCGCCTCGTCGACGGGCTCGACCTCCTGCACGAACGCTACGCGGGCTACGAGACCACGCTGGAGGAACCCTGGTTCGACCGGGAGATCAGCGTCCCGCTCGCACTCACCTCGATCTGCCTGCTGCTGCGTGACGACCTGGCGACGGACCGCCTCGAGCGGTACCTGGCCCCCGTCGACTCGTTCACGCCGGAGCCATCGAAGGAGGGAGCCAACCTGGTCTGGACCTCTCAGGTCGTCGCCGAACGCGCGATGCTCCTCGACGACGGCGCCAAGCTCGACGCCGCACGCGAGGGCCTGCAGCGCGCGCTCCGCACCGTGACGTCAGGCAACGGCGTCTACCCTGACGGCTCGTTCATCCAGCACCAGCATCACCCGTACACCGGTGGATACGGGACCTCGTTCCTCAGGAGCTCGGTACGGCTCGCGGAGCTGCTGCACGGTTCCCCCTGGCAGGTCGACGACGCGCAGCTCGACTTCCTCGTGAACTTCGCCGTCGACGGCGTGGCGCCGTGGCTGCACAAGGGTGCGCTCATGAGCCCCGTGCGCGGGCGCGAGATCTCGCGCCGGCCGGCCACCGACCACAACGCCGGCCATATCGCGATGGGCGCGTTCCTCGCCCTGACCGAGCTGGCCCGGCCGGAACGACGGGACGTGCTCGCGGGCATCACCCGCCTCGTGATCGAGCAGGACACGCTCACACCGTTCCCCGAGACGAACAACGTGCCCGCGGTCGCGGCCGCCCATCGCCTGCTGAGTTCCGCGGTGCCCACCGCGACTCCGGAGGAGGGGACCAGGGTCTTCGCCGGGATGGATCGCGTGGTGCACCGGCGCCCGGGGTTCACGTTCGCGATAGCCATGTCTTCCTCCCGGATCGCGACCTACGAGGCGATCAACGGCGAGAACCAGCACGGCTGGTGGACGGGCAGCGGCGCGACCTACCTGTACGACGACGACCTCGCCCAGTTCGACGACGGCTACTGGCCGACCGTGGACGCGACCCGCATCCCCGGCACGACCGTCCCCACCGGAGAGCCGGCGCCGGGGAGCGGGGCGGAGGCGCTCAGCGACGCCGCACTGGTCGGTGGTGTCTCGCTCGGTTCGAACGGTCTCGCCACCATGGCGTTCCGTACCCCCGCCAGCTCCCCCGGTGCCGTGACGGGACGCAAGACCTGGTTCCTGCTCGGGGACGAGATCGTGGCGCTCGGCGCCGGGATCACCGGTCCCGGCGGCCGCCCTGTCGAGACCGTCGTCGAGAACCGCAGGCTCTCCGCCGGCGCTACCCAGCCGTTCGTCGTCGACGGGACCGACCTCGGGACCGCACCGACGGACCGGTCGTTCGACAACCCCGGCTGGGCGCACCTCACGGGTCCCGCCGGAGGGTCAGACATCGGCTACGTCCTGCTGTCGGACGCGCACGTCCGCGCGTCGCGGGAGTCGCGGACCGGGCGCTGGTCCGACATCAACCGGAGCACGGCGTTCGACTTCGACGACGAGATCCGGCACGACTACGTGACGCTCCGCATCGACCACGGGCACGGACCGCAGGGCGATCGGTACGCCTACGTCCTGCTGCCCGGCGCCTCCCGTGAGACGGTCCGCGCCTACGCGGCGGACCCGCCGGTGACGGTGCTCTCCAACACGCTCGGGCTGCAGGCCGTCCGCAAGGGCGACACGGTCGGCGCCAGCTTCGGGTCCACCGGCGAGCAGTCAGTCGCCGGCATCACCGCCCGTACCAGGGTGTCCGTGCTGCTCGTCCGGGACGGGAAGACGCTGTCGGTGGCCCTGAGCGACCCGAGCCAGACCGTGCAGGGCACGGCACGGGTCGGGCTCGACCACCGCATCCTTCAGGTGGTCAGCGCCGACCCGCGGATCCAGGTACAGACCGAAGGCACCGCCTCGACGCTGCTCGTCGACCTGTCCGACGCACGCGGCCAGACGTTCACGGCGGTCCTCGAGACCGCCTGACCACCGGCGGCGGTCAGGCGCGCCTGGCCACCGTCATGCCCCGCGTGTCCACGAGCCGCTTGGTCGTCAGCCTCTCGGCCAGGGCGCGGAACACCGTGTGGTCCACGAGCAGCGCGTGTGCGTCGGCGCGCGCGAGCGCCTCCTCGGCGTCGACGAGCCGGACGTTGGGCAGGTCCGCCAGAGCGGCGGGCAGCTCGTCGATGTGCGGCTCGACGGCCAGCACCGTCATCTCCGGGGAGGTGGTCGCCAGCTCACGCACGATCTCGGCGGCCGGCGACTCGCGCAGGTCGTCGATGTTCGGCTTGAACGCCAGCCCGTAGGCGGCGACGACCGGGGCCTCGACCCCGGCGACGGCGTCGAGCACCTTGTCCAGCACCCAGCGGGGCTTCGCGTCGTTCACCTCGCGGGCCGTCCGGATCAGCCGGGCCTCCTGCGGCGCGGCGTCGACGAGGAACCAGGGGTCGACGGCGATGCAGTGCCCGCCCACGCCGGGGCCGGGCTGCAGGATGTTCACGCGCGGGTGGTGGTTCGCGAGCCTGATGAGCTCCCAGACGTCGATGCCCAGCCGGTCAGCGACGAGGGACAGCTCGTTGGCGAAGGCGATGTTCACGTCGCGGAACGAGTTCTCGACGAGCTTGGCCGCCTCGGCGGTCGCGGCGTCGGTCAGCAGGATCTCGCCCTGGCAGAAGACCTGGTACAGGTCGCGCGAACGCTGCGCGGCTTCCGGCGTGATCCCGCCGACGATCCGGTCGTTGGTGACCAGCTCCACCATGATCTTCCCCGGCAGCACCCGCTCCGGGCAGTGCGCGACGTAGATGCGGGGCCGGCCGGCCGAGCCGTCGAGGCTGAGGTCGGGGCGCTCGGCGAGGATCCAGTCCGCCATGCGCTGCGTGGTGCCAGGGGGCGAGGTCGACTCGAGGATCACCAGCTCACCGCCGCGCAGCGTGGGCGCCAGCGCCTCGGCGGCCGACCTGATGTAGGAGAGGTCGGGCTTGTGGTCGTTCATGAACGGCGTGGGCACTGCGACGATGTACGCGTCGGCGGGCTCGGGGGTCGACACCGCACGAAGCTTGCCCGCCGACACCGCCTCCGCGACGTACCCCGCCAGGTCCGGCTCCACGAACGGCACCCGTCCGCGGTTCACCGCGGTGACCGTCGCGGGACTGATGTCCACGCCCGTGACCGCCACGCCGTTCGCGGCCAGGATCGCCGCCGTCGGGAGCCCGATGTACCCGAGCCCGATCACGCTGACGCTGCTGATCCCCATGTTCCCCGTCTCAGAAGATGACGTGCGTCGCCGCACGTCCGTAGTGCCTGACCTCGCCGCTCGCGAGCAGCTCGGCATCTGTCACGTCCCAGGAGTGCCCGCCGACGGCGGACCGCACCTGGACGAAGTTGAACCGGTCGGCGGAGTAGACGACCCCGCCGGCCGTCACGATGTCCTCGAGGAACGCCGTGTCCTCGCCGCGGGCCAGCTCGCGGAAGCGCACGTCGGCGGCGACGGCACGCGCGGCGACGATCGTCGGCCCCATCACGCGGTCCGTGTACCGGTGCTCGCGGTCCGCGAACCGCATGATCGTCGCGTCCGGCCCCTCGAGGTACATGTAGTGCGCCTGCTTGCCGACCACGTCAGCGCCCGAGTAGGTCAGGGCGTGCAGCTGGTCCGACAGGTACTGCGGGCCGTACAGGTCGTCGTCGTCGATCTTGGCCACGACGTCGCCATCCGCGGCGTCCAGCAGCAGGTTCAGGCAGGCGCCCAGCGGCACGTCGGACGGCGCCGACAGCAGCTCGAACGTCTCGACGCCGGCTTCCTTCGCCCGCGCCCGCAGTTCGGCGTCGTCCACCTCGAAGCCGTGCGTCAGCAGGGCGACCTGGAGGTCGACACCCTGCTGGGCCCCGAGCGTGGCCAGGACGTGGTCGAGCTGGTGCGGGCGGTTGGTCGAGACCAGGGCTGTCACGCGGGGTCGTGGCACCACCTCCGATGCGGCGAGACCCACATCGTGCAGCACCCGCTGGGACCGCGCGGCGTAGGTGTGCTCGCGCCAGATGCGACGCTGCCCCTTGTGCACCGCCCGGTCGCGCAGCTCCGGAGAGCGCACCAGCGCGCGGATGGTGTGCGCCGCGTGCTCGCGGGTGGCCGCCACGAAGACCTCGTCGGCGGGGAAGTACTCCCCCACCGCTGCGCTCGGCGTGGAGACGACCGGTGTGCCGCTCGCGGTGATCTCGAAGATCCGGCGCGCGCACATCGACGGCGAGCCGACCACCGAGTTCACGTTGAGGAAGACCTTGTACTCGCGGTACGCGGTCAGCATGCGGTCGTAGTCCAGCGAGCCGACGACGCGGCCGTCCAGCGGCGCGGGGAACTGGTACTTGTGGTCCTTGCCGCGGAACCGGCTGAAGATCTCCAGGCCGTGCTCCATCCTGGGCGACACGTCCAGCGCCGCGCCGAGGAGCAGGTCCATCTGCTCGCGCCGCTCGGGATACTTGTGCGCGAAGTACATGCCGGCGAACGCGACGTCGCGTTCCGGCCCGCGCCCGTGCAGCCGGACGGGGTTGTGGATCGCCGGCTGTGCGGCGAACTCCAGCACGCCGACCCGCTCGTGCCCGAGGGCCACGACATAGGCGGGCACGCGGTCGACGTCGGTCGTGTAGACGCGGTCGAACAGCCGGGCGGTGTCGAGGAAGTCCTCGAAGTGGACCGGGTCCTCCTTGTTCCAGAAGACCGTCGGCACGCCTGCGGCCCGGCAGGCCTCGACGAGAGAGACGAACGCCGGGCGCGGGGCCGACGTGCCGGTCAGGTGGTACTGCCAGGCGCCGTCGTTCCCGTTCCAGGCCGACTCCACGAACAGCAGGTCCAGTCCGGCGGCGAGCTCGTCACGCCAGGTCGACGGCGTCAGCGCCACCTGGTTCCACTCGGGCGCGAACGCGAGGCGCGAGAAGTCGTCGAGGACGACGCCGACGCGCAGGTCTCGCCGGTCGGGCGCGACGGACGTCGTGGTTCCCGTTCCGGACGTGGGGCGGGCGGGCCACGGGTCGAACGTCAGACCGTCCTTCGTCCGGCGGGCTCCGCCGGTCTGCGCCGCCATCGGCACCCGCTGCCTGCGGAGATAGGTCCGCAGCTGGGCGGGTCCCCCGTGTCGGAGGTGCCACAGCGCGCGACGAAGCGTGCCCACCATGCCCGGCGCGCGATCCTTCACGGCAAGAATGTCCCTGTCTGCTCGAAAGCCTGCTTGCATGCAACAAGCCAGAAAGAGCACCCTGCCAGGCGCTGGATGAAGGTGCCAGAAGTCCAGGATGCGCCATTGGTGGCCTCATGCTACAAGCGGAGTCCGCTCAGATCTCCGATAGTGGGCGCGCAGCACTCAGGTTCACCCGGGCAACTCTCCGAGCGGCTGACCGGCAGCGTTCCCCTGGACATCCTGGCACGCCAGGCCCCAGCGTCAGCGGACGCGCTCGACACCCCCGGCCTTCTCGTCGAGCGAGATCCGGTAACCGTAGTAGGCGACGGCGCCGTTGGCGCAGAGGAGCACCACGGCGCCGGCCACGAGGGCCGCGACGAATCCCTTCCCCCGTCGCGCGCGGCGCGCAGGGCGCGACGCCGGGTCGGGAGGCTCGGGCCGGGCGAGGATGCCTGTGCCGCCATAGGTTTCATGCATACCCATGTACCTACAGGCCGCGGGACTGCCTCCGCATCAATAGCGGCAGGAGATCACCCCCGGTTCACCCGCCCCCCCGCCCCGGGAGGAGGCCCGCTGCCCGCCCCCTGACGACCCGGGCGTGGGAGGATCCGGCACATGCGCGGAATCATTCTCGCCGGCGGCTCGGGCACTCGCCTCCACCCGATCACCCAGGGCATCAGCAAGCAGCTCGTGCCGGTCTACGACAAGCCGATGATCTACTACCCGCTGTCCACCCTGCTCCTGGCCGGGATCCGCGACGTCCTGGTCATCACGACGCCGCACGACGCCGACCAGTTCCACCGGCTCCTCGGCGACGGCTCGCAGTTCGGTGTCTCGATCAGCTACACGACGCAGCCTTCACCGGACGGGCTCGCGCAGGCCTTCGTGCTCGGCGCCGAGTTCATCGGCGACGACTCGGTAGCGCTGGTGCTCGGCGACAACATCTTCTACGGCCCAGGCCTGGGCCAGCAGCTCACCCGCTTCGCCGACATCGACGGCGGCGCCGTCTTCGCCTACCGCGTCGCGGATCCGACCGCGTACGGCGTCGTCGAGTTCGACGCCCACGGCAAGGCGCTGTCGCTGGAGGAGAAGCCCGTGCGGCCCAAGTCCAGCTATGCGGTTCCCGGCCTGTACTTCTACGACAACGACGTCGTCGCCATCGCCAAGGGGCTGGAGCCGTCGGCCCGCGGCGAGTACGAGATCACCGACGTCAACGCCGAGTACCTGCGCCAGGGCCGGCTCCAGGTCGAGGTGCTTCCCCGTGGCACCGCCTGGCTCGACACCGGGACGTTCGACTCGTTGCTGGAGGCCTCCGACTACGTCCGCACCATCGAACGACGGCAGGGCCTGAAGATCGGCGCCCCGGAGGAGGTCGCCTGGCGGCGCGGCTTCCTGTCCGACGACGAGCTGCGCGCCCGCGCGGAGAAGCTCACCAAGTCCGGCTACGGCAGCTACCTGCTGAGCCTGCTGGACGAGTAGCCCGCCCCGCTAGAGCCCAGCCAGCACCGTGGGCGCCGCCGCCTTCCAGCGGTCGGCCCAGTCGCCGATCGGCTCGACGCCGACCGCGCGGAGCCGGTCGTGTCCGAGCACCGAGTACGCGGGCCGCGGCGCGGGCAGCTGGTACGCGACGCTCGTCGTCGTGTCGACAGGCGTCACGCGGCCGGACGCCGCGACCACCTCGCACGCGAACCCGTGCCACGTGACCTGCCCCGATGACGTGCCGTGGTAGATCCCGCCCGGTGCCCCCACGCCGACGAGCCGCACGATGAGGTCGGCCAGGTCCGCGGTCCAGGTCGGCTGCCCGGTCTGGTCGTCGACCACGCTCAGCCGGTCCCGCTCCCCCGCGACGCGCGCGATCGTCCTGGGGAAGCAGCGTCCGCCCGCCCCGTACAGCCAGGCGGTCCGCACCACGAGGGAGTCCGCCGCGAGCGCCCGGACCGCCCACTCGCCGGCCACCTTCGTGCGTCCGTAGGCGGAGCGCGGCGACACCGGCGCGTCCTCCGGATACGGCTCGGTCCCGTCGCCGTCGAACACGTAGTCCGTGGAGACGTGCACCATGCGGGCGCCCGACGCCGCGGCGGCGCGCGCGACGTGCGCGGCGCCCGTCGCGTTGGCGGCGAACGCGTCGGCCTCGTGCGTCTCGGCGTCGTCCACGGCGGTCCAGCCCGCGCAGTTGACGACGACGTCGTGGCCGGCGACCGCGTCCCGGACGGCCGAGGCGTCGGTGATGTCCAGGTCGGCCCTGCGCAGGCCCGTCACGTGGTGCCCCGCCGCCTGGGCGACCGCCACCACGTCCTGGCCGAGCATGCCTGCCGCGCCGAAGACCACCCACCGCTGCGTCGTGCTCTGTCCGCTGGTCACCCTAGGATCCTAGCCAGGGTCCACCGGGCCTCCGACGACCACACCCGAGCCCTCATGGAGAGACCCCATGGAGTACCGCGAGCTGGCTGTGCCGGGCGCGTTCGAGATCGCCCCGAAGCAGTTCGGCGATCCGCGCGGCGTCTTCCTCGAGGCCTTCAAGGCAGGGCCGTTCGCCGACGCCGTCGGGCACTCGTTCGACCTGCAGCAGGTCAACACGTCCGTGTCGGCCGCCGGCGTCCTGCGCGGGATCCACTTCGCCGACGTGCCGCCCGGCCAGGCCAAGTACGTCATGTGCGCCAAGGGGGCGGTGCTGGACGTCGTGGTGGACATCCGCGTCGGCTCGCCCACCTTCGGCACGTGGGACGCGGTGCTGCTGGACGACGTCGACCGCCGCGCCGTCTACCTGTCGGAGGGCCTCGGCCACGCGTTCATGTCCCTGGAGGACGGCTCGACGGTCCTGTACCTGTGCTCCACCGGTTACGCGCCGGGCCGCGAGCACGGCATCCACCCCCTCGACCCGGCCCTGGACATCGAGTGGCCCACGACAGCCCGCGACGGCACCCCGCTCACCCCGCAGCTCTCGGAGAAGGACGAGGCGGCCCCCACCCTCGCCGAGGCTCGCGAGCAGGGGCTCCTGCCCACGCTGGACGAGGTGCGGAACTACGTGAGCTCCCTGGCCTGAGTCACCGTGTCACTGTCCCGAGGCCGCGTACCTGGCCTCGGTGGCAGCCTTCGCGCCCCTCCACCAGGACTCGTTCTCCCGGTACCAGCGCACCGTCGCCTCCAGCCCCGCCCGGAAGTCGGTGTACCGCGGCGCCCAGCCCAGCTCCGTCCGCAGCCGGCTCGCGTCGATCGCGTACCGCAGGTCGTGCCCGGGCCGGTCGGCGACGTGGTCGAAGTCGTCGGCGTCGCGCCCGAAGATCTCCAGGAGCGTCCGCACGACGTCGAGGTTGCTGGTCTCGCCGTCGGCCCCGATCAGGTACGTCTCGCCGACCTGACCCTTCTCGATGATGGTCCACACTGCCGAGTTGTGGTCCTCGACGTGGATCCAGTCGCGCACGTTGAGCCCCGCGCCGTAGAGGCGAGGCCGGACGCCGTCGATCAGGTTGGTGATCTGGCGCGGGATGAACTTCTCGATGTGCTGGTACGGGCCGTAGTTGTTGGAGCAGTTCGAGATCGTTGCCTGCACCCCGAAGGACCGGACCCACGCCCGGACCAGCAGGTCGGAGCCCGCCTTCGTCGAGGAGTACGGCGACGACGGGTTGTACGGCGTCTCGGGGGTGAACCGCTCGGGTGAGTCCAGCGGGAGGTCGCCGTAGACCTCGTCGGTCGAGATGTGGTGGAACCGCACCCCGTGCTTGCGCACGGCCTCCAGCAGCGTGAACGTGCCCACGAGGTTGGTCTGCACGAACGGTGACGGGTCGTCCAGGGAGTTGTCGTTGTGCGACTCCGCCGCGAAGTGCACGACCAGGTCCGACTCGCCCACGAGCCGGTCGACGAGCGGCGCGTCGGTGATCGAGCCCTCGACGAGCTCCACCCGGCCGGCGACGTCGCCGAGCGAGGAACGGTCGCCCGCGTAGGTGAGGGCGTCCAGCACGGTGACGCGCGCGTCGGGGCGTTCCCGCACCGTCTGGTGCACGAAGTTGGCGCCGATGAACCCGGCGCCGCCGGTGATCAGGACTCGCATCGTGTTCTCCCTGCGGTAGGACACCGGCTCAGTCACGACCGTAGATGTCGCGCGTGTAGACCTTGTCGGCGACGTCGTCGAGCGCCTCGGTCCGGCGGTTCGCGATGATGACGTCGGCCCGGGACTTGAGCTCGTCGAGGTCGCGCACCACCTCGGAGTTGAAGAACTGGTCCTCCTCCAGGGTGGGCTCGTAGACGATCACCTCGACGCCCTTGGCCTTGATGCGCTTCATGATGCCCTGGATGCTGGAGGCCCGGAAGTTGTCCGAACCCGCCTTCATCACCAGCCGGTACACACCCACCGTCCGCGGGTTGCGGCGCAGGATGTCGGCGGCCACGAAGTCCTTGCGGGTGGTGTTCGCGTCGACCACCGCGTTGATCAGGTTCTGCGGCACGTCCGCGTAGTTGGCCAGGAGCTGGCGCGTGTCCTTGGGCAGGCAGTAGCCGCCGTACCCGAAGGACGGGTTGTTGTAGTGCGACCCGATCCGGGGGTCCAGGCCCACGCCCTCGATGATCTGTGCGGTGTCGAGGCCGCGGGTCACGGCGTAGGTGTCGAGCTCGTTGAAGTAGGCCACCCGCAGCGCGAGGTAGGTGTTGGCGAACAGCTTGATCGCCTCGGCCTCGGTGGGATCGGTCATCAGCACGGGGACGTCCTTGGTGATGGCGCCCTCGAGCAGCAGGTCGGCGAACTGCTTGCCGCGCTCGGACCGGTCGCCGACGACTATCCGGGAGGGGTGCAGGTTGTCGTACAGCGCCCGCCCCTCCCGCAGGAACTCCGGGGAGAAGACGATCGCGGCACCCTCGTGCTCCTCGCGCATCCGCTCGGTGAAGCCCACGGGGATGGTCGACTTGACCACTATCGTCGCCCGAGGCGCACGCTCGAGGACAGTCGTGATGACCTCCTCCACCGACGACGTGTCGAAGAAGTTGGTGACCTCGTCATAGTTCGTCGGGGTGGCGACCACGACGACCGCCGCCCCCGCGTACGCCGCGTCCTTGTCGAGGGTCGCGGTCAGGTTCAGCGGCTTGTCCCGGAGGTACTCCTCGAGCTCGTCGTCGGCGATCGGGGAGAGTCCCTTGTTGACGAGGTCGACCCGTACCGAGTCGATGTCGAGCGCCCACACCTCGTGGTTCTGCGCGAGCAGCACCGCGTTGGACAGACCGACATAACCAGTGCCGGCAACAGCGATCTTCACGACGGGACTCCTGACAGGAAAGGTCGATGACGGACCAATGCTAGAGCGCGGCCCCCATCCGCCCCGGCCGCCCGGCGATGACCGGGACCTTTCATCCGTGACGCACGCCACACCGGCGCTCGCCAGGCGCGGAGGTTAGGCTTACCTCACAATGACTACGCAGACCACGAACGCACCGACAGGCAAGCCCCGCAAGGCAGCTCGCACCACGGCGACCGTGACTGCGGTCCGGCACCTGACGCCGCACATGATCCGGGTGACGATCGGCGGCGAGATGCTCGCCACGGTCGACCCGACGTCGCAGACGGACCGCTACGTCAAGCTCGTCATGGCCGAGTCCCCCGAACCCGAGGGCCGTCCGGTGCTGCGTACCTACACCATCCGCAACGTTGCCGAGTCCAGCTGGGACATCGACATCGTGACCCACGGCGACGTCGGCTACGGCGGCCCCTGGGCGCAGCGCGTCCAGCCCGGCGACGAGGTCTCGTTCGTGGGACCGGGCGGCGACTACGCGCCGTCTCCCGATGCCCCATGGCACCTCATGGCCGGGGACGAGTCAGCCCTGCCGGCCATCGCGGCCGCGTGCGAGGCCCTGCCCGACGGCGCCGTGGCCCACGTCTTCGTCGAGGTCTCCGACGCGTCGGAGGAGCAGCCGATCGCGAGCGCCGGAGACCTGCACCTCACGTGGGTGCACCGGTCCACGGGGGCGAGCGTGGCCGACGTCGTACAGGCCGCCGAGCTGCCCGACGGTGTGCCCCACACGTTCCTGCACGGCGAGGCGGGCTGCGTGCGCGACCTGCGCCGCTGGGCACGCGCGACGCTCGGCGTGCCGCGCGACCTGCTGTCCGCATCGGGCTACTGGCGCCGGGGGCGCGACGACGAGCACTGGCGTGCCGAGAAGGCCGAGTGGCGCGCGGCGGTGGAGCAGGACGACCTGGTGCTCAGCGCGCACTGAGGCGCGCCGCAGGACGTGTGCGCGGACGCGGCGGATTCCCGCGTCCGCTCACAGGGCGTCGAGCACCGCGAACCAGCGCTTCTGCGTCGCCTCGTCGTAGGGCGGGTCTCCCGCGCGGACGGCGGTGAGCAGCGCGTCGGCGTCCGCGCGGACCTGGGCGACCACCGAGGCCGGGTAGCCGTACTTCACGGCGTGCTCCGCGAACTCGTCCTCGTCGTCGATGAAGTACTGGCCCCGCGGTTCGTCCGCGCCGGACTCGAAGGCGATGACGTCGAGGTCCAGGTCGACGGCTGAGACCTCGAAGCGCGCGCGGCCGCGGGCCGCGAAGAGGCCGGCCGGCAACCGCCGCCACTGCGGCACCGTGCTGAGGTCGCTGTAGACCCGCATGCCCTCCGGGTGGTCGCGGTAGAACGCCGGGGTCCAGCCGACGTCCCCGAAGAACCCGACGCCCGGCCCCGAGGACCGGTACCTCGCACCCGGCCGCGCGAACCGCGTCCCGGCCGGGAAACCGACCCACCGGCCGTGCTCGTCCGAGCCCAGGTACCGCCCCTCGAAGACCCAGTGCGGCGTCTCGTCCCACTTGCGATAACGCACCCGCACACGGGTCCCCGGCTCGGTCGGCACCGACGGCAGAAACCCCTGGTCAGCAGGTTGTTGCGCAGACATGTCCGGGAGCCTACCCAGACGTCGTCGGGGCGTAACCCAGTGGCACTACGCTCTGGCCACCGCCTACCCCACGAGGAGCCTTCATGTCCCCTGCAAGCCGCCGTCTCGCCGCGTCCGGTGAGACTGCGCACCCGGTCCAGACCGCTGACGAGATGATCGCCGAGGCGCTGCTCACCGCCGCCGCGGATCCCCTCCACAACCCGCATCCGGACCGGCCTGGCCCGGTACCGGAGGCCCGACCGCTGCCGACGCCCGACCAGGAGACCTGGGCGTCAGCCAAGGAGGCGAACCGTCAGCCGCGAGAGGTGTGGTCCGCCCCGGACCGCGCCGCGGACCGCCCCTTCCAGGAACGGCCGGAGCCGCTCTCCGGCGACGCGGTGCTCACAGCGGCCCTCCGGAGTGGCCTCCCCATCGACGAGGCGGTCACCACCTCCATCCGTGGCACCCGCAGCCTGGACACCGCCCAGTGGCGGTCGCTGTGCCACTCGCTGATGGCACATCCGGAGACGCGCCGTGCCGGTGTCGCCGGCGCCGCGCTCGTCGCGCAGCGGGTGGGCCTGCGCGAGCTCGCCTGGGACCTGCTGCGCCAGCTCGGGCCCGACGACGCCGCGCGCCTCGCCCCCGCGGAGTACCTCCGGGCGGGCATCGCCATGGCCAACCCCGACGTCGCCCGGACGGCGACCACCTGGGTGCGCCACGGGTTCGTGACCGACGCGGCCGTGCTGCTCGAGATCGCGAAGCTCCTGTTCATCGGGGACGAGCCCGAGGCGTCGGCCGAGGTGCTCGAGGCCGCCCGGCTCGGCACGGGCCGCACCGAGCAGGTCGGCGCGTCGATCGACTACCTGGCTCCCTGGGTCGAGAAGGCGCTGAGGCCGGCGAAGCCCGCACGAGTGCCGACCGGCCATGTCTCGTTCGCCGTCATCGACTACAAGGCACCCGACGAGAACGTGGCGTCGAGCAACATCGGCGATGCCGTGCAGACCATCGCGAGCCTCGGCCACCTGCTGCGGCACGAAGGCCTACGCCTGCACGGCGACGACGCCGTCACGGAGCCCGTGCGGTTCCTCGCCGATCGCGTCCGCCCCGATCAAAGGGTGGCCGGACCGGGTGCCGACGTGGAGCTGACGGTCGTGCAGCGCGACATGTCCCACCTGGACGCCGTCCCGGAGAACACGTGGATGCTCGCGTTCGGCTGGTACATGCACAGCCAGTTCGACCTGCGCTTCGACTTCCCGTTCCACGAGAACCTCCAGCCGCTGTTCGTCTCGTTCCACGTCAACAAGCACGCCATCCTCACGCCCACCGCCGTCGACTACCTCAAGGCGCACGGGCCCATCGGCTGCCGCGACTGGACCACCGTGCACCTGCTGCTCAACGCGGGTGTCCCGGCATTCTTCAGCGGCTGCCTCACGACGACCATCGACACGGTCTTCCCGGCGGACTTCACGCGCGCGCCCGCCGGGGCCCCTGCCGTGTACGTGGACACCCCGGTCCCGGAGCACGACGCAGGGAGCGAGCTGGTCACGCACCTGCACCCCTCCGTACGCCGGCAGGACTTCGGCCAGAACCTGCACACCGCCGTCGAGCTGCTGGACGCCTACCGGAGCCGGTTCTCCCGGGTCGTCACCTCGCGGCTGCACGCCTTCCTGCCGTCGTGGGCCATCGGGGCCGACGTCGACTTCCGGCCCCGCAACGACGCCGACATCCGGTTCGCCGGCCTGCTCGACGCCGACGAGGGCGGCCGGCGTGCCATGCAGGAACGGATCCGGGGCGTCGTCGCGCCGGCTATGGCCAAGATCCTCGCCGGGGCCTCCCGCGACGAGGTCTACGCCACGTGGCGCGCGTCCGTGGCGGACGAGGTCGAGCACGCGCTCGCGGTGCACGAGGCGCCGGTGCCCGCGCCGTCCGGCAGCTGCTCGGTGGACGACGTGGTCGCGGGCGTTCGCGCCACGCGCGTCGTCGTGGAGGCCGTCCGGCCGCGCAGGATCCCGGCTTCGGGCAGAGCTGACGCCCTCGCCGTCGCAGTGGCCCTGGACGGAAACCTGCGTTCGCAGATGGAGGTGGTGGTCGCCGGGGTGGTGCGGCACACCGACCGGCCGGTGCGGGTGGTCGCGCTCACGCGTGACCACACGCCGGCGGACCACGACCGGCTCGCGGGGCTCTTCCCCGAGGTCACGTTCGAGTGGTACGCGTGCGACGGGATCGACTACGGGGCCGTGCTCGGCATGCTCAAGCACATCACGGTCGCCACGATGGACCGGCTGCTCCTGCCCGAGCTGCTGCCGCACCTGGACCGCGTGATCTACCACGACCTGGACGCGCTGTCCGTGGTCGACCTGGCCGAGCTGTACGACGCCGACCTCGGCGGGGCACCCCTGGCGGCCCGCCCGTCGATCTCGTACAACTACCGGCACGGTATCGGGAACGTCATCCGGTCCACCAGGCTGCTCGGGCACGACCCCGGCGCCGCACGCGACCTCGTGCGTGCCATGACCCAGCGGCACCGGTACGGGTACCGCGGGTTCAACGCGGGCATCCTGCTGCTCGACCTGGCGGTCATGCGCGCCGACCGGTTCACTCACGAGTTCGTGCCGTACGCCGAGCGGTACGGGCTGAACGACCAGGACGTGCTCAACGCCTACGCGGGTTCGCGCTACCAAAAGCTGGACGAGCGCTGGAACGCGTGGCCCACGCAGGAGGTGGTCGCCGAACCCGCGCTGATCCACTGGGCGGGGCCGGTGAAGCCGTGGCACGACGACCGGTACATCCTCCTGAAGGAGCACTGGACGGCAGCGGAGGCCTGGCTCGCCCCCCGCCGAGGTAGAACAGCAGCGAGGTAGAACCAGGGCGAGATAGAACCGCAGCCCGGCTGCGGTTCTATCTCGCCTCAGTTCTACGTCGCCCTGGTTCCACCTCGGCGAGAGGGGTCAGTAGGTGTCGGTGGAAGGGGCCTGAGCGGCAGCGGTCGCGTCGAAACCGTTCAGGACCGACGCCGTGCTCGACAGGCCGAGCCGGGTCGCGCCCGCCTCGATCATCGAGAGCGCAGCGTCGAGGTCCCGGATCCCGCCAGAGGCCTTGACCCCGAGCCGGCCGCCACCCGCCGCACCGACGGTCCTGGCCATGAGCGACACCGCGTGCACCGAGGCGCCGCCGGCGGGGTGGAAACCCGTCGACGTCTTCACGAAGTCCGCGCCGGCCGCCTGCGCCGCCTTGCACGCGCCCACTATCTGCTCGTCGGTGAGCGCCGCCGACTCGATGATCACCTTGAGGATGCGGTCGTTCGGCACCGCTGCACGCACGGCCGCGATGTCGGCCTCCACGGCGTCGAACCGGCCGGTCCGCGCGATCCCGACGTCGATCACCATGTCGATCTCGTCCGCTTCGTCGGACACGGCGCGGGCCGCCTCGAAGGCCTTCACGTCACCCATGTGCTTGCCCGACGGGAATCCGCACACCGTCGCGACGGCGAGCCGTCCAGCGGCCACCTCCACCGCGAGGGACACGAACGACGGGGACACGCACACCGAGAACACACCGAGCGCGGCGCCCTCCTCGACGAGCGTGGCGACGTCGGCCGCAGTGGCCTCCGGCTTGAGCAGCGTGTGGTCGACGTACGCGGCGAGCGCCGCCCTGTCGTGCGGCACGGCCGGGGTCCGGGGCGCTTCGGGCTGAGCGGTCATACGAGTGCACCTTCAACTTTCTGGATTCCGGGCAGGATTACCTGCTCCACGAGGTCACGCCGCTCGTCGTGGTGCATGAACGCACCCCAGGCGGCGGTGACCGTCACGTCGACGAGGTCGTCGAGCGTCCATCCCGCCTCGTCGACGAGCAGCTTCATCTCGTGCGTCATCGACGTACGAGACATCAGGCGATTGTCCGTGTTGAGCGTCACGGCGAAGTCCAGCTCCTTGAGCCGGGTGATCGGATGCTTCGCGATGGACTCGGCGGCTCCGGTCTGCAGGTTCGAGACCGGGCACAGCTCGAGCGGGATCTGGTGGTCGCGCACCCAGTGCGCGAGGCGGCCGAGGTCGGCTGATCCCCCGCGCCCGTCACCCGTGAGGCCGCTCTGGGCGGGGTCGCCGGGTACGAAGGCGATGTCCTCGATGATCCGGGCTCCGTGACCCAACCGGTCGGCGTGCCCGAGGTGCACCGCCTGCCCGATGGAGTCGAGGCCGTCGGCCTCGCCCGCGTGGATCGTCACGGGAATGTCGTGCTCCGCGAGGTAGCGCCAGATGCCGAGGTGGCGCGACGGCGGGAACCCCGCCTCGGGCCCCGCGATGTCGAACCCGGCCACGCCGTGGTCCCGGTACGCGACGGCGAGCTCCGCGATCTCCTGCCAGCGGTCCAGGTGCCGCATGGCCGTGACCAGCTGCCCCACCCGGATGATGTGCCCGTCCGCTGCGGCCAGGGCGATGCCGTCGTCGATCCCGGACTGCACGGCCTCAACGGTCTCCGCGAGCGACAGCCCGCCGGCCAGGTGCTGCTCCGGCGCCCAGCGCTGCTCCGCGTACACGACGCCGTCCGCTGCGAGGTCGAGCACGGCCTCGCGGGCGACGCGCGCCAGGTTGTCGGCCGTCTGCATGACGGCGATGGTGTGCTCGAAGGTCTCCAGGTACCGGACGAGCGAACCGGAGTCGGCAGACTCACGGAACCAGTCGGCGAGGGACTCGGCGTCGGCCGCGGGCAGGGTGTGCCCTGCGGCGTCGGCCAGCTCGAGGACGGTCTGCGGTCGCAGCCCTCCGTCGAGGTGGTCGTGCAGGACAACCTTGGGCAGGGCGCGCAGCAGCGCCTCGTTGGGGCGCGCCCCGGGGTCTTGCGTGGTCATGCTGACAACCTACCGTCCGGCACCGACAGCCGGCCGTCAGCCGGCCCCGGGGCTCTCTTCCTCGTCTGTGTCGGAGGGCACGTCCAGCGCCTGCTCGACGACGTCCGCCTCGGCGGCTGCGCCGTCGCTGTCGGGACGCGGCGCATCAGGTACGTACTCGTCGGGGTCGTGCGTGGCGTCCACCTCGGTGTCCTTGAGCGGATCCAGGCCGGCGTCACGCCAGGAGTCGGGACCAGGGAGTGTGCTCATCGGGCCTCCTCGTCGGGTGCTTCCATCGTCACCCCGGTCTCGTCACCGTGCCACCGGCCGGCGCGCTCGGGCAGCAGCACCCAGACCACGTGCGGCCAGCCGCCGAGCGCCGCGGTCAGCGCCTTGCGCACACGTGCGGCCGTCCGGTCGCCGGTCGACTGCGACATGTCCCCCCTGCCCGACGGCGCCGGTGGCGGGTCGAGCAGAGCAGCGACGGGAACCGTGTGCAGCCCGGCGCCCGACGGCTCGTACAGGACCGCGCTGCCGTCCGCGCCCTCGCCGTCGGCGAGCGTGAGCAGCACCACGTGACGCGGGACGGCGGAGTCCCAGCCACCCGTGACGTCGCCACCCGTGTACAGCGGCACCGGGACACCCGCACGCGCGCTCGCCACCGCTGCCTCCAGCACGGCCCGCGACCCGGCCACCCGGTGGGTGTAGCGCACGCCGCCGTAGGTGGCGAACCGGGCGGCACCCCACGGCGGCGTGCCGTAGCTGCGCGGCCAGCCCGCGACAACGAGTCCGCGCCGGTTGGTCGCGGCCTGGACGGCATGCTGCAGCCGCGCGAACCGCTCGGCCGGGTCGCCGCTCGCGAGCCGCAGGGCCGCCCGCGGGTCGCCTGCCAGCCCGAGCATCGCCAGCACCGCCGACCCGCACGTCCGCTCGTCGACCTGCACGGCCGCTGCGGTGGTCCCGTCGAGCGACGGCAGGTTCAGCCGCCGTGGAAAGCCGACCGTCCCGGTGCCGCGCTCCCGTGCCAGCGGGTCCAGGACCGAACGCCGCGCGCGGGACGTCACCGACTCGAGGCGCTGCTCGACGTCCTCGGGCACGACAGGACGGGCGAAGCGGCCCGGCGGCGGCGGGGCCGGTACCGGCCCCGCGAAAGCACGCACAGCGCCGAGCATGGACGAAAGGTGCAATGTCGACGGCACATTGCCCAGGCTAAGCCGGGGCGGCGCGACTCGCCGGTTCGCCACGCTGGGGTGCGCGCGCGATACGGCGCACCCCAGAAGCGCAGGTCAGCCCGCAGAACGGGCCCGCAAGGTCAGACGATCCGGTCCAGGACCACCGACTCGTCGGACGCCAGCGTGGCCCCGACCAGCGCCCCGGCGCCCACGTCCACCATCGACAGCGCGCTCGCCGCGCCGGCCAGTGCGCCGCCGAGCCCACCGGCGCCCACGCCCTCGGGCTCCACCGTCCAGCCGCCCTGGAGCGCCTCGCGCGCCCGGGCGAACCGCTCGGGGGTGTCGGTGTGCAGGGTGAACAGCGGCTGACCGGCGGCCACGCTCTCCCCCGGCTTCACGTGGATCTCGATGCCCGCTGCGGCCTGGACGGCGTCCTCCTTGCGCACCCGGCCCGCGCCCAGCCGGTGCACGGCCACCCCGACGGCGTACGCGTCGAGCGAGGTCAGCACGCCGGACTCGGGCGCGACGACGGTCTCGGACTCCTTCGCGACCGGTAGTGGAGCGGAGACGTCGCCGCCCTGCGCCGCGATCATGGCCCGCCACTTGTCCATGGCCCGGCCGTCGGCCAGGGCCTCGCGCACGTCCGCCTCCGAGGCGGGACGGTCGGCCGCGGCGAGCATCTCGACGGCGAGCGCGACGGTCAGGTCGACGACGTCGGACGGCCCGCCGCCCGCGAGGACTTCCAGGGACTCGCGGACCTCCAGGGCGTTGCCCGCCGTCCGCCCCAGCGGCACCGACATGTCGGTGACCAGGGCGACGGTACGCACCCCGGCGTCGGTCCCGAGGTCGACCATGGTGCGGGCGAGCTCGCGCGCGCTCTCCAGGGTCTTCATGAACGCGCCGGAGCCGACCTTCACGTCGAGCACGAGGGCACCCGTCCCCTCGGCGATCTTCTTCGACATGATCGAGCTCGCGATGAGCGGGATCGCCTCGACCGTGCCGGTGACGTCACGCAGCGCGTAGAGCTTGCGGTCGGCGGGCGCGAGGCCCGCCCCGGCGGCGCAGATGACGGCGCCGACGGACTCGAGCTGCGCCATCATCTCGTCGTTCGACAGGGACGCGCGCCAGCCGGGGATGGACTCGAGCTTGTCGAGCGTTCCGCCCGTGTGGCCCAGCCCGCGGCCGGAGAGCTGCGGTACCGCCACGTCGAACGCCGCGACGAGCGGCGCAAGGGGCAGCGTGATCTTGTCGCCCACGCCGCCGGTGGAGTGCTTGTCCGCCGTCGGCCGGGAGAGGTCGGCGAACGACATGCGCTCGCCGGACGCGATCATCGCGTGGGTCCACCGGGAGATCTCCGCGCGCGACATGCCGTTCAGCAGGATCGCCATGGTCATCGCGGACATCTGCTCGTCGGCCACCACACCACGGGTGTAGGCGTCGAGGAGCCAGTCGATCTGCTCGTCGGTGAGGGGTTCGGCGTTGTCGCGCTTCGTCCGGATGATGTCGACTGCGTCGAACTGCTCGGTCATCGGCTTGCCTCTCGCACATGGTTCAGGTCGCCCGGCCCGAAGGCCTGTGGCAGTACTTCGGTCATCGGCACCACGCCCTGCGGGGTGTCGACGAGCAGCTCCGGCCCGCCGTGCTCCCAGAGGATCTGCCGGCACCGGCCGCACGGCATGATCGTCTCGCCGAGCGCGTTCACGCACGTGAACGCGGCGAACCGGCCACCTCCCGACATCACCAGGGCGCTGACCAGCGAACACTCGGCGCAGAGCGTCACACCGTACGCGGCGTTCTCGACGTTGGCGCCGACGAGCAGGCGGCCGTCGTCGGCGAAGGCCGCCGCGCCGACCGGGAAGCCCGAGTACGGCGCGTACGCCTTGTCCACCGCGTCCCGGGCCGCGGCCCGCAGGCCGTCCCAGTCCACCGCACCTGCCGGATCCACAGAGCTCACGTCCACCACTCTCATCCCTTGATGTACGGCTCTCCCGACGCGGCCGGGGGACGAGACCGTCCCACCAGGCCCGCGACGGCGAGCAGCGTGACCACGTACGGGATCATCAGCATGAACTGGCTGGGCACGGGCGAGCCCACCACGGACAGCACGTTCTGCAGGTTCGACGCGAAGCCGAACAGCAGGCCCGCGAACGCGGCACGCACCGGGTCCCACTTGCCGAAGATCACGGCGGCCAGCGCGATGTAGCCGGCGCCCCCGGTCATGTTCTCGCCGAACTGGCTGAGCTGCACCGTCGTGTAGAACGCGCCGCCCAGGCCGGCCACGGCACCCGCGACGAGCAGTGCGTTGTACCGGGTGCGCACCACGTTGATGCCCACCGTGTCGGCGGCCTTCGGGTGCTCGCCCACGGCACGCAGCCGCAGGCCCCAGCGGGTCCGGTTCAGCGCGTACCAGACGGCGGGCACGGCGAGGAACATCAGGTAGATCAGCAGCGGCTGACGGAACAGCACCGGGCCCAGCACGGGGATGTCCGAGAGGATCGGGATCGGGATCGACGTGAAGCGCGTGGTCGAGTTCAGGCTCTCGGCGCTGGGGACGAGCACCTGCGAGTACAGGAAGCTCGTCAGACCCACGACCAGCACGTTCAGCACCACACCGACGATCACCTGGTTCACGTGGTACGTGATCGCGAACAGGCCGAGGACGAGCGACACGAGCGCTCCGGCGAGCACCGCTGCGGCCAGGCCGACCACCGGGCTGTTGGTGATCGACGAGACGATCGCAGCGGTGAACGCGGCACCGAGCAGCTGTGCCTCGATGGCGATGTTGACGACGCCCGCGCGCTCGCCGATCACGCCGCCCAGCGCGCCGTACACGAACGGGACCGACCACAGCACGGCACCGCCGAGCAGGCCGACGATCGACAGGTCACGGGGGCTGCCCGCCCCTGCCCACGCCAGGAAGCCCGTCAGGCCGGCGAGGGCGAACACCACGACCACCCAGAGCGGCGTCCTGGTGCCGCGCGCCGTGAGCACGGCGGCGAACGCCGTGGCGGCGAGCAGCACGGCACCGCACACCCAGGCGAGCGGCGCCGACGGCAGCACGATCACCGGGATCTGGAAGAAGTCGCTGCGCTGCGAGAGCAGGAACCGCGTGTCACCGGAGTGAGGTACGGCCACGAGCAGCAGCGCGTACAGCACGGTCACGGCCAGCAGCACGCCCGCCGTCTTCCATGACACGACGGTCACGGTGCGCGCCGTCTCCGAGAGGGGTGCGTCCAGCTGTGTGGTCCTCTGGTCGGCGCTCACGCGGCCGCCTCCTTCCGGTTCCGGGTCGCCTTCGTCTTCTTCGCTGCCCGACGCCGGTTCGGGTCCGGCAGCCGGAAGATCGCCCTGACCAGCGGCGGCGCCGCGATGAACAGCACGATGAGCGACTGGACCACGAGCACGATGTCGCTCGGGACGCCCTCGGCGGCCTGCATGGTCGTGCCACCCGCCTTGAACGCGCCGAACAGGATGCCCGCGGCGAGCACGCCCCACGGGTTGGACCCACCGAGCAGGGCCACGGTGATGGCGTCGAACCCGATACCGGCGTCGATGTCGGAGCTGAAGCCGGTGGTGACGCCACCCAGCACCTGCGACGCACCGGCCAGGCCGACGAGACCGCCGGCCACGAGCATCGAGCTCACGGTGGCACGGCCCGTGTCGATGCCGGCGACCCGCGCGGCGCGCGGGTTCTCACCGACGGCGCGGAATGAGAAGCCCGCGGAGGACCGGTTGAGCAGCCACCACACGCCGACCACGGCGAGCAGCGCCAGCACGAAGCCCCACGTCAGGTTGAACCGGTCGCCCAGGAGGCTGGGCAGCTGCGCCGACTCGGGCGTCGGCGGTGTCTTCGGGTTGTTCGATCCCGGCGCCTGCAGCAGGCCAGGTGTCGCAAGGAAGTAGGAGATCAGGTAGAACGCCACGTAGTTGAGCATGATCGTGACGATCACCTCGTGCGCACCGGTGCGGGCCTTGAGCAGACCCGCCAGCCCGGCCCACAGCGCACCCGCCGCGATGCCTGCCACGAGCGCCATCAGCAGGTGCAGCGGGAACGGCACGCCGCTGACGCCGAAGCCCACCCAGCCGGCCGCCGCCGCTGCGACGAGCATCTGTCCCTGGCCACCGATGTTGAACAGGCCTGCCCGGAACGCGAGCGCCACACCGAGGCCCGCCGCGATGAGCGGCGTCGCGTAGCTGAGCGTCTCCGTCAGCGGCCGGATGGCGGTGACGAAGTCCGGCGCCTCCAGGTTGACCACGGAGCCCCGGAACAGCGCCGAGTACGCGCCGCCGATCGCCTGACCCAGCGCGACGAAGGTGTCGCCCGGCCGCGCGAAGAAGTACGTCGAGGCCTCCTTCACGCCCTCGTTGGTGAAGGCGATCATGATCGAGCCCGCGACGACGGCCAGCAGCACCGCACCCACGGACACGGTCCACGAGCTGCTCATGGTCTGCTGCAGCGCCTTTGCCAGGCGGCTCTCCGTGTCGGGACCGCCGTCGACGACCGGTCCTGCCTCGCGGGCTCGCTCCTGCTCCAGCTCCTCAGCCGTGCCGGGGTCGAGACCAGGCTCCTGCTCCGGGTTGGACCCGGAGCTCGATTCGGGCGCGCTCACGCGACCTCTCCCTTCGCGTCCTCCGGGGAGATCCCCGCCATCATCAGGCCCAGCACGTCACGCGGGGTGTCCGCGGGTACAACACCGACCACCGTGCCGCGGTACATCACCATGATGCGGTCGGCCAGGGCCACTGCCTCGTCCAGCTCGGTGGAGACCACCACCACCGGCACGCCGGCGTCGCGAGTCTGGATGATCCGCTTGTGGATGAACTCGATGGAGCCGACGTCCACGCCGCGCGTCGGCTGGGCCGCCACGAAGAGGCGCAGGTCGCGCGACAGCTCGCGCGCGAGCACCACCTTCTGCTGGTTGCCGCCCGACAGGCGCCCCACGGGCGTGGTGATGCCCTGCGTGCGGACGTCGAACTCGGCGACCTTCTCCTGCGCGAACTTGTCCCGGAACCCGAGCTGGAGCGCGCCGCCCTTGACGAACGGCCGGCCGTCGGAGCGGTCGAGCATGAGGTTCTCGGCGATGGTGAACTCGCCGATCAGGCCATCGTGCGTGCGGTCCTCGGGGACGAAGCCCACGCCGGCGTCGAGGATGTGGCGCACCGACCGGCCCACCAGCTCCTTGCCGTCGAGCGTGATGCTCCCCGACACGTCGCTCTCCAGCCCCAGCAGGGCCTCGGTGAGCTCGGTCTGCCCGTTGCCCTGCACCCCCGCGATGGCGAGCACCTCGCCGCCGCGCACCTCGAAGCTGACGTTGTCGACCACCACGGTGCCCGACTCGCTGGTCACCACCAGGTCGGTGACCTTCAGCCCGTTGTCCCGCAGGGTCGGCGCGTCCTTCTGGACCGTCAGCTCGACGGCGCGACCCACCATGAGCGAGGCGAGCTCGGCGTCCGACGCGGTCGGACTGGCCTCGCCCACCACCTTGCCGTGGCGGATCACGGTGATGCGGTCCGCGACGGCGCGCACCTCACGCAGCTTGTGGGTGATGAACACGATCGCGGAGCCCTCGTCGCGCAGCTGGCGCATGATCGCCATCAGCTCGTCGGTCTCCTGCGGCGTGAGCACGGCCGTCGGCTCGTCGAAGACCAGCACGTCCGCGTTGCGGGAGAGCGCCTTGATGATCTCGACACGCTGCTGGACGCCCACGGGGAGGTCCTCGACGACGGCGTCAGGATCCACATGGAACCCGAACCGGGCGGAGATCTCGCGCACCTGTGCGCGGGCAGCCTCCAGGTCGAGCCGACCGCCGCCACGGGTCTGCTCGTGACCGAGCATGACGTTCTCGGCGACGGTGAAGACCGGGACGAGCATGAAGTGCTGGTGCACCATGCCGATGCCCGCGCCCATCGCGTCGCCGGGGCCGGAGAACTGCTGGACGACGTCGTCCAGCAGGATCTCGCCCTCGTCCGCCTGGTACAGGCCGTAGAGCACATTCATCAGGGTGGACTTGCCCGCCCCGTTCTCGCCCAGGAGCGAGTGGATCTCACCCGGCTGAACAACCAGGTCGATGTGATCGTTCGCGACGAGCGCGCCGAAGCGCTTGGTGATGCCGCGCAGCTCGAGCCGCATAGGAATCCTTCCCGAAAGGGGTCCTGCTCATGACAGGTCCCGGGACGCACGGCGTGAACCGTGCCCCCCGGGACCATCTTGCGTCAACTTGTCGACAGCTACCGATCAGCCTGCCGGGCCGTCACTCGGCGAGGTACGACTTCACCTCGACGTCGCCGGCGATGATCGACTCCTTGAGGGTCTGGACCTCTTCCCACAGGGCCGGGTCCACCTTGTCCTCGAAGTTGTGCAGCGGCGCGAGGTCCACGCCACCGTTCTCGAGGGTGCCCACGTACGGCGTCGGGTCGAACTCGTCGTTACCCGAGGCGACGACCGCCTCCTTCGTCGAGACGTCCATCCCCTTGAGGATCGAGGTCAGGACGAGGTCCTGCGTGGTCGGGTCCGACTCGTAGAAGTCGGCGTCGACCCCGATCAGGGCGACGTCCTCGCCCGAGTCGGCGATGGCGTCCATCGCCGACTGGTAGATCGGGCCACCCACCGGGAGGATCACGTCGACACCCTGGTCCAGGATGTTCTGGGCAGTGGTCTTCGCCGCCGGGTCGGCCGCGAAGCCGCCGGTGAACGAACCCTTCTTGCCGTCCCAGCCGACGAGCTCGACGCTCTCGCCCTTGGTCTCGTTGTAGTAGTCGACGCCCTGCTTGAACCCGTCCATGAAGATGGTCACGGTCGGGAAGTCCATGCCGCCGAACGTGCCGACCTTGCCGGCCTCCGAGTAGCCCGCGGCGAGGTAGCCCGCGAGGAACGCGGCCTGCGCCGTGTCGTACAGCAGGGGCTTGATGTTCTCGGCGTCAGCCTTGCCGTCGAAGTCTGCATCCGCGGCGTCGTCGACGAGGATGTAGTCGATGTCGGGGTTGGCGGTGGCCGACTCGACGGTCGTGGCGGACAGCGCGAAGCCGACCGTGACGATCGCGTTGCAGCCCTCGCTGACGAGCGACTCGATGTTGCCCTTGTAGTCGCTCTCCGACGTGGACTGCACGTCGACCAGCTCCGTACCGAGCTCCTCCGCGGCTGCGGTGGCGCCCTCGAAGCTGAGCTGGTTGAAGCTCTTGTCGTCGAAGCCACCGGCGTCCGACACGATGCAGGGCTTGAAGTCGCTGGTGGCCTCGCCACCGGTGGTCTCCTCAGGGGCGGCGCCGCACGCCGAGAGCGCGAGCGCCGCTGCTCCCGCGAGGGCGGTAAGCCGAACAGCCTTCTTCACTGGTGCTCCTTCGATGGTCCAGACGGGCCTATCCAAACAGATCTGGGGCCCTATACCGCACCGAGGGTAGCCAGCGCATCCCGCATTTCGCGTTTCGAGACGGTAACCGGAGGAAGTCGTTACCGAAGCGTCATCGGCAGGAACATCCTGCGGTCAGCTCGCCGCAAACTGGGCAAGGACCCGCACGCCGACGCCGATCGCGCGCTCGTCCACCACGA
>NZ_JBFAKY010000010.1:0-192580 GCF_040656015.1 Promicromonospora sp. NPDC050249 | reverse complement strand
CGAAGCGTCATCGGCAGGAACATCCTGCGGTCAGCTCGCCGCAAACTGGGCAAGGACCCGCACGCCGACGCCGATCGCGCGCTCGTCCACCACGAGGTCGCCCTGGTGCAGGTCGTAGGTGCGGCCGCCAGGGGTCCGCACGCCGAGGCGGGCCATGGTGCCGGGCACCTTGCGGAGGAACCAGGCGAAGTCCTCGCCACCCATCGACTGCTCGGTCAGCTGCACCGCGTTCGGACCGACGGCCTGACGAACCGCGTCCTCGAGGTCGCCCGTCGCCTCGGTCTGGTTCTCGACCGGCGGCACGCCGTGCGTCACGGTCACCGCGACGCTGACCTGGTAGGGAGCCACGATCTGCTCCACCGCCTCGCGCACCAGCTCGCCCGCCTTCTCCCAGGCGCGCACGTCGAGGCAGCGCAGCGTGCCCTTGACGATGCCGGTGGACGGGATCGCGTTGGGCGTCGAGCCCGCCTGCACCGCGCCCCAGGTCAGGTTCACGCCGGAGCGCGGGTCGAGCCGGCGGCCGAGCACTCCCGGCGTCTGGGTGATGACCTGACCGAGCGCGAACACGACGTCACCCGTGAGGTGCGGGCGCGAGGTGTGGCCGCCGGGTGACGAGATGGTCACCATCACGGAGTCGCTGGCCGAGGTGATCGGGCCGATCCGGGTGCCCACGTGCCCGACGTCGAACTTGGGGTCGCAGTGCAGCGCCGCCATCCGGTCGACACCGTCGAGCTCGGAGGTCTTGTTGATGATGTCCTCGGCGCCGCCGGGGAATACCTCCTCGGCCGGCTGGAAGAAGAGCCGGACGCCGCGTCGCAGGCGCCCCTCCTCCGCCAGGCGGGCGAGCACGAGGCCCGCGCCGAGCACGACGGTGGTGTGCACGTCGTGCCCGCAGGCGTGCGCGACGCCCGGCTCGGTCGAGGCGAACTCCACCCCGCTGGTCTCCTGCAGCGGGAGCGCGTCGAGGTCGGCGCGCAGGCCGACCCGGCCCTCGCCGCCTGGCCCGTGGTCGGGGCCGATGTCGCAGACCAGGCCCGAGCCGATCGGCAGCAGGCGCGGCTCCAGACCGGCGGCCCGCAAGCGGTCGGCGACGACCTGCGTGGTGCGCGTCTCCTTGCGGGACAGCTCCGGGTGCGCGTGCACGTCGCGGCGGAATGCGATCAGCTCCGCGTCGAACGCATCGGTGAGCTCGCCGACGCGGGCAGCCAGTGCCGCGGCCACGTCCGTCGCCTTACCTGCGGGCACGCCTGCCACCGGCATCTGATCGCCCGAAACGATCTGATCGAAGTCGGCAAGACTGACGGGCTGCTGGGTCGGGTTCACCTGACCCACGGTAGCGCTGTCCGCCCCGCGAGACACGGCCGGGGCGTATCCGTCTCACGATGCGGGCAT
The DNA here is from genome assembly GCF_040656015.1 of Promicromonospora sp. NPDC050249. Lineage (NCBI taxonomy): Bacteria > Bacillati > Actinomycetota > Actinomycetes > Micrococcales > Promicromonosporaceae > Promicromonospora > Promicromonospora sp. NPDC050249. Next base: position 191,188 of record NZ_JBFAKY010000010.1, on the reverse strand, counting down.
CACTGAGATCAGCTGCTTCTCGTGAGTCAGAGCAGGTCCTCGCGGCCACGCTCGCGCACCGCCGCCACCACCTCTTTCACCTGCTGGGCACGCGCCCGCGTGGTGACGAGCAGTGCGTCGGGCGTGTCGACGACGACCACGTCGTCCAGCCCCAGCACCGTCACCAGGCGACCCGACGCCGGGACCACCACGGAGCCGGCGCTGTCGATGCGCAGTACATCGGCCGGGTCACCGAGCACCTTGGCGCCGCTGTCGTCGTCGGACGGGAGAAGGACGGCGAGCGAGTTGTAGTCCCCGACGTCGTCCCAGCCGAACGTCCCCGGCACGACGGCGACACCGCCCGCCTCCGCGACGGGCTCGGCCACCGCGTGGTCGATCGCGATCTTCTCCAGGCCCGGCCACACGTCCGCGAGCACCGCGGCGCGGCGCGGGGTGTCCCACGCGTCCGCGACGAGCCGCAGGGAGTCGTGCAGCTCCGGACGCTGCTCGGCGAGGTGCCCGAGGAGCACCGACGTGCGCGAGACGAACATGCCCGCGTTCCACCGGTACTCGCCCGAGGCGAGGTACCGCCGGGCCGTGGCCGCGTCGGGCTTCTCGGTGAAGCCGCGCACGTGGAGCGTGTGCGGGGCGCCCTCGATCCCGAGCGGCTCGCCCGAGCGCACGTAGCCGAAGGCCACCGACGGCCGGGAGGCCGCGATCCCGACGGTCGTCACGTAGCCGGCACGCGCCGCGGCCACGGCCTCGCGGATCGCGAGCTGGAACGCCCGCGTGCCGTGGATCACGTGGTCCGCGGCGAACGAGCCGATGACCACGTCGCCGTGCCGCTTCTCCAGCACTGCCGCGGCCAGGCCGATCGCCGCCATCGACTCGCGCGGGGACGGTTCGGCGAGCACTGCGTCGTCGGACAGGCCGGGCAGCTGCGCGCGGCAGGCCGCGACGTGCTGCTCACCGGTGACCAGGACGATCCCGTCCGGCCCGACCAGCGGACGCAGCCGGTGCTCGGTGGCCTGGAGCAGTGACATGCCGGAGCCCACCAGATCGTGCAGGAACTTGGGCTCCCCGCCCCGCGAGAGGGGCCAGAGCCGGGTACCTGACCCACCGGCCGGTACCACTGCGAAAAAGTCGTCGATCGGGGACGATAGGTCGGCGGCCGAAGTCATGCCCCGCAGGATGCCAGCAGGACAGCGTTTCCGCAGCGATAACCCGCCGAACCCGGCGAGCTACCGGTCGGGCGGAAAGCCGGATCCGGTAGCAACGCCCGAGCAACCTGACGGGTGCCCGAAGCGGCGGCATAACCCCTGTGGGATCAGTCACAAATGCCGCGTCTTGATGCCTGTGAGGGCTGCCGGGCGGCGATCGAGGCGACCAGTTGTCATTACAGTGGGGACCAGCCACCCCCAGCCGGACAGCCATAGGAGGCTCCCGAAGTGCCCACCGCACCAGCAGGCACGTTGTACCGCGGCCGTGAAGGCATGTGGTCATGGGTCGCGCACCGCGTGACCGGCGTGCTGATCTTCTTCTTCTTGCTCGTGCACGTGCTCGACACTGCGCTGGTGCGCGTGTCCCCCGAGGCGTACAACGCCGCGATCAGCACGTACCAGACCCCGATCATGGGGCTGGGCGAGGCAGGACTCGTGGCCGCGATCGTCTTCCACGCCTTCAACGGCATCCGCATCCTCCTGGTGGACTTCTGGGCCAAGGGCCCGAAGTACCAGAAGACGATGCTCTGGGTGGTCATCGGTCTCTTCGTGGTGACGATGGCGGGCTTCCTGCCGCGGCACCTCATCAACGTCTTCACCGGGGGTCACTGATGGCACACGGAACCGCAGCGGTGGCGAAGCTCGACTCCCCGCGCTCCCCCTACGCCCGGCGCAAGACGACGCGCGGCAACTACGAGCTGTACTCCTGGGTCTTCATGCGGGCGTCCGGCGTCGTACTGCTCGTCCTGATCTTCGGGCACCTGTTCGTCAACCTGATGGTCGGCGACGGCGTCCACGCGATCGACTTCGGCTTCGTGGCCGGCAAGTGGGCCAACCCGATGTGGCAGATCTGGGATCTCCTCATGCTGTGGCTCGCCATGATCCACGGCACCAACGGCGTGCGCACGATCATCAACGACTACGCCACGCGGGACCTGACGCGCGGGATCCTCAAGGGCCTGCTCCTCCTGGCGTTCACCGTCGTGGTCGTGCTCGGCACCCTGGTGATCTTCACGTTCGACCCGTGCCCGCCGGACGCTCCCGCGGAGCTGCTGGCCTCCTTCTGCACGGCCTAGCACGGCCCCCAGCACGGCGCAGCACCGGCAAGTCCCCCAGCCCCACCTCCGAAACTCTTAGCAGGAGGCATCGAGCCCGATGCAGACCCATCAGTACGACGTAGTCATCGTCGGCGCCGGCGGCGCAGGCATGCGCGCCGCCCTCGAGTCGTCGAAGGAGGCCCGCACCGCGGTGATCTCCAAGCTGTACCCCACCCGCTCCCACACCGGTGCCGCCCAGGGCGGCATGGCGGCAGCCCTCGCGAACGTCGAGGACGACAACTGGGAGTGGCACACGTTCGACACCGTCAAGGGCGGCGACTACCTCGTCGACCAGGACGCGGCCGAGATCCTCGCCAAGGAAGCCATCGAGTCGGTCCTCGACCTGGAGCGGATGGGCCTCCCGTTCAACCGCACCCCCGAGGGCAAGATCGACCAGCGCCGCTTCGGCGGGCACACCCGCGACCACGGCCAGTCCGCCGTGCGCCGCGCGTGCTACGCCGCCGACCGCACCGGTCACATGATCCTCCAGACGCTCTACCAGAACTGCGTCAAGCAGGAGGTGGAGTTCTTCAACGAGTTCTACGTGCTGGACCTCATCACCGACCACGACCTCACCACCGAGGAGATCGCGGACGGCGAGGAGGTCAACGCGACCGGCGTCGTCGCCTACGACCTCGCCACCGGCGAGATCCACGTGTTCCAGGCCAAGGCGATCATCTTCGCCACGGGTGGCGCCGGGAAGATCTTCAAGACCACATCGAACGCGCACACCCTGACCGGTGACGGCATGGCGCTGGCGTACCGCCGCGGCCTGCCGCTGGAGGACATGGAGTTCTTCCAGTTCCACCCGACAGGTCTCGCGGGTCTGGGCATTCTCCTGTCGGAGGCCGCCCGCGGCGAGGGCGGCATCCTGCGCAACTCCGAGGGCGAGCGCTTCATGGAGCGCTACGCCCCCACCATCAAGGACCTCGCGCCGCGCGACATCGTGGCCCGGTCGATGGCGAACGAGGTGCGCGAGGGCCGGGGCGCCGGGCCGAACAAGGACTACGTGCTGCTCGACCTGACGCACCTGGAGCCGGCACACATCGACGCCAAGCTCCCGGACATCACAGAGTTCGCGCGCACCTACCTCGGTATCGAGCCCTACACCGAGCCCGTGCCCGTCTACCCGACGGCGCACTACGCCATGGGCGGCGTGCCGACCAACATCAAGGGCGAGGTGCTCCGCGACGGCGTCAACGTCGTCAAGGGCCTCTACGCCGCCGGTGAGGTCGCCTGCGTGTCCGTGCACGGCTCGAACCGGCTCGGCACCAACTCGCTGCTCGACATCAACGTGTTCGGCAAGCGTTCCGGACGGGCGGCCGCCGAGTACGCCAAGACGGCGTCGTTCCACGAGCTTCCCGAGGACCCGACGGTCCGCGTGGTCGCGCAGCTCGACGAGATGCGCAACCGGCCCGACGGCGAGCGCGTGGCGGACATCCGCAAGGCGCTGCAGGAGAGCATGGACCTCAACGCCCAGGTGTTCCGCACGGGCGAGTCGCTGAACGCGGCCCTCGCCGACATCCGCGAGTTGCAGAAGCGGTACCGCAACGCGTCGGTGCAGGACAAGGGCAAGCTCTTCAACACGGACCTGCTGGAGGCGATCGAGCTGGGATTCCTGCTCGACATCGCCGAGGTCACCGTGGTCGCGGCCATCAACCGCAAGGAGTCGCGCGGCGGTCACTACCGCGAGGACTACCCGAACCGCGACGACGCGCACTACATGCTGCACACGATGGCCTACCGCCGCCCGCCCGAGGCGTCGGACCAGGCCGAGGGCCACATCGAGGGCTACTTCGACCACGTCGAGGAGTTCGACGGCTACAAGGTCGTCCTTGGTTCGAAGCCCGTCATCCAGACCCGGTACGAGCCGATGGAGCGAAAGTACTGATGACTGCCACTCTCGAAGCCGCCGCACCGTCACCCGCGGGCGAGATCCCCTCGTTCACGGTCACGATGCGGATCCGGCGGTTCAACCCCGAGGTGTCCGACGAGCCCACGTGGGAGGACTTCACGGTCGAGGCCCACGGCACCGACCGCGTGCTCGACGCCCTGCACAAGATCAAGTGGGACATGGACGGCTCGCTCACGTTCCGCCGGTCCTGTGCGCACGGGGTCTGCGGCTCGGACGCGATGCGGATCAACGGCCGCAACCGGCTGGCCTGCAAGACGCTCCTCAAGGACGTCAACCCGGACAAGCCGATCCTGGTCGAGCCCATCAAGGGCCTGCCGGTCGTGAAGGACCTCGTCGTCGACATGGAGCCGTTCTTCGCCTCCTACCGCGAGATCATGCCGTTCCTCATCACCAAGGGGAACGAGCCGTCCAAGGAGCGCTACCAGTCCCCCGAGGACCGCGCCCGGTTCGACGACACCACCAAGTGCATCCTGTGCGCCGCGTGCACGTCGTCCTGCCCGGTGTTCTGGACGGACGGGCAGTACTTCGGGCCGGCGGCGATCGTGAACGCGCACCGGTTCATCTTCGACAGCCGTGACGAGGGTGGGTCGCAGCGCCTGGAGATCCTCAACGACAAGGAGGGCGTGTGGCGGTGCCGCACGACCTTCAACTGCACTGAGGCGTGCCCTCGTGGGATCGAGGTCACGAAGGCTATCCAGGAAGTGAAGCGGGCGATGATTACTCGGGCCTTCTGACGCTTCTTTGTTCCTCCTCCGCCGCGGGCGGAAGGTAGGGGCGGCCGGCCTCGCTCACGCGCCCCAGGGGGCGCTCCGCTACGGCTTTACGGCCGGCCGCCCCTACCTTCCGCCCGCGGCTCTGCTGTCTGCGCACCATCCGATGTGCCTCGCACGGCCGGGGAGCTGGGCTCGGCCTTCGTGGTGGGGGTTGGGTTGGCGGGGACGGCGGCGGGGGTGTCGGTCTCCGGGCGGGTGTCGGCCTCTATGAGGGCCTGGGACTGGGACATCCAGGCTGTGGTCAGGAGGAGGACCCTCGCCAGGAGGTTGACCAGGACCAGGACCGTGACCACCACCGCGAAGGATGCCAGGAGGGCGTTGCGGGCCGCGGCCGTGGTGATGACCTCGGTGCCCAGGTAGCGCAGGACGCCTGCTAGCACGCCGACGGCGAGGGAGCCGGCCAGCAGATCTCTCACGGGCACGTGCATGCCGCCTACGTAGCGGACGACGGCGGCTACTACCGCCGCGTCGAGTGCCAGGGTGACCAGGGCGCCACCGGCTCGGACGCCGAACGAGACCGCTGGGCCCTCCAGGCCGAGGCTCTCGAGGGTCCACGGGACCGCCACCGAGACGGCGACGCTCGCGGCCGCCGTGACCAGCACGCCCACGCCGAGCAGCACGAAGCCCAGGAGCTGCCGCAGGCGCTCCGTCACCGGGTTTGCGCCGTTCTCGGTCAGCCCGAACGTCGCGCGTACCGAGGTGCGCAGCGCGCCCATGAAGTTCGTGGCGGACCAGAGCAGCACCGCCACCGCGACGACCGACGTCCAGCTGATACCGGTGGAGAGCACCAGGTCCGACGGCGACAGGACGCCCCCTTCGCCGGTGTTCACCAGGCCCGGTATCCAGGTGTCGACCTGGGTGAGCACCGCGTCCCGCAGGTCCAGGTTGCCGCCGAGGACACGGATGAACAGCGTGTAGCCGAGGGTGAGGGCGGCAAACAGGGAGAACAGCGCGGCGTAGGCCATGCCGCCGCTGAGCACCGATCCGTTCGCGAGGTCGTACTGCGCCAGCGCACGTGCGACCCGGGTCTCCTGCCAGCGCGCCCAGACCGCCTTCCCGAGCTCGATCAGCCGCTTCATCGCGACGAGACTAGCTGAGGTGCACCCCACTCCCCACCGGTCGCGCGGGTTCCCGAGATTTCCGGTCCGGCTCAGCCGAGGGGGAAGGCCGCCTGGGGGCGCCAGATGCCGTCGTCGCCGTGCTCGTACTGGTAGAAGCGGTCGACGTCGAACTCGGCGGAGTAGTCCGCCATCGCCTCGAACGCCTTGTCGAGCGAGGAGTCGGGCACCTCGTGCGCGATGGTCACGTGTGGGTGGTAGTTGAACCGGAGCTCTCCGTCGAGGATCCCGGTCCGTACGCTCGCCTCAAGCTGTTCGCACTCGGAGATCCCCTGCGCCAGTGCCACGAACACGACCGGCGAGACCGGCCGGAACGTCGCCGTGCCCCGGAGCTGCACCGTGAACGGTGGCGCCGCTGCGGCCACTGCCGCCAGGTGCTCCCGCGCCTCGTCGAGCTGCTCGACGTCGAGCAGGGTGGGGCCCAGCAGCGTGATGTGCGGGGGGATGAAGTGGGCGAGCGGGTCCTCGGCGGCGACCCGCGCCGCGCTCAGCTCGGCGGCGTAGGGCTCCGGGATCTCGATGGCGATCCCGATGCGAACCTGACCGGGGCCCCGCTCGGGCAGGTTCACCGGATGCCTCGTGCGGGGAGCAGGCCGAACCGTTCGTACATCCGGTCCAGCACCGGGCCGGCGATCGCACGCGCCCGGTCCGCGCCGTCGGCCAGCACCCGGTCCAGCTCGGCCGGGTCCGCGAGATAGGTGTCGGCCCTGGCCTGGAACGGCTCGAGGAAGGCGACGACGGCGTCGGCCAGGTCCACCTTGAGGTAGCCGTAGCCGCGACCGTCGTACTCCTTGGCGATCTCGTCGATGCCACGGTCGGTCACCGCCGAGAAGATCGTCAGCAGGTTCGAGATACCCGGCTTCTCCGCCGGGTCGAACCGCACGCCGTACGACTCGTCCGCGTCGGTCACCGCCGACTTGATGGCCTTGACGGCCTTCTTGGGGTCCTCCAGCAGCCAAACGACGCCCTTGCCGCCCGTGCTGGACTTGCTCATCTTGGCGCTCGGGTCCTGCAGGTCCTGGATCTTCGCGACGGCCTTGACGATGTGCGCGTCCGGCACGACGGCGGTCTCCGCGCCGAACCGCGTGTTCAGCCGCTCGGCGAGGTCGCGCGTGAGCTCCAGGTGCTGACGCTGGTCCTCACCCACGGGGACGAGCGCCGCGTCGTACAGGAGGATGTCGGCCGCCATCAGCACCGGGTAGGTGAAGAGCCCGACGGTGGTGCCCTCGCTGCCCTGCTTCGCCGACTTGTCCTTGAACTGCGTCATCCGCCCGGCCTCGCCGAACCCGGTCTGGCAGCTCAGGAGCCACGCCAGCTCGGCGTGCGCTGCCACGTGCGACTGCACGAACAGGATGGACCGCTCGGGGTCGACGCCCCCGGCGAGGTACTGCGCCGCGGTCCGCCGGGTGCGCTCGCGCAGCAGCGCCGGGTCGGGGCTCACCGTGAGGGCGTGCAGGTCCACGACGCAGTAGAGCGCGTCGTAGGAGTCCTGCAGTGCCACCCACTGGGACAGCGCCCCGATGTAGTTGCCCAGGTGGAGCGACCCGTCGGTGGGCTGCATCCCGGAGAAGATGCGCTTCCGGGCAGGGCGGTGGGCAGCGGCGCCAGCGCCCGCCGGGCCAGTGGTTTCGGACGACATGGCGAACATTCTGGCAGGTCCGTGCGCGCTCACCGAATCGTCAGGTCGCTTCGTCGTCGTACGGCGCCTTCCCGGGTTCCGCGACCACCCCGGCGGCAGCCGAAGGCGTGCCGTACCGGTCCGCCGCGCGCTCGGCGGCCAGCGAGCCGGCGCCCGCCGGCCGCGCGTACGGGGTGTCGTCGAGCAGCGCGTCCCGCACGATCTTGCGCGGGTCGTACTGGCGCGGGTCGAGCTTGGACCAGTCGACGTCGTTGAACTCCGGCCCGAGCTCGTCGTCCACCCGGGCCTTCGCGGTCTGGAGCAGGTCCCGGCCACGACGCACGAGCGAGCCGAGCTGCTCCGCATAGACGGGCAACCGTTCCGGGCCGATCACGAGCATCGCGACCACCAGAATGATCACGAGCTCCCAGCCATTGATGCCGAACACGCTCAGAGCCTACTCGCGTCGCGGGACCAGCCGGAGAACGCCAGATGAACCCGGTTCACTGACCGCTCGACCGTTCTTCGAGGACCACGCGGACCTCGCGCTCGTCGCTGCCGGAACGCACCTGGAGCGTGACCGGATCTCCTGGCGCCTTCGCCCGGATGGCGACGATGAGCTCGTCGGCCACCGACACGGGCCGGCCGTCGATCGAGAGGATCACGTCGCCGGGCTTCAGGCCCGCCTGGTCGGCAGGACCGTCCGGCGTCACGGCCGGCGTGCCCTGCTGCGGCTCCTGGGAGACCCGCACGCCCTCCCCCTGGTAGCTGGGGTCGAGCAGCACGCCGATGATCGGGAACGTCGCGGTCCCCGTCTCGATCAGCTGTTCGGCGGTGTGCCGCGCCTGGTTGGACGGGATGGCGAAACCGAGGCCGATGTTGCCGGTGGCCCCTGTCGTGCCCGGCCCCTGCGCGATCGCCGAGTTGATGCCGATGACCTCGCCCGCGGAGTTCACGAGCGGCCCGCCGGAGTTGCCGGGGTTGATGGCGGCGTCCGTCTGGATGGCGTCGATGAACGCGGCCTCCGCGGCCTCGCCCGCCTTCACGGGGCGGTGCAGCGCACTGACGATCCCGGTGGTGACGGTGGCCTCAAGGCCCAGCGGGGAGCCGACGGCGAGCACCGAGTCGCCGACCACCACGGAGTCCGAGTCGCCGAGGACGAGCGGCTCCAGGCCCTTCTCCTTGACGCGGATCACCGCGAGGTCGTAGTCGGGGGTCGCACCGACGAGCTCGGCGGGCTGCTCGTGGCCGTCCGAGAACGTCACCGTGACGTCCGCGCCGGAAGCCGCCTCGGCGACCACGTGGTTGTTCGTGAGGATGTAGCCGTCCGCCTTGAGGATCATGCCCGATCCCGTCGCGACGCCCTGCTGGGCACGCACCTCGATCGAGACCACGCTCGGCAGGGCCGCGGCGGCGATGGCGGCCACCGAACCCTCGGGGCGCTGCACCTGGGTGGCACCGGCCGCGGGCTCAGGGAGCGCGGCGTCAGCGGGCCGGGCGGACTCCTGCGACTCCAGCAGCGCGAAGGTGGCCGCGCCGCCGCCTGCGCCAGCCAGCAGGCCCAGCGCCACGACGGCTGACACGGCGCGCGCGCCGAGCTTGCCGCGCCGGGTCCTGGTGCCCTGCGTCGTGCCCTGCGTCATGGCGTACGGATCGGTCCCGTGCGAGGCCTGGTGCGGAGTCTCCTGCTCGGCCGGCGGTGCCGGAACCGGAAGCTGCTCGGTGACCTGCTCGGGCGCGCCGGGCGGCGCGGGCACGGGTGCGGGATCCGCGGGCGGAGTCCTCGACTCGTTCGCGGAGGGTACTGCTGCACGCGGCGTGGGCGGCGCGAACGGGTTCTCGTCGGTCATGGGCTCTCGATGACTCCTGTCACGGTGTGCCAGCCGCGGGCGATGCGGGGCAGGACCCCGGCATCGTAGCCATGCTCACCGAACGACGCCACGAGCTGGGTCAATACCTCGTCCGGCGCGTCCGCTACGACGTCGACCACCATGTCGTCCGACTGCCACGCCACGTGGGCGGGTTCCGACGCGAGCACCTGGACTCCCCCGGCACCGGCGGCGCCGTCCTGGGCGAGCTGGCCCGGGCGTTCGCGGACCACGGCGTGCCCGGACGGCCCGACGAGATCGATCTCGAGCGTCTGCCCCTGGTCGCCCACCAGCCGCATCGCCGAGACCGTGTACCCGTCGGGCAGCTCGGTGGGCGCGGCCCAGCCGTTGTCCGCCGCCCAGTCGAGCGCGGCGGGCGTGAGCTGGTCGGGTGCGACGTCGAGCGTGGCGAGCACGTCCTGACCGGCCGCCGCCGTGTCCGGGCCCGTGCGGCCCAGCATGGTCATGCTGGTCTGCGCGGAGAGCTGCGGGGACACGACAGGGACGTCGCCGAGCGTGAACAGGGCAAGCCCCAGCACACCGACGCCGCCCACCCCGAGGGCGGTGATCCGCGCGGCACGTCGGCGCCGCGCCGGACGGTCGACACGGCCGTCGAACCCGGCGCCGACGTCGAAGGCCGACGTCTGCCACATCGGCACGGACAGCGGGTCCGGGCCGAGGAAGGGGCGGCGCAGCGGGTCGTCGTCGGTGGGCGGGATGCTGGCCTGGAGCGCCATCAGACGCGCGGTGAGGGCTGGGTCCGGCACCACGTCGGCGGCCGAGGAGAGCGCACGCCGGGCCGCACGAGCCGAGTCCAGCTCGCGGGCGCACAGGCGGCACATCGTCACGTGGGACAGGGCCCGCTCGGTCTCCGCGGGTGAGAGCTGTCCGTCGGCGAGCGCGCTGATCAGGTCCCCGAGGTGGTTCATCGCACGCCCCCGCGCGTGGGCGCCAGGTGCTCCAGTGCGTCGCGGAGCTGGGCGCGTGCCCGGTGGATCCGGGAACGCACCGTCCCGAGCTTGACGCCGAGCGTCACGGCGATCTCCTCATAGCTCAGGCCCTCGATGTCGCACAGCACGACGGCGGCGCGGTACTCGGGGCGCAGGGCGTCGAGCGCCTTCTGCACGTCCTGGTCCAGGTTGGCGTGCTCGTACCCGCGCTCGGGGCGGCCGAAGTCACCCGTGTCGGCGACGTGACCGTCGTCGTCCCCCATCGCCTCCATGCGGATGCGCTTCTTGCGGCGCGCGCCGTCGAGGAACAGGTTGGTGGTGATGCGGTGCAGCCAGCCCTCGAACGTGCCGGGCGTGTAGCTGGACAGCGAGCGGAACACCCGGATGAAGGTCTCCTGCGTGAGGTCCTCGGCGTCCTGCTTGTTGCCGGTCAGCCGGTAGGCGAGCCGATAGACGCGCGCGGAGTGCTCGCGGACTATCTCTTCCCAGGTAGGCGGCTGCCAGCGCATGTCGACGGCGCCGGCCCCGGAAGGTGCCGACGCGCTCAGGTCCGCTGCGCGAGTGCTCACAGAAGTCATCGTCCTCTCAACGTACGTCAAAGCCCAGGCGTTCCCACGGGCTGTACCCTGACGCCGCACGTGATGTACACAACTGTCCGACTCCAGCGGAGGAAGCCATCAGCACAGCGGAGCCGTCAGGCCACGGCAAGGTCGCGGCATGGGTCTACAGCGAGGCCTTCGTCCCCGAGGACGAGGTGCTCCTGCGCGCCCGCGAACGCGCCTCCGAGCTGGGTTGCCCGGCCGTGCTGCCCGGTGTCGGCGCTGTGCTCCGGGTGCTCGCCGCCGCGACGAGGGCGCATGCGGTGGTGGAGGTGGGCACCGGTGCCGGTGTGGCGGCGCTCTGGCTGCTCCGGGGGATGCCGTACGACGGCCAGCTCACCACCATCGACCGCGAGGTGGAGCACCAGCGGGCCGCGCGGGCGGCGTTCGCCGAGGACGGCGTCGCTCCCCAGCGCACGCGGATCATCCCCGGTCGGCCGGGCGATGTGCTGCCGCGCCTGGCGGACGGCGCCTACGACCTCGTGCTCGTGGCGAGCGATCCGCTCGGTTACCCCGAGTACGTCGAGGAGGCGCTGCGCCTGCTCCGCCCGGGCGGCGTGCTCGCGATCGACGGTGCGCTGCTGCGGGACCGGGTCGCGGATCCTGCCCGTCGCGACGAGCTCACCACCGTGGTGCGCGAGGTGGGCCGGACCCTGCGTAACGACGAGCGGGTGCTGCCTGCCATGCTGCCGAGCGGAGACGGGTTGCTGCTGGCCGTCCGTCGCTGACCCGCCGGGAGGGCCGGTTTCCACGGCGGACGGCCAGGCGGCGGTTCCGGCTCAGGCGAGTCAGGCGCTGGGCGTGACGACGGTCTGGAGAGCGTCGCCGAGCTCGCTTGCCTCGGTCGCGTTGAGCTCGACGACGAGCCGACCGCCGCCCTCGAGCGGCACACGCATGACGATGCCGCGCCCCTCCTTGGTGACCTCGAGCGGTCCGTCACCCGTTCGCGGCTTCATCGCAGCCATGTGTGGCTCTCCCATTCCGTTGTCCGGTGTGTAGCAGCATTCATGTTCCCGGCGAACGCCGAGGGCACAGGACCATTCTAGTTCAATTGGCGCCCCTTACTTTCCACGCGCCAATTCGTCGCCCGTCGTCGGAGCAGGGTCGGATCAGGCAAGACCGCGCAGCGCGACGGCGGGTGGCGCCTCGTCCCGGACCGCCGCCACGAGGTCGAGAACGCGTCGTGTGGCGACCACGTCGTGGGTGCGGAAGACGCGGGCGCCGAGCCACGCCGCCACCGCCGTCGCGCCCAGCGTCCCCTCCAGTCGTTCCTCGGGCGGGAGGTCGAGCGTCTCCCCCACGAAGTCCTTGCGGGAGAGCGCCATGAGCAGCGGGAAACCGAGCCCCGCCAGCACGCCCGTGCGGCGCAGGAGGTGCAGGGAGTGCCAGGTGTTCTTGCCGAAGTCGTGGGTGGGGTCGACGAGCACCGACTCGCGCGGGACCCCGCACTCCACCGCCCGCTCCGCGGCGGCCCGGAGGGTGGACACGACGTCGGCCACCAGGCCGTCCCGCCCGTCGGTGTCCTCGCTGGTCGAGCGCGTCGAGCCGGTCGAGCCCGTCGGGACCACCGGCCGGCCGTACTCCACGCGGTACGGGTCCGTGCGCGGGGCCGCCCCGCCCGTGTGGGAGCAGACGACGCCGACGCCGGCGGCGCCCGCCACCTCCACCAGGCCCGGATCGTGCCCCGCCCAGGTGTCGTTGATCAGGTCGGCGCCGACGTCGATCGCCGCGCGCGCCACGCCCGCACGCCACGTGTCGACGGAGACGAGCAGGTCGGGCACCGCGCGGCGGACCGCCGCCACGAACGGGACGACGCGGCGGATCTCCTCTGCCTCGTCGACCGGCGACCCGTTGCCGGCCCGGACACCACCGACGTCGAGGATCTCCGCGCCGTCCTCGTACGCGCGCTCCGCCGCGGCCAGCGCGGCGGAGTCGTCCGGCACCCGGGCTGGGGCGTAGAACGAGTCGGTCGTGCGGTTCAGGACCGCCATCACGACGGGGCGCACGGCGCGCCCGTCGCGCCCCACCTCGCGTCCGCGCAGCACCAGCGGCGCGGACCCGCGCGGAACCGCCGCGGCGGCGGGGACGTCCGGACCGTCCACCTATGCGCCGCCCACGGTGCTCGGCAGGCCGGGACCCTCGAGCGCCGCCTCCTCGGTGGCGCGCTCCGCGACGGCTGCCGCCTGCAGCGCGGCCTGCTCCGCCTCGATCTGGTGCACCCGCTCGACGACGTGGTCCACCGCCTCGGCAGGGTCGTCGGTGAGGTAGATGATGTCGAGGTCGGCCTGGCTGATGGTGCCGTGCGCCAGTGCCGTGGACCGGATCCACTCCAGGAGCCCGCCCCAGTACTCCTTGCCCACCAGGACGAGCGGGAACTGCGTCACCTTGTGCGTCTGAACAAGGGTGACTGCCTCGAACAGCTCGTCGAAGGTACCGAATCCCCCTGGCATCACGATGAATCCCTGTGCGTACTTCAGGAACATCGTCTTTCGCGCGAAGAAGTACCGGAAGTTGATGCCTAGATTCACGTACTCGTTGACGCCCTGTTCGAAGGGCAGCTCGATACCGAGACCCACCGATGTGCCACCCGCCTCGGCGGCGCCCTTGTTCGCGGCCTCCATCACACCGGGTCCACCACCCGTGATGACGGCGTACCCGGCCTCCACGAGGAGCCTGCCAACGGTCTCCCCGGCGAGGTAGTCCTCGTGATCCGGCTTGGTGCGCGCCGAGCCGAACACCGACACCGCCGGGCCGAGCTCCGCGAGCGCGCCGAAGCCCTCGACGAACTCGCTCTGGATGCGCATCACGCGCCACGGGTCGCCGTGCAGCCAGTCGCTGCCCTGGTCGGAGGCCAGGAGTCGCTGGTCAGTTGTGGTCTGCGGGATCTGGTTCCCGCGGAGCAGTACCGGGCCGCGGCGGTAACCGCGGCCGGACTGTGGAATGCCGTCGTCGCTCATGCGCCCAAACTATCCGCCGAGCAGCCAGGCCCGCAGCGCGTCACGACACTGGGCGAGCTGCGCCACCGGAAGATGCTCGTCGTCCTTGTGCGCGAGCAGGGGGTCGCCGGGCCCGAAGTTGACCGCCGGCACGCCCAGCTCGGAGAACCTGGCGACGTCGGTCCACCCGTACTTCGGCGCCGGGACACCGCCGGTCGTGGCGAGCACGGACCGCACGAACTCGGCAGCCAGCGGGTCGTCGAGGCCCGGGCGGGCGCCGCCGGCGGCGTCGGTCACGACCACGTCGAAGCCCTCGAACACCTCCCGCAGGTGGGCCTCGGCCTCCTCGACAGAACGCGACGGCGCGAAGCGGTAGTTCACCTCGACCACGCACGCGTCAGGGATCACGTTGCCCGCGATGCCACCCTCGATCCGCACCGCATTGAGGCCCTCGCGGTAGACGAGGCCGTCGACCTCCACCTCGCGTGGCTCGTAGGCGGCGAGCCGGGCCAGCGCCGGGGCCACGGCGTGTATCGCGTTCTCACCGGTCCAGGCCCGCGCCGAGTGCGCCGCGACGCCGCGGGTCCGCAGCTCGATACGCATCGTGCCGTTGCAGCCGCCCTCGATCCCCGCGTCGGTCGGCTCACCGAGGATCGCGAAGTCACCCCGCAGGAGCTCCGGGTGGTTGCGCGCGAGGCGGCCAAGGCCGTTCAGTGCCGAGTCGACCTCCTCGTGGTCGTAGAAGATCCACGTGAGGTCGTGCGCCGGCTCGCTGCCCGGCGCCCCCAGCTCGATCGCCAGCGCGAGAGCCACCGCCACCCCGCCCAGCATGTCGACGGTTCCCCGGCCCCACAGCACGGCGTCGTCCCCCGCACCCGCGAGGCGCGTGGGCAGGTTGTCCGCGATCGGCACGGTGTCGATGTGCCCGGCCACGACGACGCGCCGGTCCCGGCCCAGGTTCGTCCGGGCGACCAGGGCATCGCCGTCGCGCAGGACCTCGAGGTGCGCGCAGCCGCGCAGCAGAGCCTCTATCGCGTCCGCGAGGGCCGTCTCGTCCCCGCTGACCGACGGGATGTCGCAGATGGCCCTGGTGAGGGCGACGAGGTCCGACTCCTTGCCGGTCGGGTCGAGCAGGGCAGGGTCGATCACGGTGTCCACAGGGCAACACTAGGTGCTGGTCACGGCGGTTACGCTGAAGCCATGACGACCGCATGGGGTTTCGGCCTTGCCACGATCGCCGACGACGGCACCACCCTCGACACCTGGTACCCGGAGCCCGCCCTCGGCGAGGCCCCCGTCGGCGCCACCGCGCCCGAGTCCCTCGCGGCGCTCGCCAGCGCGGACGAGACACGTCGCGTGCGGCTCGAGGTCGTGACCACGCAGATCGACCTCGCGGACCCGCCGAAGGACACCTCTGACGCCTACCTGCGGCTCCACCTGCTCTCTGCCCGCGTCGTACGCCCGCACGGACTCAACCTCGACGGGATCTTCGGCGTGCTGACGAACGTCGTCTGGACGAGCGCCGGCCCGTGCGCGGTCGAGGGCTTCGAGGAGACCCGCCTGCGCCTGCGCGGCAGGGGCCACGTCACGGTGTTCGGCGTCGACAAGTTCCCGCGCATGGTCGACTACCTGGTCCCGTCGGGCGTCCGCATCGCCGACGCCGACCGGGTCCGCCTCGGCGCATACCTCGCCCCTGGCACCACCGTGATGCACGAGGGCTTCGTGAACTACAACGCCGGCACGCTCGGCTCGTCGATGGTCGAGGGCCGCATCTCGGCCGGCGTCACCGTCGGTGACGGGTCCGACGTCGGCGGCGGCGCCTCGATCATGGGCACCCTGTCCGGCGGGGGCAAGGAAGTCGTCTCGCTCGGCGAGCGGTGCCTGCTGGGCGCCAACGCGGGCCTCGGCATCCCGCTCGGCGACGACTGCGTGGTCGAGGCGGGCCTGTACCTCACCGCGGGGAGCAAGGTCACCGTGCTGGGCGCCGCCGTCGACCCGACGGGTGACGGCACCGCAGCGGTCAAGGCGCGCGACCTCGCGGGCCGCAGCAACCTCCTGTTCCGGCGGAACTCCACGAACGGCGCCGTCGAGGTCCTCGACCGGACCGGTGTCGGGATCGAGCTCAACGAGGCCCTGCACGCCAACTGACCCAGAAACTGACCAGCACGGACAACAAGGAGCACGCATGGCACTCCTGGCCGAGGCCGGTCCACCGGCCCCGCCGCCCGTAGACGGTCCGAGGTCGCACCGGCCGCTGAGGCGCGCCCTCAAGTACGTGCTGGCCGTCGGGTCGGTGTGCGCCGTCGCGACGGTGGGCGTCGTCGTGGGGCTGAACAGCCTGACCGGCGCCGGTCCGGTCACCGAACGGTGCGCCGTCCGGCTCGACGGCTCGGACTGGTACCTGTCGCCCGATCAGGCGGACAACGCCGCGCTCGTAGCCGGCACCTCCGTCGCCCGCGGCCTGCCCGCACGGGCGGCGACGATCGGGCTGGCCACCGCGCTGCAGGAGTCGAAGCTCATCAACATCGACTACGGCGACCGCGACTCGGTGGGCCTCTTCCAGCAGCGTCCCTCGCAGAACTGGGGCACCCAGCAGCAGATCATGGACCCCGTGTACTCGACCAACGCGTTCTACGACGTGCTGGTGGAGGTCGACGGGTACAAGGACATGGCGGTGACGGAAGCCGCGCAGGAAGTACAGCGCTCGGCGTACCCGGACGCGTACGCACAGCACGAGACGCGGTCGCGCGCCTGGGCGTCGGCCCTCACCGGCAACTCGCCCGAGTCCCTGTCGTGCGAGCTGGGTCCGGTCGCCGACAGCGACCAGATCGCGCCAGAGGCCGCTCGTGACGTGGTCGTGGGGCGCCTGGGCCGTGACCTCGGGCTCGCTCCCGCGACCGGCGCGGCGGACCCGAACCGCCAGGACCCGGCGTCGTCCACGGTGACCGTGGACGCGACGCCGCTCACCCCGGACGACCCCCGCCGCGGCGGCTGGGCGACCGCCCAGTGGGCCGTCGCGACGGCCCACGCCACGCGGGCCGTCGAGGTGCACGTGGCCGACCGGGTGTGGCTCCGCGAGGAGGCCGCCTGGGTGGGCGCCGAGACCCGGCTCGCTCCGGGCGAGGTCCGCATCACGGTGGACACGGCCGAGTAGCCCGTCCCGCCGAGGTAGAACCAGGGCGAGACAGAACTCTGGCGAGGTAGGACTGCAGCGAAAGGAGAACCGGCCTCGGTTCTCCTTCGCTGCAGTTCTACCTCGCCCTGGTTCTACCTCGGCAGGTCAGACGCTGCCGTCGCCGCCGGCCCCCATCAGGCCGCCGAGACCGGAGGTGTTGCCGCCCTCGTCCTGCCGCGGCCGGGGACGCTCGTAGTCCTCCTCCACGCGCAGCTCTGCGACGTCCTCGCCGAACTTGGCCAGCAGGGCGTGCCGCGCCTCGCGACGACGGCGCTGCTCCAGGGGCTCCGGCACGGGCGCCGCCGCGATCAGGCGCTGCGTGTACTCCTCGCGGGGGTGGTGCAGCACCTCCTCGCGCGGGCCCTGCTCCACGATCTTGCCGTTCTGCAGCACCACGACACGGTGGGCGAGCAGGTCGATCACCGCGAGGTCGTGGCTCACGAAGAGGCAGGCGAACTTGTACCGCTCCTGCAGCGCCGTGAACATCTTCAGCACGTTGGCCTGCACGGACACGTCGAGGGCCGACGTCGGCTCGTCCGCGACCAGCAGCTCCGGGTCGAGCGTGAGCGCGCGCGCGATGCTCACGCGCTGGCGCTGACCGCCGGAGAGCTCGTGCGGGTACCGGTTGTAGACGCTGCGGGGCAGCTCGACGGCGTCGAGCAGCTCCAGCACGCGGCGTCGCCGCGACTTGTCGTCGCCCTCCTTGTGCACCACCAGCGGCTCCGCGATCACGTCGCCGATCGGCAGGCGCGGGTTGAGGGACGACGCCGGGTCCTGGAACACGACGCCGATGCGCCGGCGCAGAGCCTTGAGCTCCTTGCCCCGCGTCTTCGTGAAGTCGCTGCCGAGGATGGACACCGAACCGGACGCGGCGGGGATCAGCCCTAGCGCGCACTTGGCGATGGTGGACTTGCCGGAGCCCGACTCACCCACCAGACCCACGATCTCTCCCTGCGCCACGGTCAGCGACACGTCGTCGACCGCCCGGAACCTGGGCTTGCCCAGCCGGTGGTACTCGATGACCAGGTTGCCCAGGTCGAGCGCCGGCAGGTCCTCCGGGGCCGCCACCACCGGGGCGACGTCACCGAACTGGCCCGGCCCGGACCCCAGGTGGGGCACGGCGGCCAGCAGGCGCTTCGTGTACTCGTGACGCGGGTGGTTGAGCACCTGGTCGGCGGTGCCGGTCTCCACGAGGTCGCCCTTGAGCATGACGGCGACGCGGTCGGCCATGTCCGCCACGACACCCATGTTGTGGGTGATCAGCAGGATGCCGGTGTCCAGCTTGTCCTTGAGCGAGCGCAGCAGGTCGAGGATGTCGGCCTGCACGGTCACGTCGAGGGCCGTGGTGGGCTCGTCGGCGATGATCACCTTGGGGTCGCACGCGATGGCCATGGCGATGACCACGCGCTGCCGCTGACCGCCGGAGAGCTCGTGCGGGTACTGCTTGAGCCGGCGCTCCGGCTCGGGGATGCCGACCATGGCGAGCAGCTCCGCGGCGCGCGCGGTGGCCTGCTTGCCGAACGCGATGCCGTGCAGCTGCAGGCCCTCGGTGAGCTGGTCCCCGATGGTGAGCACGGGGTTGAGCGCGGTCATGGGCTCCTGGAAGACCATGGCCACGTCGTTGCCGCGCATGTTGCGCAGCCCCCTGCCGTCGAGGCCGCCCACCACCTTGTCGCCCACGCGGATGGTGCCGCTGACCCGCGCGTTGCTGGGCAGCAGACCCAGCGCGGTCATCGAGGTGACGGACTTGCCAGAGCCGGACTCGCCCACGAGCGCCACTACCTCGCCGGGGCGCACCTCCAGGTCGATGCCCTTGACCGCGTGCACGTCGCCGAACTCCGTCTTGAACGTGACGCTGAGGCCCTCGAAGGAGAGGACCGCGTCGCCGGCCGCCGCGACGGGACCGGGAGAGCTGATGTCGAGAGTTGTCATGCTCAGTCCTTGGTCCGGTTCTGGCGGGGGTCGAACGCGTCGCGGAGGCCGTCGCCGATGAAGTTCACGCACAGGGCGATGGTCAGGATCATCAGGCCGGGCCACCAGAACAGCCAGGGCCGGGTGGCGAAGGCGGACTGGTACTCGTCGATGAGCGTGCCGAGCGACGTGTCGGGCGCCTGCACGCCGAAGCCGAGGTAGCTCAGCGCGGTCTCGAGGAGGATGGCCCCGGCGATCGCCAGCGTCGCGGACACGATGATCACGCCCACCGAGTTGGGCAGCACGTGCCGGGTGATGATGCGCCACGAGCTCGTACCGACCGCCCGCGCGGCGACCACGAAGTCGCGCTCGCGCAGCGAGAGCACCTCGCCGCGCACCAGGCGGGCCAGGCCGGTCCAGGTGACCAGGCCGAGCACGAGGGCAAGGCCCCAGATCCCCCAACCCGTCGCCGTCTTGCCGAGCACGGCCGCGACGACCAGCAGCGGGATGACGATGAAGACGTCGGTGAGCCGCATGAGGACCGACTCGACCCAGCCGCGGTAGAAGCCGGCCAGCGCCCCGATCAGCGTGCCGACGATGGTGGAGATGATGCCGACGGCGAACGCGATGATCAGCGAGAACTGCGTGCCGCGCATCACGAGGGCGAAGTAGTCCTTGCCGCCCGTGTCCTGGCCGAACGGGTACGCCCAGGTGGGCGCTCCGTCACCGATCTTGTCGTACTGGAGCGTGTAGTCCTTGGGCCACCAGCCCGGGATGGGGCCGGTGCCGATGGAGGTGAACGCCACGACGATGATGAGGCCGAGCACGATCATCGAGGTGAGCGCGGCCTTGTGCCGGAAGAAGCGGCGTGCCACGAGCTGGCCCTGGCTGTACGACTTGTCCTCGCCGGGCAGCGGGTCGGCCGAGCCGCCGGCCGCGAGACCGACCGCGTCGGTGCCGGTCGCCGAGATCTGCGGCTCGTAGTCCTCGCCGCCGGGGGTGCTGTTCCTGATGTCACTCATGTCTGTGTCTCCTGCCGTGGCCCGCGCTCAGCGCCGGATCCGAGGGTCGAGGGCCGCGTAGGCCAGGTCTGCCACCAGGTTCATCAACACGGCAGCAACACCCGTGACGAGGAAGAACGCCATGACCGGCGCGGGGTCGACGGCGTTCAGGCCGTCCTGGAACAGCGCACCCATGCCCTTCCAGCCGAACACCTGCTCCGTGATGACCGCGCCGCCGATGATGCCCGCGAAGTCGAACGCGACGATCGTCGTGATCGGGATCAGCGCGTTGCGGAACGCGTGCTTCACGATGACCTCGCGCTCGGACAGGCCCTTCGACCGCGCGGTGCGCACGTAGTCCTGGTTCAGCGTCTCGAGCATGGACGACCGCGTGTAGCGGGAGTAGCTCGCCACCGAGACCAGAGTGAGCAGGATGGTCGGCAGCAGGATCTGCGTGCCCATGTCGAGCGTCCGCTCCCAGAACTCGCCGGTGAAGTTCGGCGTCTGCGACCCGATGGTCGAGATGGGGCGCGACTTGAGGCTCAGGAAGCTGGCCCAGTGCGAGATGAGGATGTCGACCACGACCATGATGCTGGTGATGGTGCCCGTGATGCCGGCGACGAGCATCGCCTGCTTACGGGCGTGACCGCCCCAGACGGCACCGATCGCCACCGAGACCACCAGGGTGACCACGAACAGCCCGATGAGCAGCGGCCACGACGGCGCCCGCAGCAGCGGAGCGAGGGCGAGGTAGGCGATCGCGCCGACGACGGCGGTGGTCAGCGCCGCGTAGAGCGCCCGCCGGTTGCGGAGCCCGGCGGCCAGCGCGGTGACCAGCACACCCGCGGCGGCCGAGACCAGCAGGACACCGCCGATCCCGAACATCGGGTTGCGCCACCAGTCGAGCGCGTTGAAGATGAAGAGCAGCACCGTGACGAAGGCGAACACCGTCGCTGCAGTGATCAGCCGGCGCTTCCTGGTCCCGCCGAGCACGGCCTGGAGCAGGAACCCCGCCACGATCGCGACGATCACTATGGTCCATGGCGCGTACTGCCCCACTGCCATCCAGTTGTTGTACTGGATGGCCGCGTACTCCTTCAGCAGGGTGGCGGCCCAGAAGACCGGCAGCGAGAAGAAGAGGAACGCGCCGAACGTCACCGTGTAGTCGAAGCCGGAGTACTGACGGATCGCGGTGAGGATACCGAGCGCTACACCGACGACTATGGCGAGCAGCGTGGCCAGGGTGACGAGCCGCAGCGTCGAGGTGGCCGCCTGCTGGGTGAGGCCCAGCACGTCGACGCCGTTGACGTTGACGCCGAGGTCACAGTTACCGGTGAAGCACCCGCCGACGCCGCTGAGCCAGTCCCAGTATCTCGCCCAGTCCGAGTCGTCGAGCCGCATCCGCTCGGTGCGCTCGGCGATGAGCTGCGCGCGGTTCGGGTCGTTCGACTCCCGGAGATCCTTGAGGGGGTCACCTGAGTTGACGGTCAGGACGAACATGAGTAAAGAGGCGCCGAGCAGGACGAGCGCCGAGACGCTGATGCGTCGGAGGATGAACTTGAGCACGGGTTGGCCCTTCGAGGCGGACGCAGCACGGCGTCTGCTGGGGAAAGCGATCAGCGTGTCACTATAGGACACCGGATGAAAATTGCCGTCATCGCCCCAGGTCAGGGATGGAAATAATCCTGGATGGCGGTAGACAGCCCTGCGGGGAAGGGAACAGGAGCTCCCTTCCCCGCAGTCAGTGCGTCAGGCTCGCGTCAGGAGGCACGAACCCACTGCTCGGCGTTCCACAGCACGCCGGTCTGGGAAGCAGAGTTCTGCACGTTCTCCAGACTCGAGCTGTAGGCGATCACGCCCGGGTGTGCGAACAGCGGGATGCCGTAGAGCGTGTCCCACAGCTGCTTCTCGATGATCGGTATCTGCGCGGCGTGCACCTCTTCGTCGACCGACGAGGACAGCGTCTTCCACGCCTCGTCGACGGTCTCGTCGGAGTACCCGCCGTAGTTCTGCGTACCGGGCGTCGAGTAGATGTTCTCGCCCGAGGCGATCTGGCCCGAGCCGGCCCAGGCGAACAGCGCCACCTCGTAGTCGCCGTTCGGCAGCGTCTTGTCGAAGAACTCCGGCGAGGCGGTGTCGACGATGTCGAAGCCCACCTGGTCGCACGAGGACTTGATGGCCTCGACCTCGGCGGCACGACGCGGGTTCGGTGCGGAGTAGCCGATCCGGACCTCCTCGCCCTCCTTGAGGCCGGCTGCGGCGAACTTCTCCTTGGCGGCGTCCAGGTCGACCTCGTCGTACCGGCCGTCGTAGGACTCGGACACGACCGCCTCGTAGTTCTCCTGGAACGGGAAGACCTCGCGGGCGTTCATGACGACGGCCTCGGGGTCGATCGGCTTGATCAGGTCGTCCACGATCTTCTGGCGCGGCACGCAGAGCGCGAACGCCTCACGGGCCTCCAGGCTGTCCGCGAAGATGCCGGACTTGAAGTTGAAGTCCAGGTGCTCCCAGGTCAGGTTCTGGTTGGTGTCCACCTTGACGGCATCGCCGAGCGACTGGAGCTGCGTCACCGTGTCGACGGTGGGTCCGCTCGGGCTGATGACGTCGAGCTCACCGTTGGCGAGTGCCTGGATCTGAGCGTCGGCCCCGACGAAGCGGAACGTGAGGTTCTTCGTGGCCGCGGGGGTGCCCCAGTACTCCGAGTTCGCCTCGAGGGTGATGTACTGGCCTGCCTCCCAACCGTCGGCCTTCAGGTCGTACGGGCCGGTGACGGGAGCGAGCGCCGGGTCCGGAACCTCGCCCGGCTGCGTGATCCAGCCCTTGTTCCAGAACTCGGCCGCCTTCTTCAGGACCGGCAGGTCGAGCTCCTCGATGGCGGTGACGAGCTCCTCGGTGGAGACGCCGGCCTGCTCGGCGACGACGTGCGCCGGGAGGGGCGGGTAGGCCTGGATCTTCCAGTCGGCGTACACGCGCTCGTAGTCGTACGTGAAGGTCTTGGCGTCAGCGGAGTCCGCCTGCGGGCCCTCGGGCACGTAGTCACCGAACGTCAGGCCGTCGATGTGGTTGAAGAGGGCCTTCTCCGTCGCGTCCTTCGTCACCTTGCCGTCCGCGGTGATCGCCCGGGCCGCCCAGTCGAGCGCGTAGTCCGCGTACGTGACCGGCGTGCCGTCCGACCATGTCGCCTCGTCGTTGAGGGTGTACTGGACCTGCAGCGGGTCCTCGGAGATGGCCTCGTAGGTGCCATAGGCCTCGTCGGTGCAGATCGTGCCGTCGGTGCCGAAGTACCAGAAGTTGCTGAACAGCTGGCCATCGACCGCGCTGTTGTACACGGAGTAGGTCTCAGGGGTCAGTCCGTTGTAGCTGAGGAACTCGTCCTCGATCGACATCTTGATCTCGCCGTCGGCGGTCTCGATGTCACCGAGGTCGGGCTTACAGGTCACCTCGGCCGCCGGGGCCGCAGTGGACTCGTCGTCCGCCGGATTGTCGCCGCCCGCCGGGCTGGTGCACGCAGAGAACAGCAACGCGCTCGTGGCGGTCACCGCCACAGCGGCGCTCAGTCGCCTGATCTTCAATGTTCCTCCTCAAGGGGATGCCGGTATCGGACTTCCTGGCGGCGCGCCGCAGCGCGCGCCGGGGTGAGACGTCCGTCACCGTCATGGTTTCCGCTCACGCTACTCACGCGATGGGAGGGTTTGCCCTACTTCGCCGTTTGTTGGACTTGATCGTTACCGACCTGATATCGCCCCGTAGCGGTACCGTCCCCGCGCATCAGAGACGGAAACAGGGCGTTAACACCCCGAACCGGCGTCAGACCCAGCCGTGCGAGCGCGCGACCGCGACGAACGCACCCCGGGTGGCGAGGACCTGCTCCGCGGTGAGGGTCGGCACCCCCGCGAGAAGAACCTCGGTGACCTCGACGGCGAGCTCCCGTTCGGACGGCGCCTCGCCGTCGGGCCGGGAGGCGGCGTCGGGCAGCGGGGGGAGGAAAGCCGGGACGGGCGCGGTGTGAGCTACCGCGGAGACGGCGGACGCCGCCAGCGCCGGGGCGGGCGCTACCAGGGTGACGGTCGAGGCCTTCAGACCCCGGTCGCCGTCCTCCACCGCGAAGTCCACCACTGCGCCGACCGCGAGGTGGCGCTTGTCGAACTCGAGATCGTTGACGTGGATGAACACGTCGTCGCCGCCCGTGTCCGGCGCAACGAACCCGTAGCCGCGAACCTCATCGAACCTGATGACCTTGCCTTGAACCACGACACACACTCCGCCTCGTAAGGATCCCTGCAGATCCGAGTCTAGGACGCTTGTCCAACTCGGGCTGTCCAACGCGCGCCGTGTCGGCCGGGTTTCGGCGCGGATGGGCGAATCGGGTGGCGAGGCGTAACGTCTACCGCGTTTTGTGCGGCACGACCGTCGAGGAGATCACCCCCTGAGCGCCGAGGTCTGGTACGTGAGCTACGGGTCCAACATGGCCCGGGCCCGGCTCGCCTGCTATCTGACCGGCGGACGCCCACCGGGGGCGCGGCGGCACTACCCGGGCGCGCGTGACCGGACCCTCCCGAGCGAGGACCGCGCGGTCCACCTCCCCGGACGCCTCTGGTTCGCGGGCGAGTCGACGGTGTGGGGCGGCGGCATGGCGTTCTACGACCACTACGCCGTCGGCCCGACGGCGGCCCGCGCGTACCGCATCACCACCGCCCAGCTCGCCGACGTCGCCGCGCAGGAGATGCACCGCGCGCCCGCGCCGGACGACCCGCTGGAGGCCGCGCTCCTCGCCGGCATCGAGGGGCGGCACGCCGCGGGGCCCGGCCGGTACGAGACGCTGGTCGCCGTCGGGCGGCTGGACGGGCTGCCGATGCTCACGTTCACCGCGCCGCACGGGTACGCGGAGGTGCCCCATACCGCACCGTCGACCGCCTACCTGGCGATGATCGGGGCGGGGCTGCGCGAGGCGCACGGCTGGTCCGACGCCGAGGTCGCGGCCTATCTGGCCGCCGTGCTCCCCCGGCGACCTTCCCGCGACGAAACCGCTCGCCGGCGTTAGCGTGCCGACATGACGATCCGCACGCTGGAGACCTCTGAGGTGCTGCGGCGCGCGGACGAGATCGCCGACATCTTCCAGCGGGCGTTCGGCTACTCCGACGAACGTCGTGACCACTTCCGGGACACCCGGCTCGCCTACCTCCCGCTGTACGACGGAGCGCTGGCCCTCGGGGCGTTCGAGGGCGCCGACCTCGTGGGGTTCGTGTACGGGTTCGACTACCAGCCTGAGCACTGGTGGCCGCAGCAGGTGGGCCCCGCGCTGGCGCAGGCCGGCCATGCGGCCTGGGCAGAGGACGCGTTCGAGCTCAACGAGCTGGAGATCCTGCCGGAGCACCAGGGCCGGGGGCTCGGGACGGCGCTGCTGAGCGGGCTGTTCGACCGGATCACCCACCGGCACACCCTGCTGTCCACGACCGCCGACCCCGCCGACCGCGCCAAGGTGCTCTACGGCCGGCTCGGGTTCGTCGACCTGGTACCCGGGTTCCGGTACGCGGGCGTCACCGAGCCGGCCAACATCATGGGCCGACGGCGGCCGGGGTGACGCTCAGCGCTCCCAGACGTACGGCGTCGTCGTGGAGACCTTGACGAAGCCGTAGCGCTCGAGGATCGGGCGCGAGTACTCGGTGGAGTCGCTGTGGATCAGCGTCTTGCCCAGCGCGAGGGCCGAGCGCGCGCGGGCCGCCGTCAGCGCGCGGTAGATGCCACGCCCGCGCCACTCGGGCCGGGTGCTGCCGCCCCAGATTCCCGCGACCTCGGTGTCCGCCACCGGCTCCAGCCGGCCCGCGGTGACGATCTGCCCCTCGGCCTCCGCGACCCAGAGCTCCATGCCGTCGCCCAGCGCCTGCCTGCGCAGTATCGCGTTCGCCGTACTGTCGGACACCGGGGCGCCGAAGACCTCGTCCTGCATCGCGCACATCGCGCGGACGTCGGACTCCTCGGTAACCTGGCGCAGGGTGACGCCGTCGGGCAGCGGGACGTCCGCCGCGAGCGCCGCCGCGTCGCCGATCATGATCGACTCCGGGTCCTCCGGGACGAACCCGTGCTCGAGCAGCGCGTCGTGCAGACCCGGGGCGTGGTCGTGGCCGCGGGTCTTCCACTCGACCTTCGTGATGCCGCCGTCAGCACGGAAGTGGGCGATGGCGTCGGCGACGAGCTCGCGCACCTCGGGCCCGTCGGCCCCGCCGAGGTCGCGGTAGGTGACGAAGCCACGTCCGCCCAGGAAGGTCACGAGGCGCAACGGCCCCAGGCGGGTCACCGAGATGGCGCTGGGCGTCTCGGCGTCGGTACGGAGCTGCTCGTCGTACGCCTGGAGCAGGCGGGAGGGGTCGGTCATGGGTACACCGTCCGTTGCCGGGCCGTAGCCCGGCAACGGATTATCGGCTACTCCTTGACCGCGACGCCGCCCTCGGTCACGGCCGGCACGCCGTTCTCCGGGGTGATCGGCGTGTCGTCCGGGTCCGCCTCGGCGGGCGACGCCGAGGTAGCGAGCTCGAACGGCTCGCCGTCGTGCTTCTCGACGCCGGTGTCCACGGTCTCGGCCAGCACCTGGACCGCCAGCTCCTGCTTGAGGACCAGCGGGTCGCGCGAGAGGTCCTTCCACAGGGCGACACAGAGCACGAGCATCACCACGACGAACGGCAGCGCCGAGACGATGGTGATGTTCTTGAGGCCGTTCAGGGCGCTGGCGGGGTCGTCGCCGCCGGCCAGCAGCATCGCCGCGGCCACCGCACCGGTGCTCACGCCCCAGAACACCACCGACCTGCGGCTGGGGTGCTCGGCACCGTTCTCGGAGAGGCCGCCCATGATGATCGACGCGGAGTCCGCACCGGTGACGAAGAAGATCGCGACGAGCACGACCGCCAGGCCCATCAGAGCCAGGCCCACCCAGCCGGGCACCGGCAGCGCGCCGAGCGTCTGGAACAGGATGAGGTCGAAGTTGATGTCGGCCCCTGCCTCGCCGATCGCGGCGAGCGCCGAGCCTGCGTCCTGTGCCTGCTCGGCCCGCTCCTGCAGGCCGATGGCGCCGCCGCCGAAGATCGCGAACCACAGGGTCGAGACGATGGAGGGAACGAGCAGCACGCCGACGACGAACTGGCGCACCGTGCGACCACGCGAGATGCGCGCGATGAACGGGCCGACGAACGGCGTCCAGGACACCCACCAGGCCCAGTAGAAGATCGTCCACGTGCCCATCCAGTCGGACAGGGACTGGTCGCCGGAGGCCGCGGTGCGCGAGGCCATCTCGGGCAGGTTGCCGACGAACGCGCCGAGCGACGCGGGCAGCACGTTGAGGATGAAGAGCGTGGGGCCACCGATGAAGACGATGATCGCGAGCACCAGCGCGAGCCACATGTTGGCGTTGGACAGCCACTGGATGCCGCGCTCGATGCCGGAGACGGCCGAGACGACGAACAGCGCTGTCAGGATCGCGATGATGACCACGAGCCCCGCGGTGCCGATCTTGGCCAGGAAGCCGGAGTGCTGCAGGCCGCCGCCGATCTGCAGGGCGCCGAGGCCCAGCGAGCAGGCGGAGCCGAAGAGCGTCGCGAGGATCGCGAGGATGTTGATGACCCGGCCGCCGACACCGTTGACGGCCTTGTGCCCGAACAGCGACGTGAACATCGAGCTGAACAGCTGGGCGCGACCCAGGCGGTAGGTGCCGTAGGCCATACCGAGGCCGACGATCGCGTACATGGCCCACGGGTACAGCGTCCAGTGGAACAGCGTGGTACCCATGGCGGTGGCCGCGGCCTCGGGGGTGGAGCCCTCGACGGTGCCGGGCGGCGGCGACATGTAGAAGTAGAGCGGCTCACCGACGCCGTAGAACATGAGGCCGATGCCCATCCCGGTCGCGAACATCATCGCGATCCACGAGGAGGTCTTGAACTGCGGCTTCTCGCCGTCCTGGCCCAGGGTGATCTTGCCGAACCGGCCCCCCGCGACGACGAGCACGAAGATGGTGAAGGCGGTGGCGGCGATCACGAACAGCCAGCCGAAGTTCTGGAGCACACCCGCGAGGGCGGCGTCGGACACCGTGCCGAGGCTGTCGGGGCTCACGAAGCCCCACACGATGAAGCCGACGGCGATCAGGCCCGCGACGCCGAAGACGACCTTGTCGGTACCGACACGCTGTTCGGCGGGGCCGCGCCCCGCGCGCTCGACCCGGCGAGCGGCGCGTTGGACCTGGCCCAGCAGGGACTTTGTGGATTCTGAAGTACTCATCACAGCGGCTCCCCTCCCGCCCGGGCTACCGGGCTGTCACACCGGGGCGCCAGAACTCCTTTACATATGACGCGGCGAATACAGAGCGCTTCACGCTAGCATCACATCGAAATTTCACCCGCCCTGGAGGGTGGGCCCCACGGCCGCGCCCGACGTCCCGCCTCCAGCCTCGCTCCGGCCACCCGAACCGGCCACCCGAGATGGCCACCCGAACTGGCCACCCGAGATGGCAGGGCCACCGGGTTCGGGTGGCCGGGCAGCGGGGCGGGGACGCCGGGTCAGGCGGGTTCGCCGACTGCTGGTTCGAGCGGGCCGTGCGCTTCCGCCGAGAGGTCCTGCCAGTCGGCCCACGTCTTGAGGCGGTCCAGCGGGATCCGTCAGTCGTACCGACGTATCAGGCCCGCACAAGGTAACCACCCGTCCCAAGGCAACCACCGACGTCGTCAGCCGGTGCCGCTCAGTCCTTGCGCCCACCGTGCGGCTAGTGGAGATTGAGGCAGAACGGGTGGCCCGCCGGGTCGGCGTAGACCCGCCAGTTGGCCCCAGGGCGCAGCTGGTCGGTGCGCTCCAGCACCGTCGCGCCCAGCTCCAGCACGCGCTGCTCGTCCGCCTCAAGATCGTCGACGTCGAAGTCGAGGTGCATCTGCTGCGGCGACTCCTGTCCGGGCCACTGCGGCGGCCGGTAGCCCTCCACCCGCTGGAAGGCCAACGGCGTGCCGTCGAACCCGCGGAGCTCCACCCAGTCCGGGTCCTGCGCGTCCACCTCGACCTGACCGCCCAGCAGCTCGGCGTAGAACTCGGCGAGCAGGACGGGGTCCGCGCAGTCGATCGCGACGGCCTGCAGCTTGCGGATCATCCCTGGTTCTCCTCACCCTCGTTTCGTACGCGGTCCCATGCTCTGCGATGCCCAACCTATCGGCGGCCGGAACGTGTACGTTGTGCTGGACCGCGACACCGTCGAAGGAGGTGAGACCCATGAACGCAGGACCGATCTGGGTGCTCCCCCTTCTGCGAGGATCGGGCGACTGACGTAGGCGTCGCCGGGAGTGCCCTCCGAGCTGGGCACCCCGAAAGGCAACACCTATGCATTCATCACTCATCTCCGACGCCCACCCCGCGCCCCTCACGTTCGACGTGATCATCGCCGGGTGCGGGCCGACCGGCGCGCTGCTGGCCGCCGAGCTCCGGCTGCACGGCGTGCAGGTGCTCGTCCTGGAGAAGGAGACCGAGCCCGCGTCGTCCGTCCGCATCGTCGGTCTGCACATCCGCAGCCTCGAACAGCTGGCGATGCGCGGACTGCTGGATCGCCTGCTCGAGCACGGGCGACGGCGTCCGGCCGCCGGCTTCTTCGCCGCCATCGACAAGCCGGTGCCCGAGGGCCTGGACAGCGCGCACGCCTTCCTGCTGGGTATCCAGCAGCCGGTGATCGTCCGCCTGCTCGAAGAGCATGCGATCAGCTTGGGTGCGCAGGTCCGGCGCGACTCCGCGGTGGTCGGCCTCGAACAGGACGAGGACGGCGTGACGGTCGAGCTGTCCGACGGCGAACGGCTTCGTGCGCGCCACCTCGTCGGCTGCGACGGCGCGCGCAGCACCGTGCGCAAGCTGCTCGGCGTCGGCTTCCCCGGCGAACCCGCACGGACCGAGACCCTGATGGGCGAGATGCGGGTCGGTGCCCCCCAGGAGGAGATCGCCGCCAAGGTGGCCGAGATCAGCGCTACCACCAGGCAGTTCTGGCTCAGGCCCTTCGGGGAAGGGGCCTATCAGGTGGTCGTCCCCGCCGCGGGAGTCAGCCCGGACCGGACGCAACCACCCACCCTCGAGGACTTCAGGCAACAGCTGCGCGCCGTCGCCGGTACCGACTTCGGCGTGCACTCGCCACGCTGGCTGTCTCGGTTCGGGGACGCCACCCGACTGGCCGAGCACTACCGGGTCGGTCGGGTGCTGCTGGCCGGCGACGCGGCACACATCCATCCGCCCATCGGCGGGCAGGGGCTCAACCTCGGCCTCCAGGACGCGTTCAACCTCGGCTGGAAGCTGGCCGCGCACGTCCGCGGCTGGGCGCCGGATGCCCTGCTGGACACCTATCAGGCCGAGCGCCGTCCGGTCGCGGAGGACGTGCTGGACAACACGCGCGCCCAGCTCGCGCTGCAGTCCACCGAACCGGGCCCGCTGGCCGTGCGGAGGCTGCTCGCGGAGCTGATGGACCTCAACGAGGTGAACCGACGTCTGATCGGGAAGATCGCGGCGATCGACCTCCGGTACGACCTGGGTTCGGAGCATGACCTGGTCGGCCGCCGCCTGCGCGATCTCGACGTGAAGCACGGCCGCCTCTACGAGCTGCTGCGGAACGGTCGCGGTCTGCTGCTGGACCGCACCGAACGCCTGACCGTCGGCGGCTGGTCCGATCGGGTCGACCACATCGCGGATCCGACCGCAGCGCTGGACGCCCCGTGCCTCCTGCTCCGACCCGACGGCTACGTGGCCTGGGTCGGCGACGACCAGCAGGACCTGGACGCCCACCTCGCGCGCTGGTTCGGTAAGGCGGCCGGCTGACTGAGGGCGCCACAGCTCGCCCGCGCCCTGACGGACCGGCAGGGCGCGGGCGAGCTCCTGGACCAGGGCCTCCGCAAGCCCCACCTGTTCTCCGACCCGGCGACGTGGCATCCGTTGACGTGCGCCGAGACCGCCACCTAGCCTCCGGGTGGTTGGTGATGCGCTCGCGCGGGCCGACCCCTTGGCCCTGGACAAAGGAGTTCTGCCATGCGGACAGAGATCACCCGCCGCGCCCTGATCGTCTCAGGCGCCACCGTCGGCGCCTCGGCGCTGCTGGGCACACCGACTGCGAGCGCCGACATGAAGACTGCTGGGAGTGGGCACCGCGAAGCGCTGGTGACACCGATCGCCGAGGTTCTCGACGGCGGCGAGCAGGTGACGTCGCTCGCCGTCTCCTCGCCCGCCCTGCACCGCGCGGAACGGTCGTCGCTCACCTCGTCGACGTTCGCCGTGCACGTCACCGCCACCAACCCGCTCACGGGCGAGGTGGCCTACGCGCGGGATCGTGTGGTCACCGCGGCGTCGTGGTCACGCCGTGGTGAGATCACGCTGGAGCTCGAGCACGGGTGGGGCGTCGACGGCGGCGGCACCCTGCAGTACATGGGTGAGCACGGCCGCAACGTCCTCCTGGATCTCGACTACGCGGTCACGCAGGTCGAGCCGCTGCGCGGGCGGGGTCCGGGCGGCGCCGTAGTGCTCGACTCCTTCCGTCAGGGCCGGGTGTCCGACCCGGAGGTCGACGCGTTCGCCCACCATGCGACGGCGTCGGGCCTGAACTACCGGCTGTTCTCCCCTGCGCGCCGGAGCGGTCGGCGCGGTGCGGCGCTCGTCGTCTGGCTGCACGGCGCCGGCGAGGGCGGCCTGCTGACCGGCGGGTACGACTACTACGACAACGAGGCGCAGCTACGGGCCAACCGGGGCGCGCTCGGCTTCGCCACCCCGGAGGCGCAGGACCTGTTCGGCGGCGCGTACGTGCTCGCGCCGCAGGCGACGTCGGCCTGGATGCTCGACGGCGACGGTTTCGCGCCGCTCGTCCTGGAGGCGATCGCGGAGGTCACCCGGGCGCACCGGATCGACGCGAGCCGGATCCACGTCGTCGGCTGCTCCAACGGCGGGTACATGTCGCTGAAGATGGTCGCCGACTACCCCGAGACGTTCGCGACCTCCGTACCGATCTGCTGCGGCATCGGCGCCCGCGACGGCTCCGACACCTACTTCATATCGGACGACGAGCTCACGGCGATGACGACGCCGACGTGGCTCGTGCACTCGGCCGACGACACGACTCTGGATGCCCAGGCCAACACCGTCTACGCCCACGAACGCATCGGCGGCTCGATCATGAGCCTGTACGACAACGTCACCTGGGACGGGATCACCTATCCCGGGCACTGGTCGTGGATCTACGTCGCGCGCAACGACCCGCACCACGACGGCGCGAGCGTCTGGGAGTGGATGGCGACGACGAAGCGCTGAGCAGCGGCTCAGGGACCTACGGGCGAGTCCTGGCTGAACGTGTTCCACCAGCGGCCGTCGCGTTCGACCCACAGCGAGCTGATAAACATCGACTCCGTCTCGTCCTGGCCGGACGGCTGGTGGTCGGCGCGGTAGCAGAGCAGCACCGAGTCCTCGGAGACCTCGATCAGCCGCGCGTCCACGATGGAGTACGACGTGGTGATCGGGCCGTCCGAGAGCTGTTCGGCGTGCTCTTCCCTGGTCGCGAACCCGGAGGGGTACACGCCGAGGAAGTCCGCGGACAGCAGCTCGAGCTGCGCGTGCGGGTCACCGCTGACCTGCGTGTCCCAGACCCCTGACTCGAGGTCGACGAAGAACTGCGTGGTGTGCGTCGGCATCCGGCCATCCTCACATCTCCGGGGCTGCGACCCACATCAGCTCTCCCGCAGGATCACCTCGACGACCAGCAGGTCACCGGAGTCCGCGCCGTCCACCGCCTCGACGCGGAACACCGTCTCGCCCGGGGCGCCCACCTCGCGTACGGCGTCCGTGAGGTCGTACTCGTGCTCGGCCAGGCCCTGGCCGTCGGCAGGCGCCGTCAGCGTCCGTGACGGACCGACCTCGAGGCCGTTGAGTAGGATCCGGCGTCGGCTGGCGGGGTGGTCGACAAAACGCGTCCGCACCAGGGCCGCGTCGTCCGGGCAGCGGAGGCGGTACTCGAACCACCCTGTCGTGCTGCGCCAGTGCACCCCGCCTTCGCCGCCCGCCCGGGTCCTCTCCCCCATGAACCCGTGGTCCACCTCCGGCTGCTGCTCGCCGGCTGTCACCCTGTCGAAGACGGCCGCTGCGGCGTCGGCGTCGTCGAGGGTCCGGAGCGTGGCCAGGGCGCGGGACGGGTCGGCGTCGGCCGGGAAGTAGATGCTGTAGCGCTCGTCGTGGATGGCGGCGAAGGGCTCCAGCAGGACGGCGCCGGGGACGAGCTCGCCGGACCGCTCCCGGAGCACCGCGAGCTCGAACGTCAGCGTCGACGTGTCGACGGGCGCCACCGCCGACTCCGGAGGCTCGGCAACGACGATGGGGCTCTGCCGCATCGGCACCATCTGGCCGTGGGCGACGTGCGCCATCCGGTCCGGCCCCGCCACGAGCCCCGTGAGCTTGCCGGCGCCCGCGCGTGACGCGAGCACGACGGGGCCGTAGCGGAACGCGACCCAGCCGGACCCGTCGGGCAGTGGCTCCGCGACGAGCCGGGGTGCGAGGCGGATCGTGACCGCCGTCGTCCCGCTCCAGGTCCCCACGATCTCTGCATAACCGTCGACGACGGCGGCGTCGACCGGCTCGTCGTCGACCCTCAGATCCACGAGCTCAGCCCAGGACGGCACGCGGAGGCGCAGCGCGCGCGCCCGAGGCGTCTCAGAGGTGACCTCGATCCTGGCCCGGTCGCGGAACGGCAGCTCGGTCGACAGCTCGACCCGCACACCCTCCTCCGGCCAGTCGAGGACCGACGGCGTGTAGAGCTCGACGCGGAGGTCGGGCCCGTCGTGGGTGTAGACGAGCTCGTTGTACCGCGTGTGGCCCTCAAGGCCCGAGCCGACGCAGCACCACATGGACAGGTGCGGCCTCGAGTACACGCGGTAGTGGGCCGGGCGCATCGGCGTGAAGTAGACGAAGCCGCCGCGCCCGGGGTGGACGGACGAGACCACGTGGTTGAAGAGCGCCCGCTCGGCAAACTCCACGGTGGCGCCGTCGTGCCCGCGGTCGAGCCGCAGGCGCGCCAGCTCCAGCATGTTGTGGGTGTTGCACGTCTCCGGCCCCTCGCGGTCCGTCAGCACGTCGGTGAAGTCCGACGACGGGTGGAAGTGCTCGCGCACGCTGTTCCCGCCGATCGCCAGCGTGCGGCGCTCGACCACCGAGGACCAGAAGGCGTCGGCCGCTGCGGCGAACCGCCCGGTCTTCGGGTCGGCGTCGGGGTCGCCGTCTCGCGCCAGGCCGGCCAGCCGCTGGTAGCCCAGCACCTTGGGGATCTGCGTGTTGGCGTGGAGCCCGTCGAGCGGGTCGCCGCCGTCGGCCAGCGGGTCCAGCAGCTTGCGGTGGGCCAGCCGCCGCCCCTCGGCGACGAGGTCTTCCCGGCCGGTGAGTGCGCCGAGCTCCACGAACGCCTCGTTGAGCCCGCCGAACTCCGCGGTGAGGATCTGCTCGACCTGCTCGTCGGTGAGGGCCTTCGTAACCGACAGCCACCAGTCGGCCCAGCGCGTCGCCATGGTCAGCGCGCGCTCGGACCGCCCGTGGGTCGCCGCGTCGATGAGGCCGGCGAGCGTCTTGTGCAGGTTGTAGACCGGCACCCACCGGCCGTTGAGGCTGAACAGGTCGGCGTCGATGCGCCCCGTGGCGAGCTCCTCGCCCAGGGCCGGCCCGTCCGGTACCCCGCCGACGTAGCCGGTGCCTACCGCGTCCTGGCAGCGCTCGAGCACGTCGAGCAGGTGCTCCATGCGGTCGTGCAGCACGTCCTGGCCGGTCACCGCCCACAGCTTCGCGTGCGCGGACAGGGCGTGACCGCCGATGTGGCCGTCGAGTCCCCCGCTCTCCCAGTCGCCGTACGGCTCGGCCGGGCTGTCGAGTCCCGCCGCGACGAGGAACGGGGCGAGGAGCCGGTCCAGGTCGATGTCGAGCACCGCCTCCAGCGCGCGCTGCTGGGCGGTCGCGAACGGTCCGGGGCCGAGCCGGACGGCCCCGAGCGGGAAGGTCCGGCCGGTGGTCGCGGGCCGTGCGGTACTCATGGACAACGGGGCTCCTTGGAAGATCGCACGGCTCCGTCGCCGTGCTGGGGCGCAGGTTCGCTGAAGTTACCTCAACCGGTCCGCTCATGGATCCAGGCGAGGTGCTCCCGCAGCTCCTGCGGCCCGTGCAGCACGAAGTGGCAGTCCAGCGCGAGCAACCGCCTCGCCAGCCACTCGACGGTGTCGGCCGAGCTCCGCCACCGGGTGTCGTCTCCTTCTGGTGTGATCTCGCCGTCACCGAGGTGATCGCGCAACCGCGCCCGGGCCGTGTCGAACGGCAGTCGTAGGGTCACGTCCGCGCGGTGCGTCGGTGCCATCGCGCGCTCGGCGTGCTCAAGATGAGCGAGCACGTCTTCATCCGGCATGAGTTCCCGCGCTCTCGCGCCGGTGGCACGAGGGGCCGAGATCCGATCCGCCCGGAAGTGACGCCAGTCGTCGCGGTCGAGGTCGAACGCGACGAGATACCACCGCTGGCGGACGGCGACCAGGCGCTGGGGTTCGACGTGCCGAGCACTGACCACGCCGCTGCGATCCTCGTACGCCATGCGCACGCGTTCCCGGTTCGCGGTGGCAGCGGCGAGCACCGTGAGGATGTCGGGATCCACTGACGTCTCAGGCCCTGGCCTGCGGGTCATCGCGGCAGCACCCAGCGTGCGCACCCGATGCCGCAGCCGGGAAGGAAGGGACTGGCTCAGCTTGGTGAGCGCCCGGAGGCCGGCGTCCTCGAGCTCCGGCAGTCCCTGGACGGCGACCGTCCGCAGCCCGAGCGCGACGGCGATGGCCTCGTCGTCCTCCAGGAGCAGCGGCGGCATGGAGGTGCCTGCCACCAGGCGGTAGCCGCCGTGGGCACCGAGGTCGGCGTCGATGGGATAGCCCATCTCACGCAACCTGTCGATGTCCCGGCGCACGGTGCGGTGCGTGACGTCCAGCCGCTCGGCGAGCTCGCTGCCCGACCACGTGCGCGAGGTCTGTAGCAGCGAGAGCAGGGTGAGCAAGCGCGAGGTGGGTCCGGCCATCTTCCGATTCTCTCCTCATCTAGGACCAGAACCGTCCTAGTTGGCTCCTAGCGTTGCCGACATCAGCCAGAAGAGCCCGAGAGGAACCGAACATGTCCCAGCAGCAGACCTCCGCCCCGGCCGGCTACACGAGCGTCGCCCCCTGGGTCGTCACCGACGACACCGGAGCCTTCCTTGACTTCGTCACCCAGGTCCTCGACGGAGAGGAGCTCGGCCGCGTGGCGACCGAGGGCGGCGCGATCGGCCACGGAGAGATCAGGATCGGCGACACCGTCGTGCTGGCCTTCGACCGCGCCCCGGAGTGGCCCATGATGCCGAGCCTCCTGCGGGTGTGGGTGCCGGACGCGGACGCTGTCTTCGAGAAGGCGGTCGCTGCCGGCGCGAAGGTCGTGACCGCGGTCGCTGACAGCGCCTTCGGTCAGCGTGGCGGACGGATCAAGGACCCGTTCGGCAACATCTGGTGGGTCGTGACCCAGGTCGAAGACGTTCCGGAGGACGTGATGTGGGCGCGGCTGCAGGAGCCGGTGTACGCGGAGCAGATGCGGGTGGCACAGGAGACGTTCGACGCGGAGATGACCGGGCGGACTCAGGGGCGGAGTAGTGCGCCGGTGCGCTGAACGTCGTTCGTGCCCACATCCCGCGCGGGATCAGTCCGCGCGGGACGACACGCCTGGGCCTACCGGTGGGCATAGAGAACATATGTCACATGTCTCTTGAGTTCGAGGCGGAGATCGGATGTACTACGCATAACGGCTGAAGCGAGTGAGCCCGAGGGCACCCCCAAACAACGACGTTCGGAGGAACTCAGATGAATCGCACGCCTCGGGGTCTCATGACCGCGCTCGCGGCCATGGCACTGGTATGGGCATCGGCGCTCGTGAGTCCGGCTCCCGCGTCCGCCGCAACCACCACCTACTACGCCTCGCCCGGTGGCACCGGAACCGGCTGCACCTCGAGCGCGCCATGCTCGATCTCGCAGGTCAAGACCGCGGTCAGGCAGAACCAGAGCTCCGCGTCCCCGACCGACGTGGTGGTCGTGCTCGCCGGGGGCCGCTACGAGCTCTCCTCGCCGTTGAGCTTCACGGCTGCCGACGGCGGGCGCACCACGACGACCGTGCGCTGGACGGCCGCCCCGGGTGCGACCCCCGTCCTGACGGGCTCGACGCCCGTCACGGGGTGGAGCTCGCACGACTCGGCGAAGAACATCTGGGTCGCTTCGACGCCCGTCGGGCTGGACACCCGTGACCTCTTCGTCAACGGTGTCGCGTCGCCCCGCGCGTCGGTGACCATCGCTCGCAGCGACATCCAGATGACTGCCACCGGATTCAACATCAGGAACTCGGCGCTCAACTACCTCTCGAACCTGCCGCAGAAGAACCGGCTCGAGCTGCGCTCCATCGGGCACTTCACCGATCGCTACTCGCCGGTCTCGACCATCAACGGCACCACGGCGACGATGACCCAGCCTGCGTGGAACAACAACCTCTGGGGGTACGACACCATGCAGGCCCCGATCTTCGGCGGACACGGGCTGAGCATCGAGAACTCTCTCTCGTTCATCTCCCAGCCGGGTCACTGGTACATCGATCCCTCAGCCGGACGCCTGTATCTGAAGCCCGCGAACGGCGTGAACCCGTCGTCACTGGATGTGCAGCTGCCGCGGCTCGAGAGGCTCATCGACATCAGCGGCAGCTACTCCAGCCCGGTACGAAACCTCAGCTTCGAGGGCCTCCAGTTCTCGGGAACCAGCTGGTTGGCCCCCTCGGGACCGAACGGCTACGCCGTGCAGCAGACCGGGGCATACCTCGCCGGGTCCTATTCGTACTACCCGTCCGACGCCATCACGAGCTGCTCCCAGGGCTGCGCCGCGTTCGAGCGAGCCCGTACGACGTGGAACCAGTCGCCGGCGGCCGTCCAGGTCTCCGCGGCGACGGGAGTCTCGTTCATCGGCAACAAGTTCGTGAACCTCGGCCAGACCGCGCTCGGAATCGGTAACGACGCCAACGCTCACGCGAGCGGTGTGGGTCTGGGCGCGTCCAACATCGACGTCGTCGGGAACGTGTTCACCCAGCTCGGCGGAGGAGCCGTCGTCGCCGGCGGGATCCGGGCCGATGCCCACCACCCCAGCGATCCGGCCATGACCAACTCGGACATCCTCGTCCAGGCCAACACCGTCACGAAGACCTCCTTCACCTACCGGGAGAACTCCGGCTTCCTCTCGACCTATGTCGACAATGCGCGCATCCTGCAGAACGAGGTGTTCGACCTTCCCTACGACGCGATCGACATCGGGTTCGGCTGGGGCATGAACGACGCGGGCGGATCCCGGGACTACGTCGACCGCGGGTACTACCAGTACAACCCCATGTACTCGACCCCGACGACGTTCCGGAACAACGTCGTGGCGAACAACATGGTGCACGACACCAAGAGGATCTTCAGTGACGGTGGCGGCATCTACTCGCTCTCCGCCTCACCGGGCACGGTGATCCGCGAGAACTACATGTACAACCTGCGCAACACGGTCGGGCTGTACCTGGACGAAGGATCGCGGTACATCACCGCGACGAACAACGTGATCCGCGACTCCAGCCCCTGGGTCTTCGCCAACACGGGCGGAACGCGCAACACGAAGGACAACACCGTCGACAACACCTGGCACATGGGTGGGGCCGTACAGGGCGACTTCTCCACGGCAACGAACAACCGCATCACGAACGACCACCCGGTGACCGGTTCGACGTGGCCCGCGGCGGCACAGACGATCATCTGCAACGCGGGTGTGCCTGCTCAGTACCGCACGCCGCTCAACGCACCCGGATGCGCGACGCAGGGCGGCACGCAGATCGTCGGAGGGTCGTCCGGGCGCTGCATGGAGGTCCCCGGTTCGAGCACCAGCAACGGCGCACAGACGCAGCTGTGGGACTGCACCGGCGGAACCAGCCAGAGCTGGACCTACACCGCGAACAAGCAGCTGGTGGTGTACGGCAACAAGTGTCTGGACGCGAGCGGTCAGGGCACCAGCAACGGTACGGCCGCGGTGATCTGGGACTGCAACGGCCAGACCAACCAGCAATGGAACCTCAACACGAACGGCACGATCACCGGCGTCCAGTCCGGGCTGTGCCTCGACGCCAGCGGACAAGGCACCGCCAACGGCACCAAGATCCACTTGTGGGCCTGCCACGGCGGAACCAACCAGCAATGGGCCCGTAGGTGAGGCAGTTCTGAGCTCGTCAGCGTCGCAGTCGGGTCGGCTCGCCCGGCACGGCTGCGACGCGCTCAGATGTTGAAGCGTGCCATGTGGTCCTCCCCGGCGCACCCGCCTCCTGCCGCCTCGCGACTTGTGCGTTATATCGATGACTGTCAACATAGAGACACATCGATGCACCAGGAGGTCGACGATGACGGCTCTCACCCCGGCGAGCGCCCGCGGGCCGGAGTCCCATGCGATCGGCATGGACGCCGCGACCACTGTGGCCCTGACGCTCAAGGCCCTCGCCGAACCCCTCCGCCTGCGGATGCTGTCGGCGATCGCCTCCAGCCCCGAGGGTGAGGTGACGGTCGGTGAGCTCGCGACTCTCACCGACGTCTCCCAGCCCACGGTGTCCCACCATCTCAAGGTCTTGCGAGACGTCGGCCTCCTCACCGCCGACCGGCGCGGCACCTCCGTCTGGTACCGGATCAAGCCCGCCTATCGCGGCGCGGTGAACACCCTCCTGGACAGGTTCGCGCCGGCGGCCATCGACGTGATGGAGACCCCGCACCTGACCGGCCTGCGCAGCGTGGATCCCGCCCTGGACCGCATGGCCGCATCCCTCGCCGAGCGGTTCCCCGGCACACCGTCCCGCGAGTGCGTCCGGGTGGTCCGCGAGTCGTACGCCGCACTGGTGCGCCGCGGCGGCGAGGCCGCCTACCTGGTCCCGCTCACTGAGCACTTCGCGCGGCAGCGGATCATCGACGCAGAGAAGGCCCACGCGCAGGAGACCGGCTCGGTCGGTACCGCACACCTCCCGCAGGTCCTGTTCGTGTGCGTGGCCAACGCCGGACGCTCACAGCTCGCCGCGGCCCTGATGCGGCACTACGCGGGCGATCGTGTCGTCGTCCGCTCTGCCGGATCGGCGCCCGCCGCAGAGGTGCACGCCGGCGTACGCGCGCTGCTGACTGAGCTGGGCGACGCCACCGCGGCTGACGAGGTGGACGACGTGACCCGCTTCTACCCCAAGCCCCTGACCGACGACGCCGTCCGCGCCGCCGACGTCGTCGTCACCATGGGCTGCGGAGACGTGTGCCCGATCCTGCCAGGCAAGCGGTACGAGGACTGGATGGTCGGCGACCCGGCCCTGGCCTCGCCCGCCGGCGTCGCGGCGATCCGCGACGAGCTCGACCAGCGGGTACGCGCCCTGCTCGCCGACCTGGTACCCGAGACCACCTGACCACAGCCCCCATGAACCGGAGAACCTGATGAGCACCACCGAGCCCACCACCGAGTCCAAGCCCTCTGCCCTGTTCGTCTGCGTGCACAACGCGGGCCGCTCCCAGATGGCCGCCGGGTTCCTGCGGACCCTGTCCGGGGGCGCCGTCGAGGTGCGTTCGGCCGGGTCGATGCCCGCCGAGATGATCAACCCGACCGCGGTGGAGGCCATGCTCGAGAAGGGCATCGACATCCGCGCCGAGAAGCCCAAGGTGCTGACCAACGAGGCCGTGGAGGCCTCCGACGTGGTGATCACCATGGGCTGCGGCGACGCCTGCCCGTTCTACCCCGGCAAGCGCTACGAGGACTGGGAGCTGGAGGACCCGGCCGGTCAGGGCATCGAGTCGGTCCGCCCGATCCGCGACGACATCGAGAAGCGCGTCCGGAAGCTGCTGGCCGAGCTGGGTGTGGAGCCCACCGCGTGACGTCCCCCGAGGTGACCGCTCTGGACGCGCATGCCGCCCCAGGGACACCCGCACGCGCTCCGGCGCTATGGCGTCGCGCGGTCGCCGAGGGACTGGGCACGGGCCTGCTGGTCGCGATCGTGGTCGGGTCCGGGATCGCGGCGCAGAGCCTGTCGCCGGACGACGTCGGGCTGCAGCTCCTGGAGAACAGCCTCGCCACGACGCTGGGGCTGGCCGTGCTGATCGCGGTGCTCGGCCCGGTCAGCGGCGCGCACTTCAACCCAGTGGTGACGCTCGTCGACTGGTTCACCGGCCGGCGCGACGGTTCCGGGGTGCGCGCGGGTGACGGTGCCGTCTACATCGCGGTGCAGGTCGGCGGGGCCATCGGCGGAGCGCTGCTGGCCAACGCCATGTTCGACGTCCCGGCAGGCCTGTCGACCACCGAGCGGGCGACCGGCCCGCACCTCCTGGCCGAGGTCGTCGCGACGGCCGGGCTGGTCCTGGTGATCCTCGGTCTGCTGCGATCCGGGCGAGCCGCCTGGATCCCGGCGTCCGTCGGCGCGTACATCGGCGCGGCCTACTGGTTCACCTCTTCGACGTCGTTCGCCAACCCGGCCGTCACGGTCGGGAGGATCTTCAGCGACACGTTCGCCGGGATCGCGCCCGCATCCGTGCTGCCGTTCGTCGGGGCTCAGGTCGTCGGCGGCGCGCTGGGCATGCTGGTCGCCGCAGCCCTGTACCCACGGACACCAGCACGGCAGATCGGCCCTGACCGGCCGAACGTCACCCATCGACCGGAGGTAACCCCGTGAGCACGTCCTCTCCACTGAAGATCGTCGTCGTCGGCTCGGTAGCGGCAGGCACCTCTGCCGCTGCCAAGGCCCGGCGCAACACCGAGACCGCCCGCATCACCGTGTACGAGCGCGACCACGACATCTCCTACTCCGGGTGCGGGCTGCCGTACTTCGTCGGCGGCGAGGTCGAGACCATCGACGAGCTCACCCCGCGCAACGCCGCCTGGTTCAAGGACCGCTACGACGTCGACGTCCGCACGGGCCACGAGGTCGTCACCGTGGACGCCGCGGCACGGACCGTCACCGTGCGCGACCTCGCCACGGGGAACACGTTCGATGACACCTACGACGAGCTGATCCTGGCCACCGGCGTACGCAGCGTGGTCCCGCCCCTGCCCGGAGTGGACCTGCCTGGAGTGTTCAGGGTCCGCACCCCGTCCGACGCGCGAGCGATCCGAGCGTGGGTGGAGGAGCGTCCGGTGCACCGTGCGGTCGTGATCGGCGCCGGATACATCGGGCTGGAGATGACCGAGCAGCTCACCGAGCGCGGCATCGACGTGACCGTGGTCGAGGCGCTCGAGCACGCCATGCCGCGCATGGATGCGGACATGTCCGCGCGGGTGGACGCCGAGCTCCGCAAGCACGACGTCGACCTGCGCCTGGGTGCACGCGTCGCCGCGATCGAGGGCGGCGAGGCCGGAGTGACCGGCGTGCGCGTCGGCTCGGCGGACGACGGCGACACCGTTCCCGCCGACCTGGTGATCGTCTCGGTGGGCGTACGGCCCAATCTGGAGCTCGCCCAGCACGCCGGAGTGACGATCGGCCAGACGGGTGCGATCGCCGTGGACCGGCAGGGGCGCACCGATGTGGCGCACGTGTGGGCGGTCGGGGACG
This sequence comes from Promicromonospora sp. NPDC050249, assembly GCF_040656015.1. Lineage (NCBI taxonomy): Bacteria > Bacillati > Actinomycetota > Actinomycetes > Micrococcales > Promicromonosporaceae > Promicromonospora > Promicromonospora sp. NPDC050249. The sequence continues at coordinate 148,402 of NZ_JBFAKY010000010.1, read as the reverse complement.
TGGCCGAGTCGTTCAACCTGATCACCGGCGAGCCGGCCTGGGTGCCGCTGGGGTCGACGGCGAACAAGATGGGCCGCATCACCGGTGACGCGATCACAGGCGGCACGCTGGAGCACCGGGGAATCCTCGGCACGTCGATCGTCCGGGTCTTCGACGTGGCGGTGGCCCAGACCGGGCTGACGGAAGACCAGGCACGCGCAGCCGGGTACGACGTCGAGGTGCTGCACAACATCAAGCCGGACCGGCCCGAGTACCTGGGCGGCGAGTCGCTGCTGATCAAGGCTGTCGCCGACCGGGCCTCCGGACGGCTGCTCGGCGCGCAGGCGATCGGCGCGTCCGGGGCGGACAAGCGCATCGACGTCCTCGCCACAGCCATCACCTACGGGGCCGACGTCGCCGACCTGTTCCACCTGGACCTGGCCTACTCCCCCACCTACTCCACGACCAAGGACCCGGTGCACTACACGGGCATGGCGCTGGACAACGCGATCCGCGGCACGGCACGGCTCATCACGCCGGCGGAGCTGCACCGGCACCGGGCCGACGGCGAGAAGGTCCAGGTCGTCGACGTCCGCTCGGCGAAGGATCGGGACAAGGGCTTCGTGGAGGACTCGCTGCACATCCCGCTGGCCGAGCTGCGCGCCCGGGCCGGTGAGCTGGACCCGGCCGCGCTGACCGTGACGTACTGCAACAAGGGCGTGACCGGGAACGCAGGACAGAACATGCTGCGCAACCTCGGCTTCGAGCAGGTCTTCAACCTCTCGGGCGGCAACAAGAACTTCCAGGCCTGGGCCTCGACCCAGCACCCTTCCGCGAAGTAGAGCGCCCGTCCGAGTCTCCCTGCCGGCACCAGGGAGACTCGGACAGACGCTCTTCGCGGAAGCGTTCCGTCACTCGTCGCCGGAGCGGCCGTGCTCGATCCCGGTCGTGAAGCCGACCTTCACCGGCTCGGGCTCGGCCGTCCCGCATCCGGCGGGTGCGCCCAGTCCGAGCGTGACCGCCTGCGGGCCCGACGGCGCAGCGCAGCATCCGCCGCTGGTCGCACCGGCCAGGGCCTCGGCGGAGACCACGCCGTCCGCGTCGGCGGCGAACGCCAGGTCCGAGGAGCAGACGCCGGTCTGCGGCAGGTTCAGCTCGACGGCGTCGGCCGCGGCCCGGTCCCCGGCGAGGGCCGCGACCACGGACCGCACCTGCTCGTACCCCGTGGCCAGCAGGAACGTGGGCGCCCGGCCGTAGGACTTCATGCCCACCAGGTAGAACCCGTCGTCCGGGTGGTTCAGCTCGGACTCGCCGTGCGCGGGCACGGTGCCGCACGAGTGGTGGTTGGGGTCGATGAGCGGGGCGATCTGACGCGGCGCCTCGACGACGGGGTCCAGGTCGAGCCGGACCTCGCGCAGCATGTTCAGGTCGGGCCGGAAGCCGGTCGCGTTGACGATCGTGTCGACGGCCAGGTCGAGCCCGCCGTCGGTGCCGTCCTTGCGTGCCGTGCCCAGCACACGCACGGTGCCTGAGGCCTCGGGCTCCAGGCGTTCGATCGCGACGCGGGTCAGCAGCTCGACGCGCCCACCCTCGACGGCGTCGCGCAGGCGTGTGCCGAGCAGACCGCGGGCGGGCAGCTCGTCGTCGCTACCGCCGCCGTACAGGCGGCGCGCCGAGCCCCCGCGGATGGCCCAGACGATACGCGTGGTCGGCTCGTCCTTGGCCAGCTCGACCAGGCTGAGCAGGGTGTTCGCGGCGGAGTGACCCATGCCGACCACGAGGGTGGCCCGTCCTGCGAACCGCTCCCGGTCGGACCCCAGCACGTCCGGCAGAGCCCCGCTCAGGTGCTCTGCGGCGCGCTCCTCGCCGATCGCGGGCAGGCCCGAGAGCCCGAGCGGGTTGGGCGTGCCGTAGGTACCCGAGGCGTCGATGACCGCGCCGGCGCGGGTCTCGTGAATCTCTCCCCCCGCGGTGTACCGCACCAGGTACGGCCGACGCTCGCGGCCGAGGGACCGGGACCGGTCCGCTCCGTCCCTGGCGACGTCGGAGACCCGCGCGCCGTAGCGGACGTGGTCGCCCAGGACCGCGGCCAGCGGTGCCAGGTAGTCCTCGACCAGGTCGTTGCCGGTGGGCAGCGCGTCCGGGTTCGGCTCGCTCCAGCCGGTCCCGGCGAGCAGACGGCGGGCGGCGGCGTCGATGTCGTACTGCCACGGAGAGAACAGTCGGACGTGGCCCCAGGAGGCGACGGCGGCGGCCGGGCCGTTCCCGGCTTCCAGCACCAGGGGCTCGAGGCCGCGTTCGAGCAGGTGCGCCGCGGCGGCAAGGCCGACCGGCCCGGCGCCGATGACGACGACGGGCAGGTTCTCGCGGGACGTCTCGGTCATGACCGACTCCTCAGATCGAAGGTCTTCGATGGATTAACGAGAGCAACGTATCCACATTCTTCAATGCGTGGCAAGATGGAGTCCATGACCACGACCCTCGCCCTGGCCGACCCGCCGCGCACCGTCCCGGTGTCAGCGTCCGGTGCCTGCTGTGCGCCGCTGGTCCGCGAGGCGGCCGATCCGCAGACCGCCGTCGAGATCGCTCATGTGTTCAAGGCACTGAGCGACCCCACCCGCGTGCGGCTGCTCTCGATCGTCGCCGCGCACGAGGGCGGCGAGGCGTGCGTGTGCGACCTCACCGAACCGGTCGGGCTGTCCCAGCCCACGGTGAGCCACCACCTCAAGCTGCTCGTCGAGGCCGGCCTGCTCACCCGTGAGCAGCGCGGGAAGTGGGGCTACTACTCGGTGGTGCCGGGTGCGTTGAACCGGCTCGGGGTACTGCTCACGGAGGCGACGGTCACCACGCCGGAGCACTGAGCGGGGTCCGTGGGTGTTGACGGACTAAAGATCAGATGATTACGCTCGGATGCGGGCCAGAATCGGTCCGCTGCTGAGGTTGGGGACATATTTGTCTGATCAGACCGCGCCTTGGTCGCCGACCCCCTGCACGTCTCCGACGCAAGCGCACCCATCTGAGGGCTCCGACCGGTCCGACCGCCGTCCGTCTCGAATCGTCCGATCCCACCCCTTGGGGAGTGCAACCCGTGCCACTCGATCTCGACGCCCTGCCCGACCCGGTCGATGTCTCCGACAACCGTGATGAGCTGCGTCGCGTGGATGAGGTCGTCGCACGCGGGCCCTATTCCGCCGACTGGGAATCGCTCCAGGGCTATCAGCCGCCTCGCTGGTACGAGGACGCCAAGTTCGGGATCTTCCTCCACTGGGGCGTCTACTCGGTACCGGCCTACGGCTCCGAGTGGTATCCGCGCACTGCGTACACGGAGGGGTCCCGCGAGTTCGAGCACCACGTCTCGACGTACGGACCGCACCGCGACTTCGGGTACAAGGACTTCATCCCCGACTTCCACATGTCCGGCTTCGACCCGGACGCCTGGGCCGAGCTCTTCCGCGTCGCGGGCGCTCAGTTCGTCGTGCCGGTAGCAGAACATCACGACGGCTTCGCGATGTACGACAGCGCACGCAGCCGGTGGACGGCGGCCCGCATGGGACCGCAGCGCGACGTGTACGGCGATCTCGCCGCCGCGACCCAGCGCGCGGGCATGGTCGTCGGCGCCTCGTCGCACCGCGCCGAGCACTGGTTCTTCCTCAACCCGGGCACTCGGTTCGACTCCGACGTGCTGGACCCGCGGGTCCACGACTTCTACGGGCCGGCTCAGCGCGAGGAGACCGCGCCGAACGAGGCGTTCCTGCAGGACTGGCTGCTGCGCACGGTCGAGATCATCGACCGCTACCGGCCGCAGGTGCTGTGGTTCGACTGGTGGATCGAGCAGCCGGCCTTCGAGCCGTATCTGCGCCGTCTCGCGGCGTACTACTACAACCGCGCCGCCGAATGGGGTGTCGAGGTCGTGATCCAGTACAAGTGGGAGGCGTTCGCGCCGGGCAGCGCGGTGCGCGACATCGAGCGCGGGGCGAAGCCGCGGATCCAGCCCGAGGTCTGGCAGAACGACACGTCGGTCTCACGCAACTCGTGGAGCTGGCATCCCAACCAGGACTACAAGGACCTGCCCGAGGTGGTCGCCGAGCTCGCCGACGTCGTCTCCAAGAACGGTGCGCTGCTGCTGAACTTCTGCCCGAAGGCCGACGGCACGTTCGACGAGCGTGAGGTCGAGCTCGCCCGAGGCCTCGGCCGCTGGCTCGGCGCCTACGGCCAGGCCATCTACGGCACACGGCCCTGGATCGTCGCAGAGGAGGGCCCGACGCGCGTCGCGGAGGGCTCGTTCGTCGACGGGACACCGATCGCCTACACCGAGCACGACATCCGCTTCACCCGCCGCGTCGACCACATGGGCGAGCAGGTCTACGCGATCCTGCTGCGCCGACCCGAGTCAGGGGTTGCACGCGTGCGATCGTGGGGCACCGACCTGGGGCTGCTGACCGATGCGATTGCTGGAGTCGAGGTGCTCGGCCACCCCGAACCTCCCCGCTGGCGGCGCACGGCCGACGCGCTCGAGGTCGAGATCGGCCCTGCCCACGCCGACCTGCCCGGCGTCGCCGTGCGCATCCAGCTGGCGCCTCGCGCGGTGCAGCGACGTCACGACTACATCCATGAGGGAACGATGGCGCCGACGCCGGCGTGACCGGTATCTGTCCACGTCCCGCTGACAGTCGGCCTGAGCGCCCTGCTGAACCAGAGATCCAGTGATCGATGTGCCCGGGCCGACACCGACGTTGTCGGAGAGGACCGAAGGTGCCGTGTTGGTGACGGCCTGCCCGCCAAGCACCGAGTAGGTGCCGACGGTACCGAGGTCGGCCGCGGTACCGATAGCCCAGGCCTGCTGCGGCGCGACCTCGAGGGCGAAGGAGCTCCCAGAGCGAGTGCCGCATTCATGGCAGTGCGGCGGAGCGAGAGTCGCCACACGGGACTGCCGACATGTTTCACTTTATGAATTCTCATCGAGCGCCTCTCCGATCCCCCGGCCTGCGTGCATGCAATCGCACATTGTTGATGCGTCGGACACTGCGCACAGGTTTGCGATTGTGCGCCCCCAACGGGCATTCATCGAAAGTCATTAAATGCGTCCGGGTGATTTCAACAGTTCTGCGCATTACGTCAGAGCACGACAGGGATCAGCCCCAGACGTCCTCGCGTCCGCCACCCGAGTCGGCGTCGAGTTGGTCATCGTCAGCGCGCTGACCTGCACGTAGGCCACTCGGCATCTGTTCACCATCAGAAATCAGACGCCTCGCGCAATCACCAGGACCGGCGTAGATTCTCAGACATTTCCGCCCATTCTGCATCAGCCTTTTAAGAGCGGGTGAAGTATCGGCTGATACGTTTCTTTCGTAGCTCCCGCTCTGGGGGCGGGAGCTACATCACATCGTCCCGAGGCCCTCAGCCAAAGGGCTGGAAAACTCAGAAGGAGCCCGTCATGGAGCATGTCCAGAACCGTGGAAAGAAACGCGCTGCCGTCATTCTCGCGGCAGTGCTCACTCTCACCGGGGCCGGTATCGCCTTCGCGTACTGGACCTCGACCGGTACCGGCACCGGCACCGCCACGACCGGTGAGAGCGTCGCGTTCGAGATCACGAGCGAACCTGGTGTGGGCGAGCTCGCTCCGGGCAGCGCCGGACAGACCGTCGACTTCACCGTGACCAATCCGGGTGAGGGGATCCTGAACCTGACCGCGGTCACCGTCGAGATCGCGGACGAGGACGGGGAGGCCTGGGTGCCGCCCGCCGGCTGCCTGGCCGCCGACTACACGGCCGAAGTGACCACCGCGCCGCCCGCAGGTGACATCGCCCCCGGCGGCTCCGTGGACGGCACGGTCACGGTGACGCTGGAGAACACCACCGAGAACCAGGACGCCTGCCAGGGCGCAGAGGTCCCACTGCTCCTGACCGCTTCCTGACCCATGACCGAGGTCCGGCGGGTACGCGCTTCATCCCCCTGCACGCCCGCCGGGCCTCACCCTCCTGACGCGGCGCAGATCGTTCACTGCTGCCGCGCACGACCAACAGGACGTTGCCATCGACCATGAGCACACTCACCGGCCAGCACCACCACAACCACGGCACGACACGCGCGCACGTCCCGACGACGGTCCTGCTGGTCCTGCTCGCCTCGGTCGGGACCCCGGTGAGCGGGACCGCGCCTGCATCGGCCTACTGGAGCTCCTCGGGTTCGGCGGCGGCCACGTCGGCGACCTCGACGCTCTCGGCACCGGTCGATGTGACCGTCCCGGAGACGGCACCCGCGGAGATCCCTGTCAGCTGGACCGCAGGCTCCGGCGGTGTGCAGCCGGCCGGCTACTACGTCACCCGGAACAATGGCGATACGACCACCCCTGCCTGCGCGAGCAGCCCCACGTCACTGATCGACGGGGACAGCTGCACCGATGCGGACGTTCCGCTCGGCGACCACACATACGTCGTGACCGCCGTCTACGCGTCATGGACGGCGTCCAGCGCGCCCAGCTCGACGGTCACGGTCACGGCCCCCGAGGTGCTGGGCGCCGCGCACAGCTACTCCGCGCCCGCAGCCACCGCTGCCCTCCCGCCCACACTCGGTATCGACGGCGGGCCCGCCGCGACCACCAAGGACACGACGCCCACGATCAGCGGCGTGAGCAACGCACCGGCCTCGAGCCCGGTCAGCGTCGTCGTCGACGGGCAGAGCCTGTCCACGACCGTGACCGCGGGCGGCACCTGGACGGTCAGCGCGACGGAGCTCACCGCGGGTCGGCACGAGGTGGCCGCCAGGGTGCGCGACGCCGACGGGAACGGCGTCGCCGCCACCCAGGACCTCACCGTGGAGGTGAACCCGCCGCCGGTCGACCTCGGGTCCGCCGCCTCGTACTCCGTTCTCGCGGCCACCGGCGTCGTCAGCACCGGAGCCACGACGATGAGCGGCGACCTCGGCGTCAGCCCCGAGACCTCGGTCACCGGCTTATCGCCGGGCACCTACGACGGCAGCCTCCACGCTGGGGCCGCCGCCGCGAGCGCACAGGAGGACCTGCTCACGGCACTGGGGGAGGTGTCCTCGCGAGCGCCGCACACCGAGATCGCCGGTGACCTCGGCGGGCAGACCTTCCATGCTGGAGTGCACCACATGAGCGCCGCACTGGCGCTCACCGGAACCGTCACGCTCGACGCCGAGGACGACCCCGACTCGGTGTTCGTCTTCCTGATCGACGCGGCCTTCGACACCGCCGCCGCCAGCAACGTCTTGCTCGTCAACGGGGCCCAGCCCGCCAACGTCTTCTGGGTCGCCGCCGGGGCCATCGGGACCGGCGCGAACTCGTCGATGTCGGGCGCCCTTCTCTCACGTGGGGCGATCACGCTCGGTGCGGGGACGGCGTTGACCGGGCAAGCGCTCTCGCGGGACACGGTGACCATGGCCGACAGCACACTCACCAGCGTCGCCCCGGCTCCGGTGGTTCGCCGGGCCCCGTCCGAGGAAGCCCGGGACGAGCCTGCCGATCAGCCGGAGCCGAGCTCGTCCGCGCTCCCCGAGGCGCCCGATGTCCCCGTGCCGGCTGAACCGTCGGGTGCGTCGGGTGCCTCAGAGGCACCCGACGGGGTGGTGCCAGAGGAGACGGTGGTGCCGGAGGAGACGGTGGAACCGGAGGAGACGGCGGAACCGGAAGAGACGGCGCCCCCGGACGAACCGGTAGAGGAGTCCGTGCCGCCTGCCGGGCAGGACGAGGAGTCCGCGCTGTCCGACCAGCAGGAGGAGGACTCGCACGAAGAGTCGAGCGAACAGGACGAGGCCGCCGCACGCGACCCGGCCGACAGCAAGACCTATGACGAGGCGACGGTGACACCATGAACTGCGACCCCCTGCCGAGGACCGGCCCTGACGATCTGGTTCTGCTGTTGATCGTCGCGCTTGCCTGCGTCGTCGTCGGAGCCGTGCTCGTGGGCCTGGCGCGCAGGCGGCGCGGGGCACCGGTCACGCTGGCCACCGTTGTCCTCGTCGGCGTGGCGCTCCTGGTCGGCCCCGGAGCCGCCCCACCTGCTCAGGCCGTGTACTGCGTCAACTCGCTCACCGTCACCCAGACCTCCACCATGGCGGGCCTCGCGCCTGGCGTCGCGCCCGTGCCCATCACGGGGCGCGTCGTGAACAACGGGCCCGACAGCACGTACATCGACGTGGTCACCGTCGAGATCACCTCGGTCACCAGCGCGCAGGGTGCGCCCGCCGCGGGCTGTGACGCTTCGGACTACCTGCTTCTGGAGGCCACGATGGCTGTCGGCAAGACCCTCAGGCCCGGTGGCGGCGCGGCACCGTTCAGCGGAGCGTCGATCGGCTTCGCGAACAAGGCCATCAACCAGGACGCCTGCCAGCACGCAACCATCCACCTCCGCTACACCGCCAACCCGGTGTCACGGCAGTAATGAGGACGGTCCTTCGTCGCCACCGGAGAAACTCCGTCCTGCGAGGATTCGGGTGGCGAAAGCGGCCTTGGTCACTGGTAACGCGTGAACTGGAAGGGCTACCAAAGCCGCGGAGCAGGGGTAAGGAGACTGCACGCAAACCCGAGGAGCCGCACATGCCACAGAGAACATTGAGCGTCTGGAAGTTCAGCGATCCGGAAGGCGCCGACACAGCGCTGAAAATGGTCCGGCAGCTCGCGCGCATCAATCTCATCAATATGTATGACGCGGCGACGGTCTACTGGGAACAGGACGAGAAGAAGCCCAGGACTCAACAGCTGTCTTCGCTGACCGGATCGGGAGCACTCGGGGGTTCCTTCTGGGGAATGCTCTTCGGCATGGTCTTCTTCACCCCGTTGGTCGGCGCGGCCATCGGCGCCACAACGGGCGCATCGAGCGGCGCACTGACACCCGTCGGGATCGGGGACGCCTTCATCAACCGCGTCCGGGACGGCGTCACACCGGGTACCTCAGCGCTGTTCATCCTGTCGTCGGACGCGGTGGTGGACCGGATCCGTGACATCTTCGCCGGGCACGAGGCGCCTGAACTGATCTATACCAACCTCAGCGCCGAACGGGAGGCCACACTCCGTGACATATTCGGCAAGAACTGACCTCCTGCTCTGCGACCACCGGGCGCACGCATCGGAAGCCGACGTGCAAACGCCGTGTCGTTAATACCGCCGGCAGTGGAATCAACCACCGCAGCACACGACGAGAAGCGTTGCCGCAGGTAACCGGCATCCGGCCTGGTCGGAGGACCAGACCGAAGCCTGGTGATGTTCAGACGTTGAAGCGGAACTCCACCACGTCACCGTCCTGCATGACGTAGTCCTTGCCCTCGATACGGGCCTTGCCCGCAGCCTTCACCGCAGCGGACGAGCCGGCCTCGACCAGGTCCTCGAACGAGGTGACCTCGGCCTTGATGAAGCCGCGCTCGAAGTCGGTGTGGATCACACCGGCAGCCTGGGGGGCGGTCCAGCCCTTGTGGATGGTCCAGGCGCGCGCTTCCTTCGGACCCGCCGTGAGGTAGGTCTGCAGGCCGAGCGTCTCGAAACCGACCTTCGCGAGCTGGTCCAGGCCGGACTCCGGCTGGCCGGACTCGGCGAGCATCTCGGCGGCCTCCTCGGGCTCGAGCTCCACGAGCTCGGACTCGAACTTCGCGTCCAGGAAGATCGCCTGGGCCGGTGCGACGACCTTGCGCAGGGCCTCCTGGGACGCGGTGTCCGCCAGGCCGGCGTCGTCGGTGTTGAAGACGTAGATGAACGGCTTGGCCGTCATCAGCTGGAGGCTCGCGATCTCGGCCAGGTCCAGACCGGCGTCGGCGGCACCCTGGTACAGGGTCACGCCCTGGTTCAGGATCTCCTCCGCCTTCTTCGCGGCGGCGTACAGGACGGGGTCGCCACGCTTGATCTTGACCTCCTTCTCCATCCTCGGGAGGGCCTTCTCGAGGGTCTGGAGGTCGGCGAGGATCAGCTCGGTGGAGATGGTCTCGATGTCGCCGGGGGCGTCCATCGAACCGTCCACGCGCACCACGTCCGGGTCGTCGAAAGCGCGGGTGACCTGGCAGATCGCGTCGGCCTCGCGGATGTTGGCGAGGAACTTGTTGCCCAGGCCCTCACCCTCGGACGCGCCCTTGACGATGCCCGCGATGTCCACGAAGGACACCGTGGCCGGCAGGATCTTCTGGCTCCCGAAGATCTCAGCGAGCTTGTTGAGCCGCTCGTCGGGCAGCGAGACCACGCCGACGTTGGGCTCGATCGTCGCGAACGGGTAGTTCGCGGCGAGCACCTGGTTGCGGGTCAGAGCGTTGAAGAGGGTGGACTTGCCGACGTTGGGCAGGCCGACGATGCCGATAGTAAGAGCCACGTCGCGAAATTCTACGTGCCGAGCGCCAATCACCGACAGCCGCGTCGTTGCGGGCCGTGGTTGGCCCGTCTACCGGGCCTCGCGTCGGCGCTCCAGCTCGTCGAGATCGCGTGCCACGAACCGGTGGTGTTCCCAGGCTTCGTTGGCGATCACCCCGAGACAGCGCCACACGGGGAGGCTGCGCGTCTCGGGTTCCCACGGTGGCAGCCGGCGAGCCGGTGCCTCGAAGTCCTCCTGCGTCAGGGAGTCGTACTGCGCGCGCACCTGGGCCATCCGATCGGCGTAGGCGGCCTGGACCTCCTGGAACGACGGCGTGGCCGTGATGTCGACGCCGAGCGCACCCACCTCGTCGTCGTACTCGGTGAACGGGAGGCCTATCGGGCTGAACGCGCCGTCGAGGCCCTGGATCCCGTGGCGCACCCAGCCGTCGACGGCGAACACCAGGTGTCGAAGCGTCTGGGCGAGCGACCACTCCCCGTCGACCTGCTGGTCCACCACCCCTGCGGGCATGGCCGCCACCCGGTCGAGCGTGGCCGACCAGGTTCGCATCGCTGCCTCGAACGACTCACGCTGCTCCGCGATAACCTGTGACCGAGCCAGCTCGCGCCCGGGATGCCGGCGGTTCAGCTCGGCCTCGATCAGCGGCAGCACCTCGACGCCGTTGATCTTCAGGTCGCGGATCTGCCCGTCGATGTCCGCGCCGGTCAGATCGACTCCGCGCATCACGACGCGGGGCAGGTACGACTGGTCGAACGCCGCACCCTCCAGGTCACTGAAACGGAACCGGGCGTCGTTCAGGTTCGCCGCGACGAACTCGGCGTGCCGCAGGTCGTCGTCTGCTGTGAATCGCCTCATCGCCCCAGGCTAGGCCGGGTCACTGACACGACAGCTGACCTGGGGCGACACCACTTCGAGGTCAGGGGAACGACTGCACCTGCTGGAGCAGCTCTGGCAGGCGCCTGTCGTACACACGAGCGCCGAACCGCACGGCCAGCACCAGGATCAGGGCGCCGTACAGGATCCCCACGACGATCGAGGCGAGGCCCCACAGCACACCACCCAGCACGAGGGCCGCTATGCCCACCGCGAAGACCGGCAGGGCCAGCGCTGCGGTGACGGCGAACCCGATGCCCTGCGACACGACCGTCGCCATCGCCGCGCCCTGCGGCGACTTCAGGGGGCTCTCGCCCGGCTTCGCGACCGGGTAGACGAGGCGCGCCGACACCGCGCAGGACACGGCGGTACTGACCAGCAGGGCACCGAACGCCAGCCCCAGCAGGGGCAGGGTCAGGTGCCAGGAGTCGGCGACCCAGACCGAGGCCACCACCGTGGCCGCGGCGACCAGAGGGCCGGCGATCAGCATCGGGATCGCGCGGCCCCACCGGTCGGCACGGCCGTCGACGCCCGACGAGACGTGCAGGGCGAACGCCGTGTTGTCGTAGCCGATGTCGTTGGAGATGCTGAAGCCGAGCATCCAGCCCACGAACGGCCCGGTCGCCAGGAGCAGGAAGAAGCTGCCGGTGCTCTGCGACGTGAAGTACATGATGACCGGCAGCAGCGGGATGACGGCGATGGACCCCGAGTAGCGCGGGTCCCGCAGCCAGTAGGTGGCGGTCCGGGCGGTGACCGCCCAGGTGGGCGAGAACGGCACGCGGCCGAACATCCCGAGGCCCTTGGCCTTGCCACCGCTGCCGTCGCCGACGGGCGGGCGCACCAGAGCACGGCCGAGGGCCCGGTCCCAGACCAGCCACGCCAGCCCGACGGTGCCGAGCGCGACCGCGAGGCGGCCCGCCAGGCCTGCCCAGTCGCCGTCGTACGCGGTGCTGCCGAGCGACCACGCCGCACCGAACGGTGTCCAGCCGACGACGGCGGCCGCCTGCTCGAACAACGGGAGGAGCTGCACCCCAGTACTGATGTCGGAGCCTGGCTCGACCGAGACCTCGACGCCGTTGGCGAGCCAGCCGACGAGCGGGCCGATCGTCATGAAGAGCACCAGCGCGACGATCGTCACGACCTCGCGGTAGCGGCGCGACTCCAGGACGGGCGCGAGCAGCGTGGTGATCGCCCGGGATCCGAGGACACATGCGGCGACGCCGAGCACCGCGCCGACGATCGAGACGAGCAGCACTCCCGGCTGCAGGAGCCATGCGAAGGAGACGCCCAGCGCGAGCAGCACCGTCGCGATACCGGGTACCGAGACCAGGCCCGCCACCGCCAGCCCCGCGAGAAGGGTGCGCCGGGGAATCGCGAACGTCGTGAACCGGTGCGGGTCCAGCGTGGCGTCCACACCGAAGGCGAAGATCGGGATGACCCACCAGCCCAAGACGGCCAGCGCCCCGCCGAGGGTGATCGCGAGGCCGGCCCAGGCCGGGTCGCCGAAGAACGCGAGACCCACTACCGCGGCGATCAGGAAGCCGACGACGCCGAGCGCGTAGAGCGCCGCGGCGATCATGCCGATGGTCTGCCAGACGCTCCTGCGGAACGTGTTGCCCATCAGCGTGAGCTTGAGGGTCAGGAACCGCGCAACCATGAGAGCCCCTCCGAGTGCTGGCGGCCGCCGACGAGGTCCACGAACCGGTCTTCCAGGCTCTGCTCGCCGCGCACCTCGTCCACCGTGCCCGCCGCGAGGACGTGCCCCGCCGCCATGACCGCCACGTGGTCACACATGCGCTGCACCAGGTCCATGACGTGGCTGGAGACGATGACGGTGCCGCCCCCCGCCACGTAGCTCTTGAGGATGTCGCGGATGTTCGCGGCGCTCACCGGGTCGACGGCCTCGAACGGCTCGTCCAGTACCAGGGTGCGTGGCGCATGGATCATGGCGCTGCCCAGCGCGATCTTCTTGGTCATGCCGGCGGAGTAGTCGACGACGAACGTGTCCGCGTCAGCGACCAGGTCGAACGCCTTCAAGAGGTCGTTCGTCCGGTCCACCACGGTGTCCTTGTCCATACCGCGCAGCATCCCGGCGTACGTGAGCAGCTGGCGGCCGGTCAGCCGGTCGAACAGGCGCACGCCGTCGGGCAGCACGCCAAGGGTTGCCTTGGCCTCGTCGGGCCGCGCCCACAGGTCCACACCGTGCACCCAGGCACTGCCGAAATCAGGCCGCAGCAGGCCGGTGGCCATCGAGAGCATGGTCGTCTTGCCCGCCCCGTTCGGGCCGACCAGACCGTAGAACGAGCCCGCCGGCACGTCCAGGTCGACGCCGGAGACCGCGATCTTCTGCCCGAACCGCTTCCAGAGCCCGCGCACGCTGAGCGCCGCCGACGGGTCGTGCGGGGGCGGCTCCTGGGCACCTGGGGTCCCGGGGCTGCCTGGAGGGCTCGGGTCGACTGGGGTCGTCATGGCACCCAACGTAGTCGCGCCGTCCGACACGACGGATCCGACGCGAGGATGAGTGCCGGGTGAAGGAGATCCGTCGCCGGGCGGAGAACCGCCCGTCCGGCCATACCGAACGCATACCGGGACGCATATCCGACGATTTCGACCATGCGGGGTGTCACCGTCCCGGAGTGTCAGTGGCACGTGGCAGCCTGTCGCCCATGGACATCGTCGCAACGATTCTGCTGGCCCTCGGCGCTCTCGTCGTCGGCGTGCTGCTGGGGTGGCTCGGCCACGCGCAGCGCGTTGCGCCCGCGCAACGCGACGCGGACCTGGAGGTCGCACGCCTGCGCGCCCAGGCCGAGTCGGCCGAGCAGCGGATCGCCGCCGCACAGCACCGCGCGGACGAGCAGATCGACGCGGCACGGGAGCGCGCCGCCGAGCAGATCGCCGCCGCCCGCTCCGAGCAGGAGCACGCCCGCCGCCAGTTCCAGGCGCTCGCGGGCGACGCGCTGGACGCCAACAGCAAGCGTTTCCTGGAGCTCGCGGAGGAGCGGCTGAAGCGGTCCACGTCGGACGGCGAGCAGGCGCTCGCCAAGCGCGAGGAGGCCGTGAAGTCTCTGGTGGACCCGCTGACGAAGGCCGTGGAGCTGGTACGCAGCGAGGTGCTCCAGGCCGAGAAGGCCCGTATCGAGGGCCAGGGCGCGCTGGTCGAGCAGATGCGCAACGTCGCCGAGGTCTCGACCGACCTGCGCAACGGCACGGCGGACCTGGTCACGGCGCTGCGTTCGTCGCAGACGCGCGGCGCGTGGGGCGAGCTGCAGCTGCGCAAGGTCGTCGAGTCCGCCGGCATGATCAACCGGGTCGACTTCACCGAGCAGGCGCAGGTCACCACGGAGGACGGCGAGGTGCAGCGCCCCGACATGGTCATCAACCTCGCCGGCGGCAAGCGCGTTGTCGTGGACTCCAAGGTCGCCTTCCTGGGCTTCCTGGAGGCCCAGCAGTCCGAGGACGCCGCGTACCGCGAGCAGCGCCTCGACGCGCACGTGCGCCACATGCGCAAGCACGTGGACGACCTGGCAGGCAAGAAGTACTGGAACCAGTTCGAGCCCGCACCCGAGTTCGTCGTGATGTTCGTGCCCGCCGAGGCGTTCCTGTCTGCGGCCCTGGAGCGCGCGCCGGAACTGCTGGAGTACGCGGTGCAGAAGAACGTCATCATCGCGACGCCCACCACGATGCTCGCCCTGCTGCGCACCGTCGCGTACGCGTGGCGCCAGGAGTCGCTGGCAGAGAACGCGCAGAAGGTGCTCACCGTCGGCAAGGAGCTGTACGCACGGCTGGTCACCATGACGCAGCACGTCACGAAGATGGGACGCTCCCTGGAGTCGGCCACCAAGGACTACAACAGGCTTATCGGGTCGCTGGAGCGCAACGTGCTCACGTCGGCCCGCCGCATGGTGGAGCTCGACGTGATCGACGAGAAGGACCGCATCGCGGAGCCGAGGGGCATCGAGGAGGTCCCGCGTCCCATCACCAAGGCAGAGCTGCTGGCGGCGGACGACGGCGATGTCGTCGCGATCGACCGCGCACAGGACACCGAGAGCATCCTGGTGCAGGCGTTGGAGGTCACCGAGCTCGCGACCACCGACAAGCGCGCACTCGAGGCGGTGGAGAAGAAGTCGTCCGACGACGAGGGCACCGCCGCCGTCGGACAGGCGGGCTGAAAGAACCCGGCCGTCGAGAACGGGGTTGTGTTCGCCGCAGGCCTCCTGCGGAACACAACCCCGTTCTCATCTGACGGTGGGACGCCAGCCAGCGGCGTCCCGTGCGGGCCTCAGGCCTGCGGGAGCTCCGGGCGAGCCTCGCGACGCGGACGCTTGGGCTCCTCGCCCGCGGCCTTGAGCCCCGCACGCAGCTCGCGCGGCAGCGAGAACATCAGGTCCTCGGTAGCGGTCCGGACCTCGTCGACCGTGCCGAAGCCGTGGTCGGCGAGGTGCGCGATGACGTCCTCCACGAGGATCTCGGGCACCGAGGCACCCGAGGTCACGCCCACCGTGGTGACGCCCTCGAGCCACTCGTCCTTGATCTCGGTCTTGCGGTCCACGCGGTACGAGGCCTTGGCCCCGGCCTGGAGCGCCACCTCGACGAGCCGCACCGAGTTGGACGAGTTGGCCGAGCCCACGACGATGACGAGATCGCACTCGGGCGCCAGCTTCTTCACCGCCACCTGGCGGTTCTGCGTGGCGTAGCAGATGTCGTCGCTGGGCGGGTCCTGCAGGGACGGGAACTTCTCGCGCAGCCGGCGCACGGTCTCCATGGTCTCGTCGACCGACAGCGTCGTCTGCGAGATCCACACGACCTTTGCCGGGTCGCGGACCACCACCTGGTCCACCTCGTCCGGCGAGTTCACGATCTGCACGTGGTCGGGTGCCTCGCCGGCGGTGCCCTCGACCTCCTCGTGACCGGTGTGCCCGATCAGCAGGATGTCGTAGTCGTCCTTCGCGAACCGGACGGCCTCCTTGTGCACCTTGGTGACCAGGGGGCAGGTCGCGTCGATCGTGTCCAGGCTCCGCGCCACGGCCGAGGCACGCACCGCGGGCGACACCCCGTGCGCGGAGAAGACGAGCCGGCTGCCCTCGGGCACCTCGTCGGTCTCGTTGACGAAGATGGCGCCACGTTCCCGCAGCGTCTCCACCACGTGCTTGTTGTGCACGATCTCCTTGCGCACATAGACCGGTGCGCCATAGGTCTCCAGTGCCTTCTCGACGGCGACGACCGCACGGTCGACGCCCGCGCAATAGCCGCGGGGCGCAGCCAGCAGGACGCGCTTGGTCTTGGTCTCAGCAGGACGCTCAGGGCTCGTGACACTCACACACGCAGTCTAGGGGCGGCGTGCGGAGGGCTTGTGTCGGTGGTGGGTGGCAGGGTTGGACACGTGACGGAACCCACCCAGCGACCACTCCCCGCAGAGATCCCTCTGAAGGCGCTCGACACCACGCCCTCCACCCCCTGGCCGGTGCGTGTGCTCTCGGAGAAGATCAAGGGCTACATCGACAAGATGCCGCCGGTCTGGGTCGAGGGGCAGGTGGTGCAGTTCAACCAGCGCCCCGGTTCCGGGATGCAATGGCTCACACTCCGTGACACCGAGGCCGACGCCTCTCTGCCGGTGACGATCTTCTCCCGGGTCCTCCTCACGCTGCCCCAGCCGCCGGCGGAAGGCGACCACGTGGTCGTGCACGCCAAGCCCGTGTTCTGGACCAAGCGCGGCACGCTGCAGATGCAGGCGAACGAGATCAAGGCCGTCGGCGTCGGCGAGCTGCTCGCCCGGATCGAGGCCCTCAAGAAGGTCCTCGCAGCGGAGGGCCTGTTCGACCTGTCGCGCAAGCGAAAGCTCCCCTTCCTGCCCGCGGTCGTCGGGCTCGTGTGCGGACGCGAGTCCAAGGCCGAGCACGACGTGGTGGTGAACGCCCGGGCCCGCTGGCCCCAGGTGCGGTTCGAGATCCGCGAGGTGGCGGTCCAGGGCGTCAACGCGGTGCGCGAGGTGTCGAACGCGATCGCCGAGCTCGACCAGGACCCCCGCGTCGACGTCATCGTCGTCGCACGGGGCGGCGGCTCCGTCGAGGACCTGCTGCCGTTCAGCAACGAGTCGCTGGTCCGCGCCGTCGCGCAGGCCCGCACTCCCCTGGTCAGCGCGATCGGCCATGAGACCGACGCGCCGCTGCTCGACCTGGTCGCCGACTACCGCGCCTCCACGCCCACCGACGCGGCCAAGCGGATAGTGCCCGACGTGTCGGAGGAGCGCCTTCGACTCACCCAGGCCCGCAGCCGGATGCGCGGCGCCGTCGCGGCGATGATCGACCGCGAGCAGCACGGGCTCGACGGTGTCCGCTCCCGCCCGGTCCTCGCCGTGCCGCACACGATGTTGGAGGCCCGGGAGCGCGACATCGTCCAGTCGCTCCGGCACAGCCGGCACGCGCTGAACACGCTGCTGCTGCGCGCGAGCGGCGAGATCGGGCGGCTCGGAGCCCAGGTGCGTGCGTTGTCGCCGGCATCGACGCTGGAGCGCGGCTACGCCGTCGTACAGCGTGCCGACGGCCACGTGGTGCGGCGGCCCGACGACGTCACGGTCGGCGCCGGCGTGCACGTCCGCCTCGCGGAGGGCGCGCTGGACGCCGAGGTGACCGCCACGGCCCCATAGCGTCGACGACGCAGGCACCGTCGAGCGGCAGGGAAAGAAACCTGAGACTCCCGGCCAGTAGAGGACAGAACCTGTCCTCTTCGCCTGGCACTGTAGGTGTCATGAACCAGGACAGCGCACTCACCCCGTTCCGTATCGACGTCCCGCAGGCCGACATCGACGACCTCCAGGACAGGCTCGCCCGGACCCGCCGGCCCCTCCCCGTGCCGGGCCGGGACGACCGCACCGACTTCAGCCGCGGCATTCCCCAGGCCTACCTGACCGAGCTCGCCGAGTACTGGCGCGACGGTTTCGACTGGCGCGCGCAGGAGGCGAAGCTCAACGAGCACGAGCAGTTCACCACCGTCGTCGACGGCCAGACCTTCCACGTCGTGCACGTGCCCTCGGCCAACCCCGAGGCGACGCCGCTCATCCTGAGCCACGGCTGGCCCGGCTCGTTCGTCGAGTACCAGCGCCTCATCCCGCTGCTGACCGACGAGTTCCACCTCGTCATCCCCTCGCTGCCGGGCTTCGGGTTCTCGACGCCGCTGTCCGGGACCGGCTGGGAGCTGGCGCGCACCGCCGATGCGTACGCCGAGATCATGACGCGCCTCGGCTACGAGCGGTTCGCCGCGCACGGCACCGACATCGGCGCGGGCGTCACCGGCCGGCTCGCCGCCATCTACCCGGAGCGCGTCATCGGTACGCACGCAGGGAGCGACGGCAGGATGCTCGGCATGGTCGGTGACAAGTTCCCGTACCCCGACGGGCTGACCGAGGACGAGATCGCCCAGATCGAGGCGATCCGCGCCGAGGACATCGCCGAGCGTGGCTACTTCGAGATGCAGAACCACCGCCCGGACACCATCGCCGCGGCGCTCACCGACTCGCCCGTCGGCCAGCTCGCGTGGATCGCCGAGAAGTTCCAGACCTGGACCAACCCCCGGCACGCGACCCCCGACGAGGCCGTCGACCGCGACCAGCTGCTCACCAACGTCAGCCTGTACTGGTTCACCCGTGCCGGAGCGTCGAGCGCGCAGTTCTACTACGAGTCGGAGCACTCCAGCCTCGGCTGGGCGGGGGCCTCCGGTGTGCCCGCCGCCTGGGTGGTGTTCGACACCCACCCCCTCATGCGCCGCGCACTCGACCCGTGGAACGCGACAACCCGCTGGACCGACTTCACCGAGGGCGGTCACTTCCCGGCGATGGAGGAGCCCGAGCTGCTCGCGAACGACATCCGAGAGTTCTTCAGCACACTTCGCTGATCAGCTGCGCCTGCTTCTCCGGCTCATCCGGCTGACCCGCTGGGCCTGCTTCTCCGTCCAGCCGTCCCACCCGTTCTGCCAGTCGAACGAACGGACCAGGGCCAGCAGAGCGGCCCCTGCTCGCTCGTCCAGCTCCGGGTCGTGCAGGTAGAGCTCGTTCCACATCACCTTGAACTCCAGGAGCGCCCGGCCGCGTGCACGCCAGATGACGCGGCCGGGCGAGCGTGGCACGTCGGACATGCTGAACACGGCAGCGACCCAGACAAAGGGCAGCAGCGGAGAGAAGAGCCACCACGTGCACCACCAGATGAGCCGGCCCTTGTACCCCACCAGGTCGGGCTCGCCGGGCCGGCTCACCGTCCACCGGGTGCGAAGTCCCTTGCTGAAGGCCTTGGCGCGCTCGATCGTGCACAGGAGCTCGCCCTGCGGACCGAGCACCTGATAGACGGCGACGCCGTTCCCGCAGGAAACGGTGACGACGGTGGCGACCCGCGCCCCACGGTGCTCGTCGGCCCACAGCACGAAGGACCGTGCGCCCGTGCGGCGCGCCGCGAGGTAGGCAGGTATGCCGCCCTGCGGCAGCTCCCGCTCCAGGTGGGCGATCGTGCGGATCTCTCCGGGCACGTGGACGTCGACCTGGTGCCAGACCTCCCCAGTGCCGTCGAGCGGGGCCTGCTCCCCCTGATAGACGGGTTTCGCATTCAGCTTCAGCTTGCGCGTCACGCTGTGTCCCACCGTGGTTCCCCCTTGTGTCGTGCTCCTCGCCGACACGAGGACTGATGGATCGTACTCACTCCTCATCACAGCGTCACCCGTCCTCGGCGAAGGGGATGATCAGGCCCGACGCGCCACGAACACCCACTCCAGACCCGGCCGGTCCGGCGCGTCCAGCACCTCGTCGACCTCGAACCCGGCGGCTGCCAGCGTCGCCTCGGTCTCGTCCCGCTCGCGGAACCGCAGGGTCGAGACCGAGGTGACCACGTCGCCGTCGGGCAGCACACCGGGCGGGAAGCGGTAGGACTGCTGAAAGGTCACGAGCGGGAGCTCCACCTTCAGCAGGTCGTTCCACATCTCCACCTCCCCCACCCCCGGGATGTCGCGGCGGACGGACCTGAGCTCACGGGTCCACCCGAGCCAGGCCTGCCGCGCCGGCACGCGGGTCTCGAACACGAGCACGCCGCCGGGGCGGAGCGCCGAGTGGACCGCCGCGAGCGCCTCGGCCCACTCGGTGTCGGTGGTGAACACCTGCGCGACGTTGCCGGTCATCGTCGCGAGGTCGGCGGCGAGGTCCAGCCCGGCGACGGCGTCGGCCCCGCCCTCGACCCAGGTGACGGCGTCGGCACCGGGCTTGCCTCGGGCCACCTCGAGCGAGGCGGCGGCGGGGTCGACGCCGGTCACGCGCAGGCCGCGCTCGGCCAGCAGGAGGGCGAGCACCCCGGTCCCGCAGCCGACGTCGAGCACGGTGCGGGCGCCGAACCGTTCGGCGAGGTCGGCGTACAGGTCGAGGTCGCTGCGGTCGTCGTCGAAGGAGTCGTAGAGCCGCGCGAGCCGAGGATCCACGAAGATCGGGTCGGGTGTGGTCATGGCAACATGTTTACCCGCCGCGCGACCGAGCCCAAGGGCATACGGTCGGTTACGGTCGATACGGCACCAGAAGGAGAGCCCGATGACAGGTGACGTTGACACCACGCTCGACGACGCGGCGGCGGTGTTCGCCACTGCCCGCAGGCGACTGTTCGGCATCGCGTACCGGATGCTCGGCTCGGCGGCCGAGGCCGAGGACGTCGTGCAGGAGACGTGGGTGCGGTGGCAGACGACCGACCGTTCGGTGGTGGTGAACCCGCAGGCGTTCCTCACCACCGCCACGACGCGGCTGGCGATCAACGTGCTGCAGAGCGCGCGGTCCCGCCGCGAGACCTATGTGGGGCCGTGGCTGCCCGAACCGGTCGACACGAGCGAGGACCCGACGCTCGGCGCGGAGCGGGCGGAGGCCCTGGACGTCGCCCTGCTGGTGCTGCTCGAACGCCTGACCCCCACGGAACGTGCCGCCTACGTGCTGCGTGAGGCGTTCGACTACGCGTATCCGGAGATCGCGCGGATCGTGGGGGTGTCGCCCACCGCCACGCGCCAGCTCGTGAGCCGGGCGCGCAAGCACATCGCATCGGAGCCGCGCAACACGGTGACCAGTACCGAGCGTCGCGCGCTGCTGGAGGCGTTCCTCGCCGCCGCGCGGGTGGGCGACGTCGAGCGGCTGGAGCGGCTGTTCGCCGAGAACGTCGTCACGCGGGCCGACAGCAACGGGACCGCGAAGCATGTCGCACGCGTCGCGGTTCAGGGCAGGCACAAGGTGGCGCGGGTCCTGTCCTCGTTCGCGGAGGTCTTCTGGGCCGGTATCACCACCCGGCCGATAGTGGTCAACGGCGAGGAGGGCATGGCGATGGAGCGGGACGGCGAGCTGGTGGGCATCCTTGCGGTCACCGCGTCGTCCGAGGGTCTGCACGAGCTCATGTGGCAGCTGAACCCGGAGAAGATCGACCCGTTCCGGCGGGCCCGGGCGGGCCGGGCCACGCCGGAGGGTTCGAGCTGACCGTCAGGCCTGGGCCTTCCGCCACTGCTCGTAGCTGATCTCACCCAGCAGCGCCTCGCCGTGCGGTACGAGCTCACCATCCTCGAGCGGCGCGCCGAAGTACGTGGCGCTCGGGTCCGTGCGGACCTCGCGCGGGTCGTCCTTCGACGCCAGGTACGTACGCACGATCTCGTCGAAGCCGAAGACCTCCGGCCCCGCGATGTCGATGGTCCCGTTCAGCGGCGTGCCGACGGCCGTCCGGGCGACGAACCGGGCCACGTCGGCGGAGGCGATCGGCTGGAACCGGACGGGCGCGATGTGCACCACGCCGTCCGCCTCCGCGGTGTCGGCGATCGAGCCGAGGAACTCGAGGAACTGCGTGGACCGCACGATCGACCAGCCGGAGCCCGACGCCTTGACGAGGTCCTCCTGCACGATCTTGGCGCGCATGTAGCCGGCGTCGACGCCCTCGGCACCCACGATCGAGAGGATCACGTGGTGCTGCACCCCAGCCTTCGCCTCGGCCTCGAGCAGGTTGGTGGTGGAGGTCCGGAAGAAGTTGGTGACGTCCTCCTCCGCGAACGAGGGCGAGTTGCTGAGGTCGATCAGCACCTGTGCGCCCTCGAGCACCTCCGGCAGGCCCTCGCCGGTCAGGGTGTTCACGCCGGTCTGCGGTGAGGCCGCGACGGCCTCGTGGCCGTGCTCCCGCAGATTGTTCACGACCTGGCTGCCTACGAGGCCGGTGCCGCCGATGACCACGATCTTCATGGTGTGCTCCCTGTTCATGTCCGGGACGTTCTCGACGAGCCGGACGGCCCGTCATGAGTTCGACCGGGAGACCCACGGATCTGTGACGGGCAGCACCGGGCGCGGTGCGGCGCGCGCCTCTGCCGCCGGGCGCGGGACCGTTACGGTTCGCTGGTGACGACCATCCGACACGTACTCTTCGACGCCGACGGCGTGCTCCAGGAGATCCGAGACGGTTTCTACGCCTCGGCCGCGCCGATGCTCGGTGAGCGCGCCCCCGAGATCCTGACCCTCGCCTCGACCTACGAGCGCCCGCTGCTGGGGGGCGACGACGACTTCCTGCCGGTTCTCGCGGACGTCCTGCGGCAGTACGACGTCGATGTGCCGGCCGCCGACCTGTTCGCGGCCGTCTGGCTGAACATCGCCACGTCACCGGCCTCGCTGGACCTGGTCCGTGGGCTGCGCGACGCCGGATATGGCGTGCACCTCGGCACCAACCAGGTCCGGCGTCGGGCCGAGTACATGCGGGCCAACCTGCCCTACGACGAGCTGTTCGACGTCAAGCTCTACTCCTGCGACCTCGGGGTGGCCAAGCCGGACGCCGCGTTCTTCCAGAAGGCCGCGACCCGGATCGGGGCAGAGCCGGCGGAGATCCTCTTCATCGACGACCACTCCCCCAACGTGACCGGCGCCCGGTCGACCGGGATGGCCGCGGTGCAGTGGCGCCTCAAGGAAGGGCACGACGTCCTGCTGGAACGGCTCGCCGAGCACGGCGTCGCGCCCGCCTGAACCCGCCTACCGTTCCCGCTCGACCCGTCGCTCGTCCCACACGGGCTCCGAGGTCTCGCGCACGACGCCGTCGGACCCGAAGACGAGGTACCGGTCGAACGAGCGCGCGAACCAGCGGTCGTGCGTCACGGCCAGCACCGTCCCGTCGAACGACTCCAGGCCGTCCTGCAGCGCCTCGGCCGACTCGAGGTCGAGGTTGTCGGTCGGCTCGTCGAGCAGGAGCGCCGTCGAGCCGGCGAGCTCGAGCAGCAGGATCTGGAACCGCGCCTGCTGCCCGCCGGACAGCCGGTCGAAGGGCCGGTCAGCCGCCTCGGTGAGCTCGTAGCGCCGCAGCCGTGCCATCGCCTTGCCCTTGTCCTGCGCGTGGTCCTCCCACAGGATGTCGAGCAGCGCCCGGCCGAACAGCTCAGGGTGCGCGTGCGTCTGCGCGAAGTGGCCGGCGACCACCCGCGCCCCGAGCTTCCACGAGCCGGTGTGCGCGACGTCGCCGCCCGCGAGCAGCCGCAGGAAGTGCGACTTGCCGGAGCCGTTCGAGCCCAGCACAGCCACCCGCTCGCCGTAGAAGACCTCCAGGTCGAACGGCTTCATGAGCCCGGTGAGCTCCAGCCCCTCGCAGGTCACGGCCCGCAGCCCCGTGCGCCCGCCCCGCAGGTTCATCGTGATGTCCTGCTCGCGCGGCGGCTCGGGCGGCGGGCCGACCTCCTCGAACTTCCGCAGCCTCGTCTGCGCCGCGTGGTAGCGCGAGGCCATGTCGGGGCTGCTCGCTGCCTGGTTCCGGAGCGTCAGGACCAGCTTCTTGAGCTGGGCATGCTTCTCGTCCCAGCGGCGGCGCAGCTCCTCGAACCGCGCGAACCGCTCGCGCCGGGCGTCGTGGAAGGTGGAGAACCCGCCGCCGTGCACCCAGGCGTCGGCGCCCGCGGGGCTCGGCTCCAGCGACAC
Organism: Promicromonospora sp. NPDC050249; assembly: GCF_040656015.1. Taxonomy (NCBI): domain Bacteria; kingdom Bacillati; phylum Actinomycetota; class Actinomycetes; order Micrococcales; family Promicromonosporaceae; genus Promicromonospora; species Promicromonospora sp. NPDC050249. The sequence goes on along the minus strand of NZ_JBFAKY010000010.1, from coordinate 124,312 downwards.
GATCCGGTCCGCCGACCGCGACAGCAGCTCCCGGTCGTGCGACACGAACAGGATGGTCTTCTTGGTGGCCTTGAGCTGCTCCTCCAGCCAGCGCTTGCCCGGGACGTCCAGGTAGTTGTCCGGCTCGTCGAGCAGCAGCACCTCGTCGGTGCCGCGCAGCAGCGCCTCCAGCACGAGCCGCTTCTGCTCACCGCCCGACATCGTCCGCACCTCGCGGAACTGCACCCGGTCGTACGGCATGCCGAGCGCGGCCATGGTGCAGACGTCCCACAGCGTCTCCGCCTCGTAGCCGCGCACCTCCGCCCAGTCCGAGAGCGCCTGCGCGTACGCCATCTGGGCGGCCTCGTCGTCGACCGTCAGCATCCTGTGCTCGGCCTCGTCGACGGCGCGCGCGACCTCGCGCAGCCGGGGCGCCGACACGGACACCAGCAGATCGCGCACGGTGGTCTCGTCCCGCACGGAGCCGACGAACTGGCGCATGACGCCGAGCCCGCCACTGACTGCCACGGAACCGGCGTGCGGCGCCAGCTCACCGGTGATGATGCGCAGCAGAGTGGTCTTGCCCGCACCGTTCGGACCGACGATCGCCGTCGCACTCCGCTCGCCCACGCGGAAGGAGACGTCCCCCAGCAACGTCCGGCCATCCGGCAGGTGGTATTCGACGTGCGCGACTTCGAGATGGCCCATGGGTCACCATGGTCCGACGTCGAACCCGCCGGAGCCAAACTCATTCCTGTGGACGGACTCCGCAGATGTCGGTGGCGTGCTGTTGACTGTCTCCCGTGAGTACAGATGCTGCGACCGGAACCGATCCGGTGAGGAACGCTCCCGACGTCGCGACGCTCAGCTATGAGCAGGCGCGCGACGAGCTCGTGCAGGTGGTCGGCCGCCTGGAGACCGGCGGCGAGCCGCTGGAGGCGTCGCTCGCGCTCTGGGAGCGCGGCGAGGCCCTGGCCGCACGCTGCCAGGAATGGCTCGACGGCGCCCGCGAGCGCCTCGCCGCCGCGCAGCAGGGGTCGGTCTCGTCGGCCGAGTCGCCGGAGGAGGCCGAGTGAGCCCGTACGTCCTCGCCGTGGGCGAGGCCCTCGTGGACGAGGTGCACCGGCCCGACGGCTCGTCCGCCGAACACCCCGGGGGAAGCATCGCCAACGTCGCGCTCACGCTGGGCCGCCTGAGCCGGGAGGTGCGGCTCGCGACCTGGCTCGGCGCCGATGCACGGGGCGACCTGGTGCGCACGTGGCTCGCCGACTCCGGTGTCACGCTCGTGCCGGGCAGCGACGGGGCGGAGCGCACCAGCGTCGCGGTCGCCAAGCTGGACGAGAGCGGCTCCGCCACCTACGACTTCGATCTGGCGTGGCGCGTCCCCGCCGCGGCTCTGCCAGGTGCTGACACCAGCGCCGAGCCGAGCGCTCAGGTCGGCGGCAGCGCTGCCCTCGCGGTCCACACCGGCTCGATCGCTGCGATCCTCGAACCGGGCGCCACCGAGGTGCGGCAGGTCCTCGAGGCGGCGCGGACGACGTCGACCACCACGTACGACCCGAACGCGCGGCCCGCGATCATGGGCGCTCCCGAGGACGTACGGCCCCGCGTCGAGGCGCTCGTGCAGCTCTCCGACGTGGTGAAGGTGAGCGACGAGGACCTGGGCTGGCTCTACCCCGGCACCGACCCCGTCGCCGTCGCACGCGACTGGCAGCGCGGCACGCCCGCCCTGGTGGTGGTCACGTTCGGCGGCAAGGGCGCGGTAGCGGTGTCCGACGCCGGTGCGGTCGAGGCGGTCGCCCCGCGGGTGGAGGTGGTCGACACCGTGGGTGCCGGCGACTCGTTCATGGGTGCGCTCATCGACGGCCTGTGGGAGCACGACCTGCTCGGCGCCGACCGGCGCGGAGCGCTCAACGCCGTCGATCTCGCGACCGTGCAGCAGGTCCTGGACCGCTGCTGCGCCGTCGCGGCCATCACCGTGTCCCGGGCGGGAGCCAACCCGCCTCGCCGTGAGGAGGTAAGCCGATGACCGCAGTACCGATGAACGAGGCACCAGAGCGGCTCAGCCCGCGTGACGCCTATGCGCTGCTGCGTTCCGGCAACGACCGTTTCGTCGCGGACGCTCCGGCCCACCCGTCGCAGGGTGCCGCCCGGCGCCGGGAGCTGCAGGCCGCGCAGCACCCGCACACGGTGATCTTCGGTTGCTCGGACTCCCGGGTCGCCGCGGAGATCATCTTCGACCAGGGCCTCGGCGACGTCTTCGTGGTCCGCACCGCCGGACACGTCGTGGACACCACGGTGATCGGCTCCATCGAGTACGGGGTCGACGTGCTCGGCGCGTCCCTCGTCGTGGTGCTGGGGCACGACTCCTGCGGTGCCGTGGCCGCCGCCGCGCACACGCTCGCGACGGGTGAGCAGCCCGGCGGGTTCGTGCGTGCCGTGGTGGACCGCGTGATCCCGTCGATCGTCAACATCACCTCGGGTGACCCGGCCAAGGCCATGGACGCCCTGTCCGACCAGAACGTCCTGCGCCGCGAGCACGTGAAGCACACCGTCGGGATGCTGCACAGCTACTCGGCAGGCCTGGCCAAGGCGGTCGAGGAGGGCAGGTGCGCGGTGGTCGGTCTCGAGTACGACCTCGCGGAGGGCAGCGCACGCATGGTCAACGCGATCGGGGACGTCGGCGAGGTGCCGGCGGCCCTGCCCCAGGGCGACTGACGGGAGCGCGGCGGCCGGGGTGACACGAGTCACGTGCTCAGGTGCGTCGGCGGGGCGCGGCTGCGGCACGATAGAACCATGACTGCTGACACCGTCGTCCCGTCCGGCGACACCGAGTTCCGTATCGAGCACGACACCATGGGTGAGGTGCGCGTCCCGAAGAACGCCCTCTACCGCGCCCAGACCCAGCGTGCCGTCGAGAACTTCCCGATCTCCGGCACGCCTCTTGAGCGTTCTCACATCGAGGCCCTTGCCCGCGTGAAGAAGGCCGCCGCCACCGCGAACGCGGAGCTCGGCGTGCTCGACAAGGACATCGCCGAGGCGATCGTCGCCGCCGCTGACGAGGTCGCCTCCGGCAAGTACGACAGCCACTTCCCGATCGACGTCTTCCAGACCGGCTCGGGCACGTCGTCGAACATGAACACCAACGAGGTCCTCGCGACGCTCGCCACCGCCGCGCTCGGCAAGGACGTGCACCCGAACGACCACGTCAACGCGTCGCAGTCGTCGAACGACGTCTTCCCGACCTCGGTGCACGTCGCCGCGACCTCTGGCGTCGTGAACGACCTGGTCCCGGCGCTCACCCACCTGGCGGACGCACTCCAGGCGAAGTCCGTGGAGTACGCGGAGGTCGTGAAGTCCGGTCGCACGCACCTCATGGACGCCACCCCGGTCACGCTGGGCCAGGAGTTCGGCGGGTACGCCGCCGCCGTCCGCTACGGCGTCGAGCGTCTGCAGTCGGCGCTCCCACGCGCCGCGGAGGTGCCGCTGGGCGGTACCGCCGTCGGCACCGGTATCAACACCCCGGCCGGCTTCCCGCAGCGGGTCATCGCGCTGCTCGCCGAGGACACCGGCCTGCCGCTGACCGAGGCCCGCGACCACTTCGAGGCGCAGTCGGCCCGTGACGGCCTGGTCGAGCTGTCGGGTGCGCTGCGCACCATCGCGGTCTCGCTGACGAAGATCTGCAACGACCTGCGCTGGATGGGTTCCGGCCCGAACACGGGCCTGGGCGAGATCGCGCTGCCCGACCTGCAGCCGGGCTCCTCGATCATGCCGGGCAAGGTCAACCCCGTGATCCCCGAGGCCGTGCTCATGGTGTGCGCGCGCGTCATCGGCAACGACGCGACCGTGGCGTGGGCAGGTGCCTCCGGCTCGTTCGAGCTCAACGTGCAGATCCCGGTGATCGCCCAGGGTGTGCTGGAGTCGATCCGCCTGCTGTCGAACTCGTCGCGCGTGCTGGCGGACAAGACCATCGTGGGCATCACCGCGAACGTCGAGCGTGCCCGCGCGCTCGCCGAGTCGTCCCCGTCGATCGTGACGCCGCTGAACCGCGTGATCGGCTACGAGGCCGCCGCGAAGGTGGCGAAGACCGCCGTCAAGGAGGGCATCACCGTGCGGCAGGCAGTGATCGACCTCGGCTTCGTCGAGCGTGGCGAGGTCACCGAGGCGCAGCTCGACACCGCGCTCGACGTGCTGTCGATGACGCGTCCGCCGCAGGCCTGATGTTCGAGACCGCGAAGTAGAGCGCCTGTCCCGCTTCCGCACGGTGTCACCGTGCGGAAGCAGGACAGGCGCTCTACTTCGCGGTCTCGCGCGGCAGGTCAGACAACCGGGGCTTCGACGGGCTCGGCGGCCGGCGCGGCGGCGTCAGCGGTCTTGTCGGCCTCGTTCGACAGCAGGATGAAAGCCGCCGCGGCGACACCCACGGTGGCGACGGTGGCTACCGTGGCCGCGATGGCGACCTGGGTGGCGACGGTCGCGACGCCCCACTCGCTACCGGCGATCTCCTCGGCGCGGTCCTGGGCGGCCTTGCGCTGCTCCTTGCCGACCAGGCCGCCGATGAGGCCCGAGCCGTGCAGCAGGGAGATCAGGGTGGCGGTGCGCTCGTCGGGCTCCGCGCCCTCGACGAGAACCTTCGTCAGGTTGGCGCGCAGCGCGGTCTCGTGGCTCGAGTCCGCGGCCGGCCAGCGGGTGATCGGGAGCATGCGGAAGAGCTTGGTCTCTTCCTTCTCGAGAACGCCGCGCTCGACGAGGGCGGTCAGGAGGTTCTCCTCCGCCTTCTCGGAGATGGCCTCCACGATCTTCCGCGCGGGCGCGTCGGGCGCGTCGAGCGCGGCCTGCAGGGCGGCGTCGAGGGCCACGTGGCCGGTGGGCGCGTTGTCGGTGACGAGGATCGTGGCGTCCCCGGCCTTCTCGCGCTCCTCCTTGGTCGCGCCGGCCTCCGGCGCGCCCCGCATGAGGGTCTTGTTCGCGGCGGCGAGGTCCGCGAGGAGTGCGCCGGCGAGGCGAACACCCAGGTTGTCGACGTTGGCGGTCTTGCCCGTCTCGTCGTCGACGGCGAGCAGCAGGAAGTCTTCAGCAATCAGCATGGCCCTGATGCTATATCCGACAAGCGAGACAACGCCCGTATTGAGACAGCCGCCCTGGAAACAGGTCGCCTAAGGTCGTCAAGATCCTTTGGTTAGCCTTACCTAAGTCTGCTAGTGTCGCTCCTGCACTCGAAGAGGCGTACCGCCGGACTGCGGGGCTGGGGGGTTCCGTCCGGCGGCACGCCTCTTCCGTGCCAGGAGTTACCAGGAGTCAGCAACGCGACAGGCGCCCAGGTCACCGGAGTGACCTGGGCGCCTGTCTTCGTGCAGGAGGGGGTCAGACCTCCAGCCGCTCCAGCATGTCGGTCACCAGCGCCGCCACCGGCGAGCGCTCGGACCGGGTGAGGGTCACGTGCGCGAAGAGCGGGTGGCCCTTGAGCGCCTCGATGACCGCCGCGACGCCGTCGTGCCGCCCCACCCGCAGGTTGTCCCGCTGCGCGACGTCGTGGGTGAGCACCACGCGCGAGCCCTGGCCGATCCGCGAGAGCACCGTGAGCAGGACGTTCCGCTCGAGGGACTGCGCCTCGTCCACGATGACGAACGCATCGTGCAGGGACCGTCCGCGGATGTGCGTGAGCGGCAGCACCTCAAGCATGTCGCGCTCGATGACCTCCTCCACCACCGCGGGCGAGACCAGCGCCCCGAGGGTGTCGAAGACGGCCTGCGCCCACGGGTTCATCTTCTCGGACTCCGACCCGGGGAGGTAGCCCAGCTCCTGCCCGCCCACCGCGTAGAGCGGCCGGAACACGACCACCTTGCGGTGCTTCTGCCGCTCCAGCACGGACTCCAGGCCGGCGCACAGGGCGAGCGCAGACTTGCCCGTGCCGGCCCGGCCGCCGAGCGAGACGATCCCGATGTCCGGGTCGAGCAGCAGGTCGATGGCCACACGCTGCTCCGCCGAGCGCCCGTGGACCCCGAACACCTCCTGGTCGCCGCGGACCAGCTGCACCCGCTTGTCCGCCGTCACGCGGCCGAGCGCGGATCCGCCCGGCGAGTGCACCACCATCCCCGTGTGCACGAGCAGCGGCGAAGCCGCCTCGACCGTCGCCGGGTCCAGTGCCGCGATCTCGACCGAGTCGTTGTCCCAGAGAGCCCCCATCTGCTCGTCGGACAGGTCGATCTCGCGCATCCCGGTCCAGCCCGAGTCCACCGCGAGCTCGGCCTTGTACTCCTCGGCCTGCAGGCCGACGGCGGACGCCTTCACCCGCATCGGCAGGTCCTTGGAGACCACCGTGACGCTGTTGCCCTCGGCCGCGAGGTTGGCGGCCACCGCGAGGATGCGGGTGTCGTTGTCGCCGAGCCGGAAGCCGGCGGGCAGGACCGTCGGGTCCACGTGGTTGAGCTCGACCCGCAGCGTGCCGCCGGAATCCCCCACCGGGACCGGGGCGTCGAGGCGGCCGTGCTGGACGCGCAGCCCGTCCAGCATCCGCAGGGCGCTCCGGGCGAAGTACCCGAGCTCGGCGTGGTGCCGCTTGCCCTCCAGCTCCGTGATCACGACGATCGGGAGTACTACATCGTGCTCCGCGAACCGCAACATCGCCTTGGGATCACTCAACAGCACAGACGTGTCGATGACGAAGGTCCTACGTTCGTCACCTGCCGCGCCGGGAGCGGCGTCGGCACTCTGGTCGGACGGACGGGTGGTGTGTGCGGATTGGCTCACTGCGGTTCTCCCTCCGGCGCCGAGGCGCCGTGACAGCCTCGTCACTACCTGGCGAGTACCGCCTGTCGGCGGAACCGACCCGGACGAACCGGGGCTGGTGGATGGGCCGGATGACCGACTCGGTATGCCGCGTCGTGGCACAGAGCCGGGACCGGCCCTTCTCCACGGAGCGAGCACTCCATAGGTTGGCCTCCCGAAGGGGCGACTGGGTGCCGTCCCTGAATGGGAACCTACGCGCACTGCCATCCCATGACCAGAGCCGCGCCCCGGCGGGTCGCAAGTTGTCACGAACTGTTCACATGTTGGTAATAAGTTGACGATTACCCCAAGAAATCGCAAAACTCGCTGGAAGGCTCGCCGAGGCGTCAGGATGTGACGCATGGATTCCTTCGCCGTCCTGCTCCGCGCCGTCAACGTCGGACCCGGCCTGCGCGTCACGTCCACCGACCTGATCGGCGCAGCCGTCGACGCCGGCCTCGGAGCCGCCCGCGCCCTCCTCAACAGCGGCAACCTCGTGGTCACGCCGGGCACCTCCGGTGCGTCCACCGCAGCCGACGTCGGACACCTGGTTCAGCGCTGCCTCACCGAGCGGCTGGGTCAGGACGTGGCCGCCGTCGCCCTGAGCGCCGAGCAGCTGGAGGCGATAGCTCGAGCCAACCCCTTCGCTGCCGCCGCGCGGGATCATCCCGCGCAGCTCCAGGTGCACGTCCCGTTCGGCGACCTGGACGAGGCGGGGATCGCCCGGCTCGACCTGGCCAACGCGGGCCGCGAGCTGCTCGCGACCGGCGCGGGGGTGCTGTACGTGCACTACGTGGACGGGATCGGCCGGTCCAAGCTCACGTCGAAGGTCGTCGACCAGGCTGCGGGCACGCCGACCACCGCCCGGAACTGGAACACGATCACCAGGCTGCGCGCGGCCTGCGCGGAGCTCGCCTCCGAGTAGGGTGAAGTCCAGGGTGTGCCGGGAAGTCTGGTCGGCGTGGACCGGGTCGACCGGTCCTTCTGTGACGATCCGCAAAGCCGAAAGGACCCGCGTTGAGCTCTGACGCCGTCGCCCCCGCCCGAATCCAGCGGCTCCGAACCTGGGCCGCCCGCGAGACCACGGGCGGAGCGCTCCTGATCGGGGCCGCGCTCCTCGCCCTGCTCTGGGCGAACTCCCCCTGGCGAGACGCCTATCAGGCACTGTCCGCGACGGTGGTCGGTCCCGCTGCGATCGGGCCGCTGCCGCTCCACCTGGACCTGTCCCTCAGCACCTGGGCCGCGGACGGCCTGCTCGCGATCTTCTTCTTCGTGGTCGGTGTCGAGCTGAAGCAGGAGTTCGTCGCCGGCAGCCTCCGCAACCCGAAGGAAGCGGGCGTGCCGATGATCGCGGCGGTCGGCGGCATGGCCGTCCCCGCCCTGATCTATGCCGTCGTCGTCCTGAGCCTGGGTGATCCTGGCGCCCTGCGGGGCTGGGCGATCCCCACCGCCACGGACATCGCGTTCGCGGTGGGTGTGCTCGCCATCTTCGGCCGAGGGCTGCCGACTGCGATCCGGACCTTCCTGCTCACGCTCGCCGTCGTGGACGACCTGCTCGCGATCGTCGTCATCGCGATCTTCTACACCAGCGAGATCCACTGGCTCTCCCTGCTCGGCACGCTGGCCTGCGTCGCGCTCTTCCTGTGGCACGTCCGGTCGCGCAAGCCACGGTGGTTCGTGCTGCTGCCGCTCGCCGTCGTCGCGTGGGCGCTGATGCATGCCTCCGGCGTCCACGCGACCATCTCGGGTGTGCTGCTGGGCTTCACCGTCCCGGCGCTCGCCATGCACGGGGAGGCCACGTCGCGCACCACCCAGTACGAGCACCGGCTCAAGCCGCTCTCCTCCGGCATCGCGCTGCCCGTGTTCGCCTTCTTCGCCGCGGGCGTCTCTCTGGTCGACGGCGACGGGCCGGGCGCCGTGATCGGCCAGCCGGTCGTCGCCGCGATAGCCGGCGGCCTGGTGCTGGGCAAGCTCCTCGGCGTGCTCGGGACGACGGCTCTGATCACCCGGATCACTCCTCTGCGCCTGCCCGACGGCATCGGCGTGCGCGACCTGCTGCCGGTCGGGCTGCTGGCCGGCATCGGGTTCACCGTGTCGCTGCTGATCAGCGAGCTGTCCTTCGGGGACTCGGAGCACACCGACGGAGCGAAGATCGCGATCCTCGGCGCCTCGGTGCTCGCCGCGATCCTCGGCGCGATCTCGCTGCGCTGGGACGCCCGCCGGGCCCGCACGGCCGACATGAACCTCGACGGCCGGCCGGACGAGGTGCGCAGCTACATCGGCGACACGAAGGACCGCGAGTCCCACTGACCACCCCGCCGAAGTAGAACTGTGGCGAAGTAGAACCAGAGCAGACTTTCTCGCTCCAGCTCTACTTCGCCACAGTTCTACTTCGCCCTGGTTCTATCTCGGCATCAGAGCTCGAGGAGGAGCGCCTCGCCCTGGCCTCCGCCACCACACAGGCCGACGGCGGCCCGTCCACCTCCGCGCCGCGCGAGCTCGTGCGCCGCATGCACCGCTATGCGGGCCCCGGACGCCCCGACGGGGTGACCCAGCGCGATCCCGCCGCCGTGCACGTTGACGCGGTCCAGCGGAACTCCCAGCGCCTTCGCCGAGACCCCGACCACCACGGCGAACGCCTCGTTGATCTCCACGACATCGAGATCCTCGGCCGTCCAGCCCTCCCGCTCCAGGGCCTGGGCGATCGCCCGGGCCGGCTGGGTGTGCAGGGAGTTGTCCGGGCCTGCCACCTGCCCGTGCGCGCGAACCGTCGCGAGCACCGGCACCCCCGCCGCTTCCGCGCGGCCACGGGTGGTGAGCACGAGCGCCGAGGCGCCGTCGGAGATCTGTGACGAGTTGCCCGCCGTGAGCGTTCCCTCGCCCGCGAACGCGGGGCGCAGCTTCGCCAGCGACTCGGGCGTGGTGTCGGGTCGGACGCCCTCGTCGGTGCGCACCTCTACCGGCTCGCCGCGGCGCTGTGGCACCGAGACCGGTGCGAGCTCCGCCTCGAAGACCCCGTCCTTCCACGCAGCCGCGGCCCGCTGGTGCGAGGCCGCCGCGATGGCGTCCTGCTCCTCGCGCGACACGAACACCGAGCCGGTGTTGTGGTCCTCGGTCGAGATGCCCATGGAGACGCCGTCGAACGCATCGGTCAGGGCGTCGTGCGCCGTCGCGTCCAGCAGCTCGGCCGGGCCGTAGCCGAAGCCGAACCGCGAGCCGGGCAGCAGGTGCGGAGCGTTCGTCATCGACTCCTGCCCGCCCACCAGCACCACTGCGGCCTCGCCGGTCCGCAGCAGCCGGGCGCCGTCGATGATCGCCGTCAGCCCCGAGAGACACACCTTGTTGACGGTGACCGCCTGGACGTCCCAGGAGACGCCTGCGGCGACCGCCGTCTGCCGGGCCGGGTTCTGCCCGGCACCCGCCTGGATCACCTGGCCGAAGATCACCTTGTCGACGTCGGCGGCAAGCGGGCCGGCGCCCTCCAGGGCGCGTCGCGCGGCTACCGCGCCGAGCTCGACCGCGCTCAGCGTGGCCAGCGAGCCCTTCAGCCGTCCCTGCGGCGTCCGCGCCGCCGAGACGATCACCACGTCGTCAGCCCTGTTGCTCTGAGCGTTGTTCCGAGCGCTGGTCTTGTCAGCGCGGTTCTCCGCACCCGGGGCCGCGCTTGTGGCGCTTGCCGGAGCGTTGATCGGGTCAGTCATGAGACCTCCTTTGGCCGTCGTACTTCAGCGTATCGCCCGGTGCCCTGCACCCCGTAGCCCTCACACCATCGGCTCGACGAGCTCCACGGTGAGCTCCGGCTCCGTCTTCTCCACCACCTCGTCGGCGGTGACCCCGGGTGCGAGCTCGCGCAGCACCAGACCGGACGGTGTCACGTCGAGCACCGCCAGGTCGGTGATGATCCGGTTCACCACGCCCTTGCCGGTCAGCGGCAGCGAGCAGGTGCGCAGGATCTTCGGCGACCCGTCACGCGCCACGTGCTCCATGAGGACGATCACGCGCCCCGCGCCGTGCACCAGGTCCATGGCGCCGCCCATGCCCTTGACCATCTTGCCGGGGATCATCCAGTTGGCCAGGTCGCCCGTGGCGGAGACCTGCATGCCGCCAAGGATCGCGGCGTCGATCTTGCCGCCACGGATCATGCCGAACGACATCGCGGAGTCGAAGATCGACGAGCCCGGCAGGAGCGTCACCGTCTCCTTGCCCGCGTTGATCAGGTCGGGGTCCACCTTGTCCTCGGTCGGGTACGGCCCCACGCCGAGGATCCCGTTCTCGGACTGCAGCACCAGGTGCCGGCCCTCCGGCACGTAGTTCGGCACGAGCGTCGGCAGCCCGATGCCCAGGTTCACGTACATGCCGTCGGTCAGCTCGCGCGCGGCGCGCGCGGCCATCTCCTGTCGGGTCAGTGCCATGGTTCAGGCCCCCTTCGTGTCCGGCGTGGCGGACGACGGCGTGGACACCGTGCGCCGCTCGATCCGCTTCTCGATGTCGGTGCCGACGTGCACCACGCGGTGCACGTAGACCCCCGGCAGGTGCACGGTGTCCGGGTCGATCTCCCCCGGTTCGACGAGCTCCTCGACCTGGGCGATGCACACCCGCCCCGCCATCGCGGCGAGCGGCGAGAAGTTGCGGGCCGACTTGTTGAACACCAGGTTCCCGTGCCGGTCCCCGCGCAGCGCGTGCACCAGCGCGTAGTCGGTGCTGATCGACTCCTCCAGCACGTACTCGTCGGTGCTGTCCCCGAACGTGCGCACCTCCTTGGCCGGCGACGCGATGGCAATACCGCCGGCGCCGTCGTACTTGCGCGGGAGACCGCCGTCCGCCACCTGGGTGCCCACGCCCGTACGGGTGAAGAAGGCTGCGATGCCCGCGCCCCCGGCGCGGAGCTTCTCGGCCAGCGTGCCCTGCGGGGTGAGCTCCAGCTCGAGCTCCCCGGACAGGAACTGCCGCTCGAACTCCTTGTTCTCCCCCACGTATGAGCTGGTCATCTTCGCGATGCGGTGGGCGTTCAGCAGCACGCCGAGGCCCCAGTCGTCGACGCCGCAGTTGTTGCTCACCACGGACAGGCCGGCGGTGCCCTGCGCGAGCAGGGCCTCGATCAGCGCGATCGGGTTGCCGCACAGGCCGAACCCGCCCACGGCGAGCGACGCGCCGTCCGGTATGTCGGCGACCGCCTCGGCCGCGCTCGCGACCACCTTGTCGAACCCCGTGCTACCCACTTCAGTCATCGTTGACTCCTCCATCGGGCCAGTGCCGGCAGGTCGTGCCATGTGCCAGTGTCACACCCGGTCAGCGCGCGCTCCATCCGCCGTCGATGGTCCACGACGCGCCGGACACCATGGCGGCCTCCGGACCCGTGAGCCACCCGACCAGTGCGGCCACCTCCTCGGGTTCCACCAGCCGTTTCACGGCCGCCTGCTCGAGCATGACCTTCGCGAGCACCTCCGACTCCGGGATACCGTGCGCCTTCGCCTGCTGGGCGACCTGCTTCTCGATCAGCGGCGTGCGGACGTAGCCGGGGTTCACGCAGACGCTCGTGACCCCGTGCTCGCCACCCTCCAGCGCCGTCACCTTCGACAGCCCTTCGAGCCCGTGCTTGGCCGCCACGTACGCCGCCTTGTACGGCGACGCGACCAGCCCGTGCACCGAGGAGATGTTCACGACCCGGCCCCAGCCCCGTTCGTACATGCCGGGCAGCGCGGCCCGAACCAGCAGGAACGGGGCCTCCAGCATGATCCGCTGGACCAGCCGGAAGTCGTCGGGCGCGAAGTCCTGAATGGCACTGACCCGCTGGATGCCCGCGTTGTTCACGAGCACGTCCGTGTCCAGGCGGAGGGAGTCGAGCGCCTGGGTGTCGGACAGGTCCACCACCCAGGCCTCGCCGCCGACCTCCTCGGCGACCGTCTTGGCGCCGTCGCCGTCGACGTCCGCCACGGTCACGTGCGCGCCACGGGCCGCGAGCTCCCGGGCGCACGCCGCGCCGATGCCGCTCGCGCCGCCGGTCACGAGGGCGCGGCGGCCCTCCAAGATCGAGCTCAAGACCGGCCCTCCGCAAGTGCCCGTTCGCGTGCCTGGTCCTCGGCGTCGAGGGCGTGCAGCGACGCGCCCCTGGTCTCGCGCAGCGCGAGCGCCGCGACCAGCGTGATCGCAGCCGCTACGAGCATGTAGACCGCGGTGGGCCACCAGGAGCCGGTGTTCTTGAGCCAGGTGGTAGCGAGGATCGGGGCGAGGGAGCCCGCCACGATCGAGGTGACCTGGTAGCTGATGGAGACGCCGGAGTAGCGCATCCGGGTGGGGAACATCTCCGACATGATGGCCGGCTGCACCGCGTACATCATGGCGTGGAACAGCAGTCCGGCCATGAGGACGGCGAGGATCACCCACGTGTTCCGGGTGTCCATCGCGGGGAACGCGAACCAGCACCAGGTGGCGCCGAGCACCGCGCCGGCGATGTACAGGGGCCTGCGGCCGATGCTGTCCGCGATGCGCCCAATGGCCAGGATCATGACGAAGTGGAACGCGTGCGCCGCCGCGACGACGCCGAGGATCCGTGTCGTGTCCATGCCGAGAGCGGTGCCGAGATAGACGATCGAGAAGCTCACCACCAGGTAGTACAGGATGTTCTCCGCGAACCGCAGGCCCATGCCGGTCAGCACGCCGCGCGGGTAGCGCCGGATCACCTCGAAGACGCCGTAGCCCTTCACGCCCTGGTCGATCTCAGCCTTCGCCTCTTCGTAGATGGGGGCGTCCGAGACCCGGGTGCGCACGTAGTAGCCGATGACGATGACCACGGCGGAGAGCCAGAACGCGACGCGCCAGCCCCAGGAGAGGAACGCGGCGTCGGTGAGGGTGGCGGACATCGTGTAGAGCACGACGGTGGCGAGCAGGTTGCCCGCGGGCACGCCCGCCTGCGGCCAGGCCGTCCAGCGAGCCCGCTCGTCGTCCCGGCTGTGCTCCGCCACGAGCAGGACGGCGCCGCCCCACTCGCCGCCGAGCGCGACGCCCTGGACGAAGCGCAGGATCACCAGGAGCGCCGGGGCGAGGAAGCCGACCTGCTGGAACGTGGGCAGGCAGCCCATGAGCACGGTGGCGACGCCGATGAGCAGGATCGTGAACTGGAGGGTGTGCTTGCGCCCCAGCTTGTCGCCGATGTGGCCGAAGATCACGCCGCCGAGCGGCCGGGCGAGGAAGCCGACCGCGTAGGTCACGAAGGCCGCGATGATCGCGTCGTACTCGTTACCCGTCTCGGGCATGAGGACCTTGTTGAACACGAGCGCCGAGGCGGTCGCGTAGAGGAAGAAGTCGTACCACTCGACGACGGTGCCGGCCATCGAGGCGGCGACGATGCGCCTGATCAGCGACCGGTCGTCCGGTGCGCGGGTGCTCTGCTGTGCAGACATGCTGCTCCTAGGTGTCGACTCTGACACGGGTACTGGCCGGCCGGTGCGATCCGCGCGGCCTGCCACGTGTGACTCGCCAGAGTTTTCCCGGGAAGCACTGTGCGGAGCAATGACGAAGTGGGCAGACCAGGTGTGCACGGATGCACACTTGGTACGGTCGCCGCATGCCAGCCCGCAACGACCCGCCGGCCAGTCAGGTCGCCGACCAGCTCCTCGTGCTGCTGCAGGTGGCGCGCACGGGCCGGTACACGACGGCGGCGCAGGCCCTCGGCGTCAACCACACCACCGTGGCCCGTAACATCACCGCGCTCGAGCGCTCCCTCGGTGGCCGCCTCCTGGTGCGCGGCGCAGACGGCTGGGAGCTCACCTCGCTCGGCCGCCGCGCGGCGCGCGCGGGCGAGGCGGTGTCGGACGCGGTCGACCGGCTCGTGGCCGGTGACACCGAGGCCGACCCCGTCACCGGCGTCGTGCGGATGACGGCGACCGACGGGTTCAGCGCCTACATCGCCTCCCCGGCGATCGCCAGGCTGCGCGGCGAGCACCCCGAGCTGTCCGTCGAGCTCGTCACCGTCACCCGCGTGGCGACCCACCACCGTTCGGGGGTCGACATCGACGTCGTCGTCGGGGAACCGAGCGTGCAGCGCGCCAAAGCCGTGTGCCTCGGCGAGTACGTGCTCGGGATGTACGGATCGCGCGACTACCTGGCGCGGCACGGCACACCGGCCACGGTCGACGAGATGTCCCGGCACGGGCTCGTCTACTTCATCGACTCCATGCTCCAGGTCAACCACCTCGACGCACCGCGCCGCCTCGTGCCGGGCATGCAGGACGCGCTGGCCTCGACGAACGTGTTCGTGCACGTCGAGGCCACCCGCGCCGGGGCGGGCCTCGGGTTCCTGCCCTGCTTCATGGCCGACCGGCACGACGACCTCGTCCGGCTCCTGCCCGACGAGGTGACCGAACGTCTGCCCTACTGGGCGGTGGTCCGCAGCGAGTCCTGGCGGCGGCCCGCTGTGGCCGCCGTCGTGCAGGCACTGCTGGCGGAGATGGCGGAGGAGCGGGACCGAATGCTGGGTTTGTCGACGGGCCGCTGATGGCCGGCTTCCGTCGTGCGGGGCCCGTCGGTCGGGTGTAAGCGAGCTCCCGCGAATGGCGGGTGCAGGACATTCCGGGAGTGAACACACGCAAAATCGACCGGGTGATAAATGCGCTCTAATCTCAGCTCGAATGAGCGCCCGAAATATTACGGCTGCTGCTTGCCGGAGGTCGACGGACGGCACTAACATCGGCTCGTCGTTTCGACGAATCCGGCTTGTGCAAAATAGGAGGCGAGCGTTGACGAACGCGCGCGCGGAGAACTGCGATTTCTGCGAGATAGGACACGATGGTCTTGTGGGTGGCGATCCGGGATTGGCCGCGAGGCAGTTTCATGGGGATCCCGGAACAGAGCTCGGTGTGTATGCCGACATCGCGCCGGTGAAAGCCGGGCACCTCCTGCTCATCGCATCAGGCCACGACTTGACCATGGCTGCCGCACTCGCCGGGAGCGAGGAACGATGGCGCTACGTGGACGCGGTGCGCGAGGCGTACCTGAGGACGTTTCCGGGCGACGGTCTGACGATCCTGGAGCACGGTTCGGGCGGCATGGGGCATCGGCACGATTGCATCGAGCACGCACACTGGCACCTTCTTCCGTTTGAATGCGAGCTCAAGGAGATCATCGACGATGATCTCCGCCCAGCCATGGCGGCCGGGCATGTCAGGAAAAGTCGTCTGAGCGACATGCGCGCTCTTGACGATCGCTATTGCGAACGCAACTATCTTCTCTACCTCGACCATGGAAAAGATCCCGCGCCGGCGAGCCCTCCGGCTCGCGTGTGGGTCTACTCGCTGGAGACGTCACTGCCTTATCAGCAGTACACAAGGAGTGTCGGATATCGGTACACCGCGGGGGTGAAGGGCTCTCCCGTCAGCACTCTGGACTGGGACTGGGCCCTTCACGCCGGCGGCGAGCTGGTCCAGCGGACGATGACCAGACAACACGAGTTCGCAGGGCACGTCGACGCAGCCTTGGAACGGACTGTGAGTGACGCGCCCGGGGCAATGGCTGACACGCCAAGCATCTTGGCCATTGCATAACAATGCCACCATGAGCCCTTTGGACGAGCCTGCTCGCGTAGTCAGGCTCGCAGCGATGCTTCGCAGCGATGCCTGGTCAGCCACACTCCCCGGCGGCGCATCGATCTCGCTGGTCACCGGCGTGTCCGCCCGCGACGACTGTGCCGTCTACTCCCTGCCTGGTATGGATCTGGTGGTCGGGACCGACTTCGTCCGAGGCGTCGGGTTCTCGATGTACGAGAACGGGCAGATGTCGTACCGCGACCTCGGCTACTACCTGGTCGTCGCCAACATCAGCGACGTGGCCGCGATGGGCAGCCTGCCCACCGGAGTGCTCGTAGTGATCCGCTACCCACAGGACTTCGCGAACACCGCGTTCGAAGAGGTGATGCGCGGCGCCGACGATGCCGCCCGGCACCATGGGACCCGCATCGTCGGCGGCGACACGGGCACGGCTGACGACCTCTACCTGTCCGGCACAGCCATGGGCGTCAGCGAACCGGGCACTGCGCTGCTCCGGTCCGGTGCGCGACCGGGTGACCACCTCTTCATCAGCGGTGACACAGGGATCGCCGAAGCCGCGCGACAGTACTTCAAGCAGGTGGCCGCCGGTGGAGCCCGCCTGGTCGACGACGTCGAGCAGGCGCTCGGCGAGTCCTGGCGCCGCCCCCGTGCCGAGGTCGAGCTCGGGCTCGCGCTCGCGAGGTCGGGCGTCGTGACGAGCTGCCAGGACACGTCCGACGGGCTCAAGGCCACGATCGAACAGATCGCCGAGGCGAGTGCTGTCGGCTTCGACGTCGAAGCCGACAACGTACCCGTCTCGCCGCTGGTCGAGCAGGTGTCCGCAGTGACGGGCCGCACCGTGGAGGACCTGACCTTCGGAGGATCCGTGGACTTTCGCCTGGTCTTCACGGT
Organism: Promicromonospora sp. NPDC050249; assembly: GCF_040656015.1. Lineage (NCBI taxonomy): Bacteria > Bacillati > Actinomycetota > Actinomycetes > Micrococcales > Promicromonosporaceae > Promicromonospora > Promicromonospora sp. NPDC050249. The sequence goes on along the minus strand of NZ_JBFAKY010000010.1, from coordinate 107,132 downwards.
GGACGGCGGCGCGATGACCGCGCCCGACGCCGAGGAACGATTCCCCGGCGCAACTCGTCTCGGGACGGCGGCCGATCACGACGCGGTGCGACTGGTCCGATCCGACGGATCGGCGTCACCGCTCCCCGGCAGGCCATGGCGGCACTCCTGACAGAGCACGCCGCGGCCCGCTCGGGCCGGGCCTACGGGCCATCATCACTCCGTGCATCACTCCCTGCATCACTCCCTGCATCACTCCCTGCCGGTCCAGTTCAGGACGATGGTCGTGACGACGCCGGCTGCCACGCTGGCCACCGTGGTCAGCACCGCCGTGACCCAGCCGGGAAGACCTGACGTCAGGACGAGGAAGGTCGTCGCGACCGTGACGATCGACCATCCAGCTATCGCCACGGTGGACGAAGGTAGCCGACGAAACCAGCTGAACAGCTTCATGTCCTCGAAGGCCACGCCCGTTGCCACCCGCGCCATCTGAGCCTCGCCCAGGAACCGGTCGAGCCAGTTGATGTCGACGAAGGACACGCGGTCACTGTGTTCCGCACGCAGACCTCCGTGCACCGACACGTCGTTGCACAGCTGCCTCACGAGATCGCGCACACATCGGTCGTTGATACGTTCCGGTTCAGCGACGAGCAGCGCATGAGCGACGATCACCCGCTCGGGGAAGAGCATCGTGTGGTTGCGCACCTCGTTCGGCTTCGGCACGAAGAACAGCCGGGGTACGTGCTCGATCGAGCGCCCGCGCTGGGCCCGGAGCCAATGGCGGAGCTCCGCAGCCGTGAGGCGCAGCACACGGTCGATGCTCTCCGTCGAGTAGCCCTCCCTGCGCAACGTGCCGAGGGCGATCGCGACGTAAGCCTTCTCCAGGGGCCTGAGCCGGTCGTTGTCGAACAGTTCCTGCTCGAGCCACTCCACGGCACGGTGCACCGCCTCCGAGTCGACCAACCCCGGGATCCGTCCGAGCACGACCACGGCGTGCGCCGTCGTGAGCACACGCGGACGATCGGGCTCCACCCGGATCGAGTGCCAGCCCCAGCCGCGCCCGTCGAGCATCCCGTCCACCAGACGGCGGACCACAGGTCGCGACTCGAGGTCCGGAGCACCTGCGTCGACGAGAGCCTCGACGATGGCCGTCACCTTGAGGGTGATGACGAGGTCGGTCTCGTCGAAGAGCCGCACCGAAGGGTCCTCGAGAGCCGCCTCGGGCAGCAGCTCCAGCGTCCGCCACGGCGCACGTCCATGGCGGGCGAGGGTCGCGCACGCCGCGCTCGTCCCGTGGATGCCGAACTGTCTGGTGTGGATCAGCCCGTCCGCGAACTGACCCCAGACCAGGTGATCCTGGACGTGCAGGGCGGAGTTCTCGATGGTTCGGACGAGCTGGTGGCGGGCCGCATCCATCCGCCCGAAGTCACCCGGCTCCATCTGCCTCGTGTCCATCGAGCCTCCCATTGCCCATAGAGAGACCCTTATTTTACCAACTTATTACCACAGACTCCACTAAAATGTCGCCTATGTCGTAGGCACCCTCAGCCCTCCGGAGCGTGCCGCTCCAGGAACCGGTAGACCTCCGTGGTCTCCACCCCCGGGTACGCCCCCGAGGGCATCGCCGCCAGCATCGACGCGTGAGGCCGCGCCGAGGGCCAGGCGAAGTCGCCCCACTTCGCGGAGAGCTCCTCGGGCGGACGCCGGCAGCACGACTCGTCGGGGCAGCGCGAGGCCGTCCGCTCCGTCGTGTCCCGCCCCTCGAACCACTTGACGTCCGCGAACGGCACGCCGACCGACACCGAGAACGCACCGTCCGCCGTGTTCTCGACGCGCGAGGTGCACCAGTACGTGCCGGACGTCGTGTCGGTGTACTGCGCGTACGGGTTGAACCGGTCCTCGACGTCGAACACGCGCCGCGCCGTCCACTGTTTGCACACGTGCTGGCCCTCGACCGCGCCCAGCGCGTCCGAGGGGAACCGCACGCCGTCGTTCTCGTACGCCTTGTGCAGGATCCCGGACTCGTGGACCTTCATGAAGTGGACGGGGATGCCGAGGTGCCTGGTCGCGAGGTTGGTGAACCGGTGCGCCGCGGTCTCGAACGACACCCCGAAGGCGTCGCGCAGGTCCTCGATGGCGATGGCGCGCTCGTCCTTCGCGTCACGGAGGAACTTCACGCCCGGCTTTTCCGGAACCATCAGGGCCGCCGCCAGGTAGTTCGCCTCAACGCGCTGGCGCAGGAACTCGCCGTAGTCGCCGGGTTCGGTGTGGTCCAGCACGTGCGACGCGAGCGCCTGCAGCAGCGCCGACCGGGTGTTGGAGCGACCGCGGAAGCCCTTGGACGGCAGGTAGAGGCGCCGGTTCCGGGTGTCGATCACCGAACGCGTCGAGTGCGGCAGGTCGCTCACGTAGTGCAGCGTGAAGCCGAGGTGCGCGGCGATCTCGGCCGCCATGCGCTGCGGCAGCGGGCCTGACGTGTGCCCGACGTCGGCGAGCAGCTCCTTCGCGACCTGCTCCAGCTCGGGCAGGTAGTTGTCCTTGGCGCGCATGTCGTCCCGGAGCTCACCGTTGGCCCGGCGCGCCTCCTCCGGCGTGGCCGCACGCTCGGTGTGGAGCCGCTCGAGCTCGCGGTGCAGCGCCAGGATGGTCGTGAGCGCGTCGTGGGGCAGCGACTTGCCGATGCGCACGCCCTCGATGCCGAGCGATGCGAACAGCGGGCCGCGCTGCACGCGCTCCAGCTCGATCTCCAGCCCGTCGCGCTCCGACGGCGCCTCGGCCGAGAGCAGGTCGTCCACGCCGACGCCGAGCGCCCGGGCGATGGTCTGCAGCTGCGAGAACTTGGGCTCCCGCTTGCCGTTCTCCAGCGTGCTGACCTGGGACGGCGCCCGGTCGATCGCGGAAGCGAGGTCGTCGAGCGTCATGCCCTTGCTGGTCCGCAGGTGCCGGATGCGCCGTCCGATGGTGAGGGCGTCCGGCTCCGCCTCGGCCGGACCTGTCGCCGGCGTCGAGGCCTGACTGGGCACCCGCCCGAGAGCCTGACCGGGCACCCGGGCGCGCGACTGGCCCGCCGTCCGTCCTCCACCGTTCTGCGTAGGAAGCGAAGAAGTGACGTTTCGCGCGGTTCTGCGATTGCCGGGGGTAACTGCCATGCCCGAGGGTGACATACGAGAAGGCTTCCGTTCAACAGAAGAACTGAAGTTCTTCTACCCAGATCTGCTTGTGAAGGGGGTTGCGCAGGGCAGAAGGTCGTAACACGTCACCCGGCAGGCGCGGTGACGAGGTTCCACCGAAGTCCCAGGAGAAGGAGAACGCCATGAGCGCACCCACCATCGATTCCCCGTCAGAGGCGACTGTGTCCGCGACGACCGCGTCGACTCCCGTGCGCACCGGCGACCAGGTGCAGACCGCTGCGGAGCTGCAGCAGTCCTGGGAGTCCGACCCTCGCTGGGCCGGCATCGAGCGCACCTACACTCCCGAGGACGTCGTCGCGCTGCGCGGCTCGGTCGGCGAGGAGAACACCCTCGCCCGCCGCGGCGCCGAGCGCCTGTGGCGCCAGCTGCACGAGGAGGACTACATCAACGCCCTCGGGGCGCTGACCGGAAACCAGGCGGTGCAGCAGGTCAAGGCGGGCCTGCAGGCCATCTACCTGTCCGGCTGGCAGGTCGCGGGTGACGCGAACCTCTCGGGCCAGACCTACCCCGACCAGTCGCTGTACCCGGCCAACTCGGTGCCAGCGGTGGTCCGTCGCATCAACAACGCGCTCCTGCGCGCCGACCAGATCGACGTCTCGGAGAACGGCACGCCGACCCGTGACTGGCTGGCCCCGATCGTGGCCGACGCCGAGGCCGGCTTCGGCGGCCCGCTCAACGCGTACGAGCTGATGAAGTCGATGATCACCTCGGGCGCGGCCGGCGTGCACTGGGAGGACCAGCTCGCCTCGGAGAAGAAGTGCGGCCACCTGGGTGGCAAGGTGCTCGTCCCGACGCAGCAGCACGTGCGGACGCTGAACGCGGCCCGCCTCGCGGCTGACGTCGCCGACGTTCCGTCCATCGTGATCGCCCGGACCGACGCCGAGGCCGCGACCCTGATCACCTCCGACGTCGACGAGCGCGACCTGCCCTTCATCACCGGCGAGCGCACCGCCGAGGGCTTCTACAAGGTGACCAACGGCATCGAGCCGTGCATCGCCCGCGCCAAGGCCTACGCGCCGTACTCCGACCTGATCTGGATGGAGACCGGCACGCCCGACCTCGAGCTCGCCCGCAAGTTCGCCGAGGCCGTGAAGGCAGACTTCCCGGACCAGATGCTGAGCTACAACTGCTCGCCGTCGTTCAACTGGAAGAAGCACCTGGACGACGACACGATCGCGAAGTTCCAGCGCGAGCTGGGCGCGATGGGCTTCAAGTTCCAGTTCATCACCCTGGCCGGCTTCCACGCCCTGAACTACTCGATGTTCGACCTGGCCCACGGGTACGCCCGCGAGCAGATGACCGCGTACGTCGAGCTGCAGGAGAAGGAGTTCGCCGCCGAGTCGCGTGGCTACACCGCCACCAAGCACCAGCGCGAGGTCGGCACCGGCTACTTCGACCGCGTGGCGACGGCGCTGAACCCCGACTCCTCCACCACGGCTCTGGCCGGTTCTACCGAGGCGGCGCAGTTCTGATGACCGCGACCATCGACACGCGCCCGCAGGGCGCCAACCCCTTCGACCCGGACGCCGGTCTCGCCGGGATCGGCACGCCGCCCGCAGCACGTGCGGGTTCCACGCCGACGTCGGCCGCACGCCAGGCCTCGGCACGCCAGGCCACCGGGCACCCGGCCGCCACGCCGGCACCCAGGAGCTCCGCGCCGAGCTCGCTGCCGAACGGTGGGGTGGGTGCCTCACGGACCGGCTCACGCCGGGGCGTCATCACCGTCACCGGATCGGTCGGCCCGCGCTACGGCGAGATCCTGAGCGCTGACGCCCTCCAGTTCCTCGCCCTGCTCCACGACCGGTTCGACGCCGCCCGCGACGAGCTGATCGCGCAGCGCCAGCTGCGCCGTCAGGACATCGCGGACGGCAGCGACCCCGACTTCCGGGCCTCGACACGTCCGGTGCGCGACGACCCGCACTGGCGGGTCGCCGGCTCCCGGAAGGCGCCCGGCCTGGAGGACCGCCGGGTCGAGATCACGGGTCCCACCGACCCGAAGATGACCATCAACGCGCTCAACTCCGGTGCCCGGTGCTGGCTGGCCGACGCCGAGGACGCATCCAGCCCGACGTGGCCCAACGTGGTGGAGGGGCAGCTCGCGCTGCACGACGCCATCCGCGGCTCGCTGAGCTTCACCAACGAGGCCGGCAAGGAATACACGCTGCGGTCCGCGGACATAGTCGACCTCCCGACGATCGTGTTCCGGCCGCGTGGCTGGCACCTCGACGAGGCTCACCTGCGCTACACGGACGCGAACGGCATCACGAGCGGCGCCCTGGGCAGCCTCGTGGACTTCGGGCTCTACTTCTTCCACAACGCCGCCGAGCTGATCGCTCGCGGCCGGGGCCCGTACTTCTACCTGCCCAAGCTGGAGGGGTACAAGGAGGCGCGGCTGTGGAACGAGGTGTTCGAGGTCGCGCAGGACGCGCTGGGTATCCCCCGCGGCACGATCCGCGCCACGGTGCTCATCGAGACGCTGCCCGCGGCGTTCGAGATGGAGGAGATCCTCTACGAGCTGCGTGACCACTGTGCGGGGCTCAACGCGGGTCGCTGGGACTACCTGTTCTCGATCATCAAGTGCTTCCGCACGCGCGGCGACTCGTACGTGCTGCCGGACCGCGCGCAGGTGACCATGACCGCACCGTTCATGCGCGCCTACACCGAGCTGCTCGTCGCCACGTGCCACAAGCGCGGGGCGCACGCCATCGGCGGGATGAGCGCGTTCATCCCGGACCGCCGCAACCCTGAGGTCACGCGTCAGGCGTTCCAGCAGGTCGCGGCCGACAAGAAGCGCGAGGCCGGCGACGGCTTCGACGGCACGTGGGTGGCCCACCCCGACCTGATCCCCGTGGCCGAGGCCGAGTTCGACGCCGTCCTCGGGGACGCGCCGAACCAGGTGTCGCGGCAGCGGCCGGACGTCGTCGTGGGGCAGCACGAGCTCCTCGACATCGCCTCCGCGCGGCGCGCCGGGGCGACCGTGACCTCCGCCGGGCTGCGGTCGAACGTCTCGGTGGCCGTCCGCTACATCGACGCCTGGCTGCGCGGTACCGGAGCCGCGGCGCTCGACAACCTGATGGAGGACGCCGCCACCGCCGAGATCTCCCGGTCCCAGGTGTGGCAGTGGATCGCGTCAGGCACGGTGACCCACGACGACCGGCTCCCGATCACACGGGAACGGGTCGAGACGATCCTGCTCGACGTCGTCGCCTCGCTCCCGCAGGAGCACGGCAGCCGGCTCGACGACGCGGCGGCGATCTTCCGCCAGGTCGCGCTCCAGGACGACTTCCCGGCGTTCCTGACGAACCCCGCCTACCAGGGACACCTGGTGGACTCCCCGGCCGACCAGGTCTGAGTTCGCCTCCCCAGCTGCCCGACGCCGTGCCGGTTGCCGTCTCTCTCCGCCCCACCACCCCGGGGGCTACCGGCCCGGCGTCGGGTCTTGAGGCTGCCGACAGGCGCCGGACGTCTCATGTTCACCCCTGTGCCTTCGAACGGCGCAACCCTGTGGCGTTACCCAGAACTGCCGCAGGAGGAACCATGCCCCACCCGTTCCGTGCCACGGATCTGCCCGCCTGGGCCGATCCGTCGGTCCCGGCCTCGTCCCTGGACCCGCAAGGAGCCTCCCGCCGCACGTTCCTGCGGCTCGGTATGGCCGGTGGGCTCGCGCTCGCCACCGGCGCGCACGCCGGAACCGCCGTCGCCGCGGACCGGCACGGGGATCCTCGGCTCGCCTGGCTGGTCGGCGACCACCACGTGCACTCCCGGTACAGCCACGACGCCAAGTACGACTTCGACCAGCTCGCCAGGAAGGGCGCGGAGCTCGGCCTCGACTGGATGGTCTTCACGGAGCACAGCAACCTCGGGCACCGCGACAAGGGAGCCGCCGCCGAGCACGAGGAGATCATGGCCGCGCGGGCGCGCAACCCGCGCCAGCTGATCTTCCAGGGCCTGGAGTGGTACATCCCCGCTGCCGAGCACGGCACCGTGTTCACCGCACCCGGCCGGCACGAGGTCGAGCTGCTGCGCGAGTTCGAGCGCCGGTGGGACGGCAAGCTCAACGGCTGGGCCGCTGACCTGCCCGAGAACGAGCAGCGCGCGGTGGACGCGCTGCAGTGGCTGGCCGCCCAGAAGTCGAGCGGCTACGTCGACGACGTCCTCGTGCTGGCCAACCACCCGTCCCGGCTCGGCATCGACTCCCCGCACGAGATCCGGGCCTGGCGCGACGCCGCCCGCGGGATCTGCATCGGCATGGAGGGCGCGCCGGGTGCCCAGGGCGACGCGGACCCGGACTGGGTCGCGTACCGCGGCAGCACGCGGGCCCAGCGCGGCGAGTACAGCAACGCGCCGCGCCCGGACTCCTACCCCGGCTACCCGGCCGAGGCGTACCGCACCTTCGGTGGTTTCGACTGGATGACGGCGACCGTCGGTGGCCTGTGGGACGCGATGCTGGCGGAGGGCACCCTGTTCTCGATCACCTCCAACTCCGACAACCACCGCACCATCTGGGACACCTGGCGCGACGGCGACATGCCGCCCGGCGAGAGCTTCGACTCGCTGGGCTGGAAGCCGTCACCCGTCGACACCGGGACACCCCAGCCCGGCAGCGACTTCTGGCCCGGCGAGTTCAGCCGTACCCACGTCGGCGTGACCCGGCACGGCTACCTCGACATCATGGACGGTATGCGCCGCGGCCGGGTCTGGGTGGACCACGGCCACCTCGTCGACGGGCTCGACGTCCGCCTGGTCGGAGCACGGGGCCGGAGCAGCACCCTTGGCGGACGGCTCACCGTGGAGCGCGGGACCTCGGTGGAGCTCACGGTCAAGGTGCGCAGCGCGCACCGCCCCAACCCGCACGGGGTGCTCCCCCGGCTCGCCCACCTTGACGTGATCCGAGGCGCCGTGACCGGGCCGTCGACGGACCGCGACAGCTGGCAGGCACCCGACACGCGCGTGGTCGAGCAGATCGACACGAGCAGCAGGTCCGGCACCTATCACCTGCGCATCCCGCTGGGCCGCATCACGCAGTCCTGCTACATCCGGCTGCGCGGCAGCGACGGAAAGCGGCACGGCGCCGGATATCTCGGAGCCTCGATCGACCCCGACGGCCCGCTGCCCCACGACGACAACAACGGCGACCCGTGGGCGGACACCTGGCTCTACACCAACCCGATCCACATCGACGTGCGGTAACGCCGCACCGGAAAATCACCCGGCTTGCCCTCCCGCGTCTTCCCCGCGCGGAAGTGCTCCTCTAAAGTCACCCGAGTCACGCTTTCTTCACATAAGGGCCACCGGGGTAGTAATCGGTGACCTCCCGAACGGGGAGCACGAATGAATCGCAGCAGGTACCTCGGAGCGCTCGCCGCGCTCGCGCTGGCTGCCGGGGGTGTCACCGCCCAGGGCCTCGCCGCCCAGGGCGCGACAGTCGGGGGCGCGGGCGCCATCGACCCGATAGCGCCGGTCCACGAGATCCCGGCCTCCGTCGACACCAGCCTGGTCAACGAGACCAAGGGCTCATGGTTCGTCGAGCTGGAGAGCGAGCCGGCGTCAGCGGGCACCGACAGCAAGACCCTCACGGCCGAACGCCAGGAGTTCCGCGCGGCCGCGAAGGACGCCGACGTCGACTACTCGGTCCGGCGCACGTTCCACACCCTGTTCAACGGCTACTCCATCGACATGGACTCGGCCCAGCTCGGGAAGCTGCAGCGCACCGAGGGCGTCAAGGCGATCTACCCCATGACGCAGATCGAGATCCCGGAGACCGTCCCCCGCAACGAGCCGGACATGGCGACGGCGCTCGGCATGACGGGTGCGGACATCGCGCAGAACGAGCTCGGCCTGACGGGCGAGGGCGTGAAGGTCGCCGTCATGGACACGGGCATCGACATCGACCACCCGGACCTGGGCGGCCCCGGCTTCCCGAACAGCCGCGTGATCGCGGGCTACGACCTGGTAGGCGACGACTACAACGAGGCCTCGAGCGACCCGGACCGGCGGGTCCCGCACCCCGACGCCGTCCCCGACGACTGCCAGGGGCACGGCACCCACGTGGCGGGCATCGTCGGCGCGAACGCCGAGGGCCGGGCCGACGGGATCACGGGCGTGGCGCCCGGCGTCTCCTTCGGGGCGTACCGCGTGTTCGGCTGCGAGGGTTCCACCTCCGCCGACATCATGATCGCGGCCATGGAGCGTGCCCTGGCTGACGACATGGACGTGCTGAACATGTCGATCGGCTCCTCCTACTCCTGGCCGTCGTACCCGACGGCTACCGCGAGCGACCTGCTCGTCGACCGCGGCATGGTCGTCGTCGCCTCGATCGGCAACTCGGGCGCGTCGGGCCTGTACTCGGCGGGCGCGCCCGGCCTGGGCGAGAAGGTCATCGGCGTCGCGTCGTTCGACAACACCCACGTGACCGCACGCTCCGTCGTCTCGAACCCGTCGGGCACGGCAGTGCCCTACCTGGGGCTCGGCGACGTCGCGGACCCGCCCACCGAGGGCACCACCGACCCGCTGGTCGACGCCGGAACGGTCTGCCCCAGCGTCGGCATACCGCTGGAGGCAGACGTCGCGGGCAAGACCGCACTCATCGCACGCGGTTCGTGCTCCTTCGACGAGAAGTACTCGACGGCGCACGCGGCTGGCGCAACGGCAGTCGTGATCTACAACTCGAGCCCCGGCCTGTTCTCCGGCGGTGGCGTCGTGGACCGCGACATCCCTGGCATCGGTATCCCGCAGGCCGAGGGCAAGGCCCTCGTCGCCGAGCTCGCCGCCGGCACCGAGGTGACGCTCACGTGGTCCGCCGGCGAGGTGTCAACGCCCAGCCCGACCGGCGGCCTGATCAGCTCGTTCAGCTCGTACGGGCTGTCCCCGGACCTGGCCCTCAAGCCCGACATCGGCGCCCCCGGCGGCAACATCAACTCGACCCTGCCGCTGGAGCAGGGCGGCCACGGCGTCAACTCCGGCACGTCGATGGCGTCGCCGCACGTCGCGGGCGCCGTCGCCCTGCTGCTGGAGGCGCAGCCGCGCCTGCGCGCCTCGCAGGTCCGGAGCATGCTGCAGAACAGCGCGGACCCGGCCGCGTGGTCCGGGGCCCCCGTCGGCCATCTCGACAACGTCCACCGGCAGGGTGCGGGCATGCTCGACATCCCAGGGGTCGTCCAGGCCGGCGCCAGCGTGCGGCCCGCGAAGCTCTCGCTCGGCGAGAACACGAAGACCGGAACCATCACCAAGTCGGTGACGGTCCGCAACACGACCCGCAAGACGGCCACGTACACCGTGTCGCACAAACCTGCGCGCGGGACCCACGGCAACACCTTCGCGCCGTCGTTCGCCAACGCGTACGCGGACGTGTCGTTCAGCCGCGAGTCGGTGACGCTGCGGCCGGGCGACTCCGGCGTGGTCCGCGTGACGGTCACCGCGCCCGAGGCGACGGACGCCAACCAGCTCATCTACGGCGGGTACGTCGTGGTCACGGCCGGCGACGGCACCGCGTACTCGGTGCCGTACGCCGGGTACGCGGGCGACTACCAGGCGATCGACCCGATCACGCCGATCGTGTCGGGGGGCGAGGTGGTGGCCGACCTGCCGTCGGTCGGGAGCATCACGACGTGCACCGAGTTCATCAACCTCGACTGCATCGACCCGCAGGGCGACTACGAGCTGAAGCCCGAGGGTGCCGCGTACTCGCTCGGCACCGTGAACGGTCTGCCCGACATCCCGTACACGCTTGTCCACTTCCAGCACCAGGTGGAGACGCTGCAGGTCACGGTGCTCGACGCCGAGACCGGTCGCCCGGTGGACCGCCGCGGCGCGTTCGCCGTCGACGTGACGGGCGTGGAGCGGAACGAGACGGCCGGCGGGCTCACCGCCTACGCGTGGGACGGCTCGTACACCACGCTCCGCGGGGTTACGAAGGCCGTGCCCGACGGCGACTACGTGCTCTCCCTCAAGGCCCTGAAGGCCGACGGCGACACCTGGAACCCCAAGCACTGGGAGACCTGGACCTCGCCGACGATCACCATCGACCGCGCGTAGCGGGCAGCTGAAACCGCGGCCCTCGTCGCTCGCCCCGCGGCGGGCGACGAGGGCCGCGTCACGCACCGGGGTGATCTTTCTGCGATCTGTTGTTTTTCGGGCTTTTCGCCAGTTTTCAGCCAGTACGTTGCCCGCATGTCCGACGACGAGCGTGCGCGTCCCGCCGCTGAGCTGAACCCCACCCCCGAACCCGACCTGGCGCCTGCTGCGCCGGAGGGAGACCTGCCGGCCGGCGCCGAGCCCGCCGCGCCTGAGCCCACATCTGCACCTGCACCTGCTGCTGCGGCTGATCCGGAGCCCACGCCCGCTGCCGCGCCTGCACCTGCTGCGGAGCCCGAACCCGCACCCACGTCCGAGCCCGCACCGCCGAAGGCGCCCCACAAGGCCGTGGCCTTCGTCAGGGCCAACGTCGCGGTGATCGTGCTCGCGGTGCTGCTCGTCGGCGCCGTCGTATGGGGAGCGCTCGGTACGGTCTCGGCCGGCGACTGGGAGTCCCGCGCCACGTCGCTCTCGGCCGACCTGACGAGCGCCGAGAAGAGCCTCGCCGACGCCCAGGCGACGATCGACGACCTGGAGACCGCCAAGTCGCGTGCCGAGAGCACCGCGACGGCCTGCATCGGTGCGATCGGCGACGCGGACGCGATGCTCGAGGTCTCCGCAAAGCTGGACGAGAAGACCGTCACGTACATGGACGGGCTGAACGACTTCATGGCCGCCATCACCGCGCGCGACATCGCGGCGGTCGAGACGATCGGCGCGGAGATGGACAAGCTCACCCTGCAGATCGACGACCTGTCCAAGGAGATCGAGGCGCACATCGACGCGTACGGCGACTCCGCCGAGGGCTGCCACGTCGACGACGCCCAGGACGTCTGACCCGAGGGCCTGAGCGGTCCTCTCGGCTCCGGGCGGACGCCCGGAGCCGAGAGGGTCAGCCCTGGTCGAGGCCGAGCAGGTCGTCCTCGGTCTCGCGGCGGACGAGCACCCGCGACGCACCGTCGGACACCGCGATGACCGGCGGACGCGGCAGCATGTTGTAGTTCGACGCCATGGACCGCCCGTAGGCGCCGGTCGCGGCGACCGCGAGCAGATCCCCGGCCCGCACGTCCGCGGGGAGCTGTACCTCGTGCACGACGATGTCGCCCGACTCGCAGTGCTTGCCCACCACGCGCGCCAGCACCTTCTCCGCGGCGGACGACCGGCCGACGATCTCCGCGTGGTACGCCGCCCCGTACAGGGCAGGGCGGATGTTGTCGCTCATGCCGCCGTCGATGGACACGTAGGTGCGCGTGAAGTCAGCGCTGCCGTCGTCCGACACTGTGACCGGCTTGACCGTGCCGACCGTGTAGAGCGTGAGGCCCGCCGGGCCGACGATCGCCCTGCCGGGTTCGATCGAGAACCGGGGCAGGTTCGTGCCGAGCTCCTTGCACACCCCGGTCACCGACTGTGCGATGTCCTTCGCCACGCGCTCCGGGTCGAGCGCGACCTCACCGGGCAGGTAGGCGATGCCGTAACCGCCACCGAGGTCGACCTCGTCGACGAGCAGGCCGGACCGCTCCGCCAGGTCGGCCCGCAGCCGCAGCACCACGCGTGCCGCGGCCTCGAAGCCTTCGGGGTCGAGAATCTGGGAGCCGATGTGCGAGTGGATGCCCAGCAGCTTCAGCTCGGGATGCTTCAGCACCGCGAGGAGCGCGGCCATCGCCGGGCTGGTCGCCCCGGATCCCGCGTTGACCGACAGCCCGAACTTCTGGTCCTCGTGCGCCGTCGCGATGTACTCGTGGCCACCTGCGTGCACTCCGGTGGTCACCCGGACCATCACGGGCGCCACGACCCCGCGCTCGCGCGCGAGGCGAGCGACCCGCTCGATCTCGACCAGCGAGTCCACGATGATGCGGCCCACGCCGGCATCGAGCGCCCGCAGGATCTCGGTGTCGGACTTGTTGTTGCCGTGCAGGCCGATCTCGGCGCCGGGAATCTCGGCCCGGAGCGCGATGGCCAGCTCGCCGCCCGACGCGGTGTCGACCCGCAGGCCCTCCTCGCGCGCCCAGCGCGCGACGGCCACGGTGAGCAACGCCTTGCCCGCGTAGTACACGTCCACGCCCGTGCCGACGGCGCCGAACGCCGCCTCGAACGCCGTGCGGTACGCGCGGGCCCGCATGCGGAAGTCGGCCTCGTCCAGCACGTAGGCGGGCGTGCCGTGCTGAACGGCGAGCTCGCGTACGTCGACTCCCCCGACGGCTACCGCACCGTCCGGCAGGCGGCCGACGCCGCTCGACCAGGGCGGTCCGCTCACGTCAGAGCCCATCACGTACCCGCCCATCACATCCGCTCCGGAGCGCTCACGCCCAGCAGGTCCAGGCCGTTGGCGAGGACCGTGCGGACGGCGTCGTTCAGCCACAGGCGCGCGCGGTGCGCGTCCGTGACCTCCTCGTCCGGGTACGGCGTGACACGCAGCTTCTCGTCGTCGTTGTACCAGGCGTGGAAGTCGCCGGCGAGCGCCTCCAGGTACCGGGCGACGCGGTGCGGCTCGCGCAGCTCGGCAGCCTGGGCCACGATCCGCGGGAACTCGGTGAGCCGACCGATCAGGGCAGTCTCCGAGGCGTGCGACAGCTGCGCCGGGTCGAACCCGTCGGCGCGGCGCACGCCGCGCTCGACGGCCTTCGCCCCGATCTGGACGGTCCGGCTGTGCGCGTACTGCACGTAGAACACCGGGTTGTCGTTGGACTGCTTGATCATGTCCTCGCCCTGCAGCTCCAGCGGCGTGTCCGCGGGGTAGCGGGCCAGGGAGTAGCGGACGGCGTCCTTGCCGATCCAGTCGACGAGGTCGCGCAGCTCGATGATGTTGCCTGCGCGCTTGGACAGCTTGGCGCCCCCGACGTTGACGAGCTGGCCGATCAGCACCTCGATGTTCGTCTCCGGGTTGTCCCCCGCGCAGGCGGCGATCGCCTTGAGGCGGTTGACGTACCCGTGGTGGTCGGCGCCGAGCAGGTAGATCTTGCCCGGGAACCCGCGGTCCTTCTTCGACAGGTAGTACGCGGCGTCGGCGGCGAAGTACGTGGGCTCGCCGTTCGCCCGGATCATCACGCGGTCCTTGTCGTCCGTGAAGTCCGTCGTGCGCAGCCAGACCGCGCCCTCCTTGTCGAACACGTGCCCCTGCTCGCGCAGGCGGGCTACCGCCTTCTCGACGGCGCCCGAGCTGTGCAGCTCACGCTCCGAGAACCAGACGTCGAAGTGCACGCCGAAGCCCTCCAGCACCTCGCGGATCTCGGCGAGCTGGTGCTTGTAGCCTGCCTCGCGGGCGACGGCGATCGCCTCGTCGCGTGGCAGCTCCGGCAGGTCGGGGTGGTCGGCGAGCACCTTGGCGGCGAGCTCCTTGACGTACTCGCCGCGGTAACCGCCCTCGGGTACCTCGGTGTCCGTCGCCCGTGCCAGGACGGACTCGCCGAAGCGGTCCATCTGCGCGCCGGCGTCGTTGATGTAGTACTCGGCGGCCACCTCGGCGCCGGCAGCGCGGAGGATGCGGCCCAGCGAGTCGCCGAGCGCGGCCCAGCGGGTATGGCCGATGTGCAGCGGACCGGTCGGGTTGGCGCTGATGAACTCCAGGTTGATGACCTGGCCGGTCAGGGCCTCACCCCGGCCGTACGCCGCGCCCGCCTCGACGATGGTGCGCGCGAGCTCGCCCGCCGCTCCGGCGTCGAGCGTGATGTTGAGGAAACCCGGGCCGGCGACGCCCACCGACTTGATGCCGGGCGTCGCGCCGAGGCGGGCGGCCAGGTCCTCGGCCAGCGCGCGCGGCGTCGTACCGGCCTTCTTCGCGAGCTGCAGGGCCACGTTCGTGGCCCAGTCCCCGTGCTCTCGCTGCCTGGGTCGCTCCACGTGGACCGACGCCGGCACGGCGTCGGCGGGCAGGGCGAGTGTGCCATCGGCGACGGCCGCGGCAAGGGCAGCACTGAGTGCTTCGGAGAGCTGGGTAGGTGTCACTCGACGATTCTACGGGCGAGCGCCGACACGAGGCCCACGCTTTCCACAGGCCGGGAACGAGCTGTCCGACGCCGGCCGGTGCACCGAGGCGCACCCGCCGGCGTCGGACAGGGATCAGGGCGACGTCAGATCAGTAGCGTCCAGCGACGCGAGGATCTGCCACCACCGTTCCTCGGTCGCTCCCGAGCCCTCGTACCGGACCTCGAACGCGTTGCGTCCGTCAGGCGTCAGGTAGAAGGCAGAGCGTCCCAGGAAGAGCGGCTCGCCGGTGTCGGTGCTGGTCCCGACGGTCGCGACCCCGCGCGCCGTGCCGGGTGGCTCGTACCGGTACCCGTTCTCGTCGAGGCCGAGAGGCTGGTCGTACGCCTCCATGTCCCAGGGGGTGATCAAGAGCTCCTCCCAGGTGTCATCGGAGTCGCTGGTCCAGATACCCCACGTCCCCTCGTCGCTCTTCAGCTCCGGCGGCAGCTTCAGGCGAATGCCCTCGAACGTCTCCGGCCTCCAGTCCGACGGCGGGTCCTGCAGCAGCGGGTCCGCGGAATCCAGCTTGTCGTAGGCAGTGGCTCCCTCCTTCGACTCCTCCGTGAAGCCGAGACTGCCGAGGAGCGCGGCGAGGTCGTCCTCGAGGTCCCCGGCACCCGGGTAACCGGAGAGGTTCACCATGTAGCTCCTGCCGTCCGCGCGGCGGACCTCGATGTAGGCCCGGTACTCGCCGTCGAAACGCTCGGTCCGGACGATCGACACGTCGGCGTCCGCCAGCTCGAAGCGATAGAGGCCCGGGAGATCGAGCGCGCCGCCCGACTCGAAGTTCTCCAGCCGGTCGGCCACGGCGAGCTGCAGCTCGGCCTTGCCGTCCGGCCGTCTCAGGAGCAGCGTGTCGGCCGGGTGCTCGGCACCCTCGCCGTCGACCGCCGTCCAGTCTCCGGGAGCCGCATAGGTCAAACCGTGGAACTCGGCCCCCGCCCAGCTCTCGGGCGCATCCGTGGTCTCGATGGGCGGCAGGTCCTCCTGGATGGTCGCCGGCGGTCCGTCCGGCGCGACGACCTCCCCGTCCACCTCCACTGTCCTGACGAGCCGTTCGAAGGTGTCCTGCGGCGATTCGTCGTCGGTCAGGCTCATGGTCAGACGGACCACCGTTCCCGTGTGCAGCTCGACGTCCAGCTCACCGACGAAGTCGCCGTCCCCCGGCTTCCGCTCCCAGTACCCCGGGAGGGAGACGTCGTCCGCCGAGTACCAGGACCAGCGCGCGGACACGGCTCCGGGTACATCGACGTCGGTCACCGGGTTGCCGACGAGCTCGCCGACCAGGGGTGCGTCCTCCGCGGGCGCCGTGGCGATCCACGAGGGCGCATACGCGTTCTGCCCTTCCATGGCCTCCGACTCGTTCGGGATCACCGGGTCGAGTCCCCACATCGGGTCCCCGGTGGTGGTGAACTCCTCGTAGCCTTCCGGCAGCTCGAAGACCAGCTCGTCCGAACGAACCTCTGCCGCGTCGCGCGTCCACGGCAGACCCGCCGGAAGCGCCGGTCGCTCGGCAACCCAGAGCGCCGTGCCCAGGACTGCCAGCACGATGGCAACGGCACCCCCGATCACGCCTCGGCGCGTGCGCTCGTGGCGGATCGCCCGCCGTGCCATGGCCTCGCCATCGATCCCGTCCAGCGGCCCGACCTGCCCCGCGGCGTCGTGGATCAGCTTTACCAGGATGTCGCTCTGTTCCTTCATGACTGCGCCTCCTTCCGCGAGGTCGTGCCGTTCGTCGCCGTCGCTGACCGTGGGTTTTCCGTGCCCAGGAGCTCCCGCAGCCGGTCGAGGCCGCGCGACGCGCCAGACTTCACGGCGCCCAGGGAGATCCCCAGGTCCTCGGCCGTCTGCTTCTCCGTGCGATCCAACAGGTACCGCAGGACGACGACGCGCCGTTGTGCCGCCGGGAGCTGCCGGAGCGCCCCTACCAGCTCGTCACGGTCGACGACGTGCTGCGTGCCGTCCGGCGCGGAACCCGGCCGCAGGTCGGTGGGAGCGACGAGGACGTCATGCTTGGTGCGCCGCCAGGAGTCGATCCGCGCCGTGGCGATCACCCTGCGGGCGTAGGCGAACGGGTCGCCGTCGCCGACCTTGCCCCAGGCCCGGTACGTCCGCTCCAGGGCCAGCTGGACCAGGTCGGCGGCCCGGTGCACGTCGCCGCACAACAGATAGGCGATGCGGGACAGCTCGGGCGACCGGTCTCTCGCGAAGCTCGTGAACCGCTCGGCCGCAGTGCCTGTGGCCACCACGACGGCATCGGGACCGTCCAGGACGACCGCGTCGTCACTCACCATGTCCACACCTCGTTCATCGTCGCCCGCGTACGTCAGTACGCCGGTGGGATCGGGCTCTTCGTCGATTCATGGGACACAGACGCAGGCGGTCGACGGAAGGTTGCCAGACGAGTGTCACAGGTATCGATGCACGCCACACGTCGGTCACCTGGTAGTCTCGTTTCGGCCGATACGGTGAGCGTCAGCTCATGGATCTCGGCCACGCGCCTGTAGCTCAGTGGATAGAGCATCTGCCTCCGGAGCAGAAGGTCGGGGGTTCGAATCCCTTCAGGCGCACCACCCGAAAAAGGGCCCCTCACCAGGCATAACGCCGAATGAGGGGCCCTTTCTCTGTCCGGGACCAAGAGCCGTTCCCCACCAATCTCCCCACCACAAGTCAGTGTCCCGCGTACTTATCCATGGCAGCAGCGGCGCGCGTCAATGCGTCATCGTGGGACCTCGCGTAGAGGTTGGTCACCTTGATGTCCTCGTGTCCGAGGATGTCCCGGACGACGTTCACCGGCACGCCGGCCGCGAGGTAGTTGGTCGCCGCCGTCGCCCGCAGGTCGTGGACTCGGAAGCCAGCGAACCCGCGACGAGCGACGAGTTTGGCCCAGCCCACGCGCCGTTTGAGGACGTTCCCCCGGATGACCTTTCCGCCGCGCTCAGACCCGAAGACGAGATCGCCACGCCCCTTGCCGGCGGTGTGAGCGCGCAGCGTCGCGGCCATGTGACGAGGCGACGGGACGATGCGGGTCTTCTCCCCCTTGGGCGGTCCCCACAGCAGGCTTCCCACCCGCCGGTATTCCGAGGAAAGCGTCTCGTTCTCGTCCTTCGAGACCTCTGTCACCTGACGCTGGACCTCGATAAGCCCCCGGTTGAAGTCGAGGTCACCGACGTAAGACCTTCCCGACCTCGCCGCCGTCCTAGTCCGAGTTCGCGCGCTGGACGGCTACCCCGTCGAGGGTGTCGCGGACCCCGAAGGCTGGCTGCGCCACAATAACGAACTCCAGAGTTGGACCGCCGTCGAGGACGGCGAGCCCGTCGGGCAGATCACGCCCACACGAGCCGTGCCGGAGGACGACGCTGCCCGAGCCTGGCACGACCACGCAGGCGGGGACATCGACCGCTTGGCTATCCCGGTACGCCTCTTCATAGACCCCGACCACCCGGGGCAGCGGCGCCGGACGACTCCTCATGGAAGCTGCGTTCGAGTTCGCCCAAGACCAAGAACTCGCCATCGCGTTCGACGTCATGCTCAAGGACAAGGCCGCGATCAGACTCTACGAACGACTCGGCGCTCAGCGGATAGCCACCCTCACGCATTCCTACGGCGATGGCCTCACCGAACCTGCCGCCGTCTACGTCGTGCCAACCAGTCGTTAGCCTGCCGGACTCAGGAGAGACCTCGTGAGTCCGGCTGCACCGCCGGGACTTTGATGCGTAGCCCCGCGCTCTACGATGCAGTCGTGACGGTAGATGAGATCGAGTTAATCGGACTCCTTATCGGGTCGGCAGGGCTTCTTGTTGCGCTGCTTGGCTCGGTCTTCGCCTGGCTCGCTTGGCGCGAGGCAACGCCGGTGCAGCCCTTCGAAGTCACCACGGCCTCAGAGAACATCTTCGGTCTGCGATGGCTGCGCTGGAGCCCTGTCAAAGTGGAGTACGTGATGATCCCCCATCACGCATCGATCACAACCCCCGATGGAATGCACGGCCCGTTCATTCTCAACCGTGGCCGGCAGGTCTTCTTCGACATCGCATCCGGGCCAGGCAGAGACACCGGGATCGGAGCCCCGATTGACATCGTCGTCTTCTGGCGCCCGTACGGCTGGCCAGCACGGATCTTCCAACGCGTACTCCCGCGACGGGAGCCGAAGTCATGGAGAACCCACGTCCTGGCGTCTTAGCAGGAGATCGCGACCGCGTCCGCTAGTCAGATCTCCGCAGGACCACTGCCGAATTGACCTCTATAAGATCAAGGGCGCGGCTCCGCCGCGCCGCCGGCGGGGCCCCGCGATGGGGCCCCGCGCTCCGGGCCGCAAGCGGCCCTTCGCGCACCCCACCGCACCCCGCCCGCTATTTCAGGTGATTGCTCGTCGCTTCGCGGCGGTTAGCGCGTTCGCAACGGAGCTGCCGGCAGGTACCGCAGCCTCCAGGCGGGTAGCCCTGGCGAGCAGGAAGTAGGCACGCAGTCGTCCGATCCACGGGTTCCAGACCACGGCCAAGGCAGCGCGCCCGGCTAAAGCAACGAGTTCGTCCAGGTTTCCGGGAAGGCCACCGCCCTCGGGCGTAGGAAACTGGTCGTAGTCGTCCTTGCTGACGATGCTGGCCGCGTGTGCGCACAGCAGGTACCGGCGAGTTACGGCCCGAGGTACGCGGGCGAGCATGAGGGCGGCTCCGGCATCGCGCATCGCAGCACTCAGTTCGCGTGCATCAAAGGGTGCCCATCGCAGTTCCTCAACGTGTTGAATCGCTGCGAGAGCACGGCTCCGTACCTCGCGCCTGTCTTTCGCGGCCGCGAGGAGGTGGCCCAGGATGGTTCCCAAGCCAGCGGCGCCCAAGACCGCAATGAGGGACTCGACCGAGACTAGGGGCTCGGCTTCGGCGGGAGTCATGTGCACACGATGGCAGTCACGGCTGGCGATGCACAGCCCTTGTCTAATTTCCGTAGATCGCGGACGGTCACGGCGGCCGGCGCCCGTAGCCAGCCACGTCGAGCACCCGCCTAACAACCGCCCGCCCGACGCCAGCGTGCCAGACCACCCGGCGTCGGACATGATCACGGGCAGCTGCCGGTGGTCATCTCACCAGTGGAACGACGTCCGGCTCTCGGAGGATCTTCATCGACGCGGCACCACGTCAAGACCGCTCCGCGTCACTGCGCGATGGCGCAAGCGCCAGCCTTGACCCGGCACCACGACGACGAAGAACGTGGCAGGGAGCCGGACGACGCCCCACCCCGGACGCACCAACAAGTCTCCGTTTTCGCTCCGGTTTGCCGTCGAAGGTCGTGCCAACGCATCCAAGTCGGTCGAGCCGCGATCAAGCTATCTGCGCAGGTCAGGCGGGTTGTGTCGTTCCACGTGCAACGCCGTACAAGTGCCCTCTCCAACCCCACCGCTAGCGCTGGCCAGTGCTAGAACCTACTCAGCGGCCAGCGTGTCGGAAGCGTGCTGAACTGCCCTGCCGAGCGCAGTTGCCCAATACAAGGTGCTCCCGAAGAAGTCGCCACTCCACGCGACAAGGCCGGTTCCCACCAAATCGGAGAGGCACCAGGTGACACGGTCCTCATCCAGCCCCAGCGCTTCGGTGATGCGGGCGGTACTCCATCCGGACGGCGTACCGCCCGCAGTCGGTCGCGGCCGGCTGCACATGAATCGGAGGATGCGGAAGTGGCGGGGTGTGAGACGGCTCATCGCCATAAGTGCCTGGTCTGCGTCGGCGATCGCATCGGCGGCCTCGGTGCCTGAGGCGTTCACTGCCTCCCCGAGTGTCGCGCCCATCGCTCGCAAAGTCTCGTCGTGGCCGTTCATGCCTGCGGCCCAGAGCACTCGAAGGTATAGGGGCGTGAGCTCAGGGTTCGTTTCCAGCAATTCTTCAAGGTCCTCACGTGACCGGCCCGAGATAGTCTCTGCGGCTCTAAGTGACTGAGAGGCGTTGCGCTGCCATTCTTTGCGCACCAGGGAGAGTGCTCTAGCGATGAATGGACCGGAACCAGGGATGACCGCGCCTACGACCTCACCTGCCGCATCTTCGCTCGGGTGTCTGGCTTCGCTCATCCAACAACGATAGCGAGACAGGTCCGAGGCCGGCGGACGGTCACGGGCACCTCGGACGCACCAGCACTCCCCCACCGATCTCCCCACCGGAGCATCGAAACGAGCCGCGCGACGCCGACTTTTCCGGGGGAACCGTGCCACGACAACCGCGAGATTTTCCGCCAATCCGGATCGATCCAGGATGCTCCGGAGCAGAAGGTCGGGGGTTCGAATCCCTTCAGGCGCACAGACGAAAACAGGCCGTGACCAGTACTTTCGCTGGTCACGGCCTGTCGTTTTGCCCGCTCTCTCGACCTCCTATCGGCTACTGCTGGCCTAACTGCTGGCCTACGGGTCGCTGAGTACGCTGTCCATCGCCCGCGCGCCGTTCTGGAGCACGGGGCGCAGCTCGTGCCGGTAGACGTTCTCCGTCGTCCCGATGTCGCTGTGCCCGACGAGCCGCGAGACCTCCTCGATCGGAACGTCGCCCTGGGAGAGCAGCGACACGAACGTGTGCCTCATGTCGCGCGGAGTCCACTGCTCCGGGGTGATACCCGGCACGTCACGGAGCAGGATGCGGAAGTCTCGGCGGACGTTCTCGGGCCGGAGCGCGGTCCCGGCTCCCGTCGTGAAGACCAGTTCCGGGCTTGGCCACGCCTCCCCCATCGCGCGGCGCCGGTCGTCCTGCCATGCCCACTGCCGGTTGAGCGCCCGCACGGCCAGGCTCGGCAGCGCCAGCGTGCGGCGAGACCTCTCCGCCTTGGTGTCACCGCCCTCGCGGACGGAGCGCCAGACCCACACATGCGGCACTGGAGAGAGGTGGACGTGATCCCAGCGCAGTGCCCGCGCTTCCTCGGTCCGCAGACCTACCGTGAGCGACACGACGACGTACGGGTACATCCAGTGCGCGCCGGCCGATGGGCTGTTCAGGATCGCCCGCACCTGGTCCAGCGTGAACGACCTCGACTTGCGGCCCGCGCGTCCCTTCGGGAGCTGGACCAGGGTCGTGACGTTCCGCTCCGCGAGGCCGAGCGCCACGGCGCGGTCGGGGGCCGTCGAGCAGGGCGAGACGTTCGAGCAGGCAGCCGTCCGCGAGACTGCCGAAGAGACGGGGCTCACCGTCGATGTCGTGAAGCTGCTGGGCGAGCGCGTACACCCGAACACCGGCCGCCTCATGGGCTACGTCGCGTGCGACGTCGTCAGCGGCGAGGCGTACGTCGCCGACACCGAAGAACTCGCAGACATCGTCTGGGGGTCTCCTGACACGTTCTCCGACTACGTGCCCTACGGTTTCGCGCCAGCGGTGCAGGACTACCTCACGACGAAGGTCGGATGACGAGGTAGCGGTAGCGCGGGTAGGGACTACCCGCAGAGCGCCAGAACCCCGGTTTTGGGCCATATCGAGGGTCTGGGCTGAAGGCCGCTACTCCGCTACCCCTGGTGAGAATCGTTGGAATCTAGCAGCTCCAGGGGTAGCGGGTGAGGTAGCGCCGCCGCTACCGGTAGCAGGTCGCTCCGCTACCTCCGCTACCTCGGCCTGGGTGCCGTGGGTGTGGCCGGAGGCGGCCACGGTGCTGCCCGTAGGTCACGGCGGCTGTCGTCGTCGTCGGCTGGCTCGATCCTCCGCCTAGCAACCGCCCGCCCGGCACCGCGTGGGGACGCTAGCGCTAGCGGCGTCGGCCCTCACTGGAATCTGGAGCGGGCTGGTGAACGAGCCTCGCGGCGCCGCACCTAGTGGTACAGCCGCAGATCAGGGTTCCAGAACATCTGCACCCCTCGTAACTTGCACGGTATGACGAATTCCGTAACGTTCTGGGCGCAGCCGAACAAGGCGACGCACTACGGGCTTGCGCCCGCACGGCACGGTTGGACACTCGTCGTCTCGAGCGTCTTCGCGCTCGGCTGCATCGTGGGAACCGTCTTGATCGTGCGTCACGTCGCAGCGCTCGACTGGGATCAGTACTCCGCTTGGAGCACGTTGGCGCATCGGCAACTCGCCAACAGCATCCTCGTGGGTCTGGCCCTCTCGCTCGGCGCTGTCGGGCTCGTCTATGCCAGCCACCACAGCATCCGTGGTTTGATCCGCAACAAGGCGGACGCACGACGAGACGACGCGGACACCAGCCATCAGGCGCAAAAGGCCGCTCTGACGTTGAACCAGGAAGGCTTCAAACACTGGGCGGCTCGACCGACACGAGCACCTGTCCCTTGGACCGAGGTCGTCTCCTGGACGGCAACGCAGTGCGACATCAACATCACGCTCACCGACCAGCACCACGACGGCCAGGTTGTGAACATCCCATTCGCGGACATCAACGCGGCACGGCGTCAGATCACCGCTGCGTTCGAACGCTTCAGCGGACAGCCACCGACCAACCCGCCCCCACGGAGTGACACCGCTACCTGCGATTCCTGATCAACGAACCAATCTGCGGCTGTAGTACCAGCGCACTACATCGGCGGTATCTCGTGGCTCATGGCGCTAGTGGGCTTACTAGCGCTAGCAGGAGCTGTCCCTAGCGAGACTGCCCGGTCCAGCGGTCTTAGCGCCTCTGGGCTGCTGGGCTATCTGCTGGCCTAACTGCTGGCCCATGGGGGCGACCACGCCCGGACAGCCCTGCACGGATCCGCACAGTTCTGCGGCGGGCCGACCACGACAGGGCAGGCGGAAAGTCGACCGGTTTTGGCTCCGGAGCAGAAGGTCGGGGGTTCGAATCCCTTCAGGCGCACCCATCGAACAGGCTGTGACCAGCGCGAGTGCCGGTCACAGCCTGTTTCGTTCTTTGCCTCTGCAGCCCTGTCACAGGAGGAGCGGAGCGACCGTCACGCGGTGGTTGGCGCGCTCGACGATCCACGTGTCACGTTGACGGCGACGATCTGGGTTGCGCGTGCTGTGGGGCTGGTCGGTCAGGCCGGCGCGACAACCTCTGCTCCGCAGGAGAGGCACATCAGTGTGTACTCGACTACTTCACCGTGCTGAAAGCGCACGCCCATCTCGACGGAGTACTCGTCGCACTCCGGGCACGTCCAGGTCCAGACGCCATCCTCGTCATCCTCGTCGCCCTGCTTCGCCGATCGGATGATTTCAGCCCATTCGTCGTTTTTCACGGCCAGAGACCATACCGTCTCTTCGAGGGAGAGCAAGCAGTCCAGCGCACCTGGTCCCCACACATCCACATGCCGTACGTTCGGCCGCAGGACCCACGACGCACCCGGCGTGCAGGGCGATGAAGGGAACTCAGATGGCTCTCGGGACTTACTACTACGTCGTCGAAGGCACCGGCGACAGCCAGTACCTCGCCCAGGTGAAGAACCCCGCGGCTTTCGCGGAGACCGGCACGAAAGTTCTGCGGGTCATCGTGCCCACGGGCGGCACTCACCTGATCAACTCCGGTGCGGACGGCTTCGAGGACGTCCAGTACGGCGTTCTGTCGATCCGGTCCCGGGCGGAGGGACCGGTGCTGCGGTCCTACCACGAGTGGACTCTCTCCGAGCGGGTGCCGTTCGACGGCAAGTAGCGGACCGCGCTCAGGACCGGCCCTGCGAGCGGACCGCGACCCGGAACCCGAGCGTCCGCAGCACCCGCCAGAAATACTCAGCGACCTCCTCGGCCGACACGTCGTCGGGATAGTTCGTGAGGTGGACCGCCACGGCACCAGTGAGCATCGCCTGGACCATCTCGACGTCGGCATCCGCCGCCAGCTGGCCCTCCTCGCGGGCGCGGATCACCAGATCGTGGACGCTCTGGTCGCGCGAGCCGGCGCTCGCCGCGCGAAAGGCCGCCCACAGCTCAGGGTGCTCACGCGGCACCGACATCATGCGGCGCAGCAGTATCCGGGACCGCGGCTCGCTCAGCCCGGCCGACCAGGTGGCGACCAGGTCGGCGAGGCTCGGCTGGTCGGGGACCTGGAAGGAGACGAGCACCGCCGCCTCGTTCGCCACGAGGGCTGCGACCGCCAGGTCGTCGCGCGTCGCGTACCGGCGGTAGACGGTGGTGCGAGCGACCCCCGCGCGCTTCGCCGCCTGATCGATACTCACGCCCTCGACGCCGGCCTCGGCGATCAGGTCGAGCGCCGCACTCAGAACCGCGCGGTCCGCCTCCGCATTCCGTGGCCTGCCCGGCGCCCGACGCTGCTGGGCCGTCACTGTTCAGTCCTCACCCAAAAACGATACGGCCCTGTAGCGTATTACTCGACCGGAGCGTGTGATCGGTCCCGCCGGGTGGGCGGACCACAGCCGTCCGAGCACGTCGCCGTAGAGTCCACCTCGCCATGGACACCGCACTGGACCTGACGGTTCCCGTCATCATCGGCGGCACGATCGCCGCGCTCCTCATGGGGCTGGCCAAGACCGGCCTACCTCCCTTGGGCGCACTCGGCGCCGCCGTGATCGCCTCGGTGCTCCCACCGGTGCCGGCCGCCGGGGTCGCGCTGCCCCTTCTGATCGTCGGCGACCTCGTCGCGGTCAGCACCTACGGCCGGGACGTGCGGTGGCACGTCCTGCGCGCCCTCGTGCCCAGCGTCGCCCTCGGGATCCTGGTCGGCTTCGCCGCCCTGCGCTGGGCGCCATCCGACGTCAGCGCTCGGATCGTCGGAGCCCTGCTCCTCCTCGCCGGGCTGGGCGACCTGGTGCGACGGCTCGCCGCTCGCAGAGCGGCCCGCCGTCCGGCACCCGACCCAGCGGGCAACCCGGCGCCAGGCCCGGCGACGGGCCACGCGGCCAACGGCCACACGGTGCCGGCCTCCGTCCGGCTCCGTCACCGGCTGACCCGCGCCGCCTTGGGCGCGACGGCCGGCGTCTCGACGATGATCGCGAACGCGGGCG
The DNA here is from genome assembly GCF_040656015.1 of Promicromonospora sp. NPDC050249. Classification (NCBI taxonomy): domain Bacteria; kingdom Bacillati; phylum Actinomycetota; class Actinomycetes; order Micrococcales; family Promicromonosporaceae; genus Promicromonospora; species Promicromonospora sp. NPDC050249. The sequence continues at coordinate 81,071 of NZ_JBFAKY010000010.1, read as the reverse complement.
GCCCGCCCATGAGCCTCTATCTGTTGCGCGCCGGCGTCTCGCGGGCCGGGCTGCTCGGCACGGTCGCGCTGTTCTTCCTCACGATCAACATCGCGAAGCTGCCGTTCAGCACGACCCTGGGTCTCATCTCGGCGGAGTCGCTGCACGTCTCGCTGGCCCTGTTCCCGGGCATGTTCGCGGGGCTGCTGCTCGGCCGCCTCGTCGCGCACCGCATCTCCGGCCCGGTGTTCAGCACCGCCGTGCTGGTCGCTACGGCCCTGGCAGGAGCGCGGCTCCTGCTCGGCTGACGCCGATGACGCCACTGAGCTACTGATTCGTTACTTTGTGGCGCTACTGTCCCGGTATGCCCGACGAGTCCGTGGACTTCTATCCGTCCCGTGCGCACGTTCTCACGCTCGCCCTGACCATCCTCGCGCTGGTGGTGCTGTGTGCGGTGGCCGCGCGTCTCGGCTTCGACGCCGCGCAGACGAGCGCCGCACCGGCCGCGCTGGCCGTCGTCTCGCTGAGCGCCATCGGCGTGCTGGTCTTCACCGGCCTTGGCCTCATCGTCGTGCGCCGCCTGCTGCTGCCCACCTGGCCCGTGCTCACGCTCGACGGCGAGGGGCTGACCGACTGGCTCCCCAACCTGGGCGTCGAGCAGGTGCTCTGGACCGAGGTCACCGGTGTGCGCGAGGCCCGGCTGGCCTTCCGGCAGGTGCTCGCCGTGGACGTCGCGGACCCGAGGGCGGTGGTCACGCGCCAGCGGACGTTCGTCCGGCGTATCGCCGCCTCGGCCAACATCGCCCTGGTCGGCACGCCGGTCGTGCTGAAGCCCGGGAGCATCGACAGCCGCCCCGAGGTGATCGCAGCGGCCCTGAGCGAGTTCGTGGGCGACAGGTTCGTGCACGGCACGGCGCCCCGCACCGAGCCGGTTGCGTAGACTTCTTGAATCATCCGCAGACAACCATCTGCGGAACGGTAAGTACGAGAAGCACCTACCGAGCATCAGCTGCCGATGGCGAGGGACCTCACATGAGCGATGATCGCTTCGACGAGCCCGCCCCGGCCGACGCCGACCGCGGCTACGCCGACTTCGAGTTCGAGCGCCGGTTCTTCGTGCGCGACCTCCCTGCGGAGCTCCGGGACGCGCCGGCCCTCATCGTCCAGTCCTACTTCCTGGCCGACGACGGTTACGCCCTCCGGGTCCGCGTCCAGGCCGGTGACATCGACGCCGACCTGACGGGCGACACCGACCCCGCCGAGATCCTGCGGGCGCACGTCGCGGACATCGACTTCGCGGCGGTCACGGTGAAGGGGCCGGCGGTGGGTGGCACCCGCTACGAGGCGGAGCGCGAGCTGGACCCGAGCATCGGCGTCGAGCTGGTCCGCCGCGGCGGGGCACCGATCGTCAAGGTCCGGTACGCCGTCTGGCTCGGGGCGGACGGCTGGTCGATCGACGTCTTCGGCGGTGCCAACCACCCGCTGGTGGTGGCCGAGTGCGAGCGCTCCGGCCCGGTCACGGGCCTGCAGATCCCGGACTTCTGCGTCACCGAGATCACCGACGACCGCCGGTTCTCCAACGAGTCGCTCGCCATGGAGCCCTACAGCGCGTGGGCGCCGTCGTTCGCCGCCGAGCTCGCGAGCGACGGCCCGGTGTTCCGCCAGGACTTCGGACCGAACACCCACCTGCGCTTCTGATGCGCCTCTAGACCGTCAGCCCTGCCACTCGCCCTTCTCGACGACGCCCGACACGAACTCCCAGTGCCACGGCTCGTACTTGCTGCCGCCGAGCTGGGCCCACGAGGGGTTCTGCCAGCCGTAGGACGGCGCGTTGGCCCAGAGCCACGAGAAGACCTCGCTGTCCCCGGTCTCCTTCGAGCAGAGGTCGATCGCGAGACCCCAGCCGTGCATGGACGTGCCCGGCGAGGCCGCGAAGTACCCCCTGGAGGCCTTGAGCTCGTACTGCGTGTCCAGGTCGCGGTAGCTGGCCACGAGGCACATCTCCCGGCCGAACGACGCGCGGAACGCCTCGTTGAGCGCGCTGAGCGACATCGCGGCGTCGGGCCGCAGGTACTCCCCCGCCTGCCACAGCTCGCACAGGGAGTGGTCCGCGAGCGCCCCGTTGGTGCCCTCGACGGGAGCGCTGACGTCGCAGTCCGGCAGCGGGCTGCGGTCGAGCGAGCGGCTGGCGGCCGACTCGGGCCGGGTGATCGCCTCGGCCCGCAGGACGGCCCCTGAGGTCTTCGGGCGTTCGACGGGCTGGGTCACGAGGTCGAGCACGTTCGGCCCGGTGTGCGGCGCCTCGACGTCGAACGGGGACTCGCCCGACTCCGCGGTGCCCTGCACGAACGGTGCCGCGATGGTCGCGGCGGCCAGCGTGCCGATCACGGCCGCCCGGGAGACGAACCGCTGCCCGGCGGGCACGGACGACGTCGCCCTGACTGGCCGGGTGATGGCTCCGGTGACCACCTGGTCGAACGACGTGGCACTCCGGGTCGCGACCGGCTGGCTCGCCCGAGCGGGCGTCGGCTGGATCTGCGGGCGCTGGGCCCGCGCTCCCTGAGCCCGCAGCACGTGTGCGCGCAGGGCCTGGGCGTGCTGCTCCTGCGCCTCGCGCCGGGCCCGGCGCGTCATGGGCGCAGGCTGCAGGCTCGTCACAGCCGTGGACTCCACTGATCCTCCGTCGTCGAGCGTCCGCGGCCCCTCGCGGTGTCTATGTCGCACGAGACACTAACCGGGGCGAGGCCGCCTGCCAAGCCCCGCCGGGACATCGCCCGACCTGCACATGACGTGCTCACTACCTGTCCATGCCTTCCCGCCGCCACCATCTCAACGGCGCCGGATCTCAACGGCGCTGCATCGCATCGCGCACCTCGCCCACGAGCTCCTCCAGGATGTCCTCGAGGAAGACGACGCCGAGCACCTGCCCTTCGGTGCCCTCGACGCGAGCGAGGTGCGACCCGGAGCGCTGCATGACCCGCAGCGCGTCCTCGACCTCGTCATCGGGCCCGACGGCGGCCAGTGCGCGGACCCGCCACACGGCCACCGGCTCGAACCGGGCGGGCCCCGTCGCGTAGAGGACGTCCTTGAGGTGCAGGTAGCCCACCAGCTCGTCGCCGTCGTCGCCGTGTGTCACGACGGGGAACCGGCTGAAGCCGTGCTTCGACACGAGCCGCTCGACGTCGTCGGGCGTGCTGTTCTCGTCGACGGCCACGAGGCCGCTGACGGGCACCATGACGTCGCTCGCCGTGCGGTTGGAGAACTCGATGGCGCCGGTCAGGAGGCCCTGCTCGTCGCGCAGGACACCCTCCGCCTGCGAGTGCTCCACGATGGACTGCACCTCCTCCGCGGTGAACGCGGAGGCGACCTCGTCCTTGGGCTCGACGCCCGCCAGCCGCACGGCGTGGTTGGCGATCCAGTTCAGGCCGCCGATGACGGGACGCAGCATCCGGGCGAGGAGCACCAGCGGCGGCCCGAACCACATGACCGCCCGGTCCGGGCCGGACACCGCGAGGTTCTTCGGCACCATCTCGCCGAGCACGACGTGCAGGTACACGACAAGGGACAGCGCGATGACGAGGGCGATCGGGTGGGTGAGGTCGTCGCTCACCCCGATGCTGTGCAGCGGCCCCTCGAGGAGGTGCGCCAGCGCGGGTTCCGCGACGATGCCGAGGCCGGTGGAGCAGACGGTCACGCCGAGCTGGGCGCAGGCCAGCATGAGCGACACGTGCTCCATCGCCCACAGGACGGTGATGGCCCGCCGGTCCCCCGCCGCCGCGAGGGGCTCGATGGCGCTGCGGCGCGCGGAGATGACGGCGAACTCCGCGCCGACGAAGAAGGCGTTGCCCGCGAGCAGCACGAGGCCGACGATCAGTGCGGTGGTCGTGCTCATCGGCTCGTCCCCTTCTCGCTGCGCGTCCGCTCGGCCCGGACCCGGTCCGGCCGGGACCGGTCGTTCCGGGCCCGGTCGTCGCCCGGCCGGTCGTCGGGCAGCGGGCGAACCCGCACCCGCTCGACGCGGCGCCCGTCCATGGCCTCCACGCGCAGGGTCACGCGGGCGCCTGCGGTCCCCACCGTGACCTCGTCGCCGACCGTGGGCATGCGACCGAGCTCGGCCATGACGAGGCCACCGAGCGTCTCGTATGCGGCCCCCTCCGGGACCTCGATCGCGGTGTACTCGACGAGCTCGTCCGGACGCAGCACGCCTGGCACTATCCAGGACCCGTCGGCGGCACGGGCCGCGCCGGCCCGTCGGGGGTCGTGCTCGTCCGCGACGTCGCCCACCAGCTCCTCGACGACGTCCTCCAGCGTGACGACGCCGGAGGTGCCGCCGTACTCGTCGACGACCACCGCCATCTGCATACCGAACCCGCGCAGCTCCACGAGCAGCGGGCCCAGCCGTACCGTCTCCGGGACGCGGGGCGCGTCCACCATGAGGGCGGCCGCCGGCACCTCGCTCCGGCGGTCGTGCGGCACGCCGACCGCACGCCGCAGGTGCACGAGGCCGACGACGTCGTCCCGGTCCTCCCCGATCACCGGGAACCGCGAGTGGCCGGTGCGCCGGGCGAGCGCGACGACGTCGTCCGCCGTCGCCGTCCGGTCCAGCACCGACATGCGCAGGCGGTCGGTCATGACGTCGCGCGCGCTCAGCGTGTCCAGCTCGATCGAGTTGGTGAGCAGCGTCGCGACGGACTCCTCGAGCGTGCCCTCCTCCGCCGAGCGGCGCACCAGCGAGGCCAGCTCGGACGCGGACCGGGCTCCGGAGAGCTCCTCACGCGGCTCGACGCCGATGCGCCGCAGCAGGGCGTTGGCTGAGCCGTTGAGCACGGCGATCAGCGGCTTGAACGTGATGGTGAACACCCGCTGCACCGGCACGACGATGCGTGCGGTGGCCAGCGGCGCCGAGAGCGCGAAGTTCTTGGGGATCAGCTCACCGCACACCATGGAGAACACGTTGACCAGCACGACGGCCAGGACGCCGGCGAGGCCGGCGGAGACGGCGGTCGGCACGGACGTCGCGCCGAACCCTGCCGAGAGCAGGGAGTTCAGCGCCGGCTGCGCGGTGTAGCCCAGCAGGATGGTGGTCAGCGTGATGCCGACCTGGGCGGAGCTCAGCTCGGTCGAGAGGTGGCGCAGCGCGGTGCGTACGCTGCGGTCCCGCATGCTCTGGCCGAGTACGGGCCGGGCAGCATGGCCGGACCGGGGGTTGGACGTCGCGGAGGACTGGGGGTCGGACCGGGTCCGGCCGGGTCTGTCCCCCTCCGAGTCGTCGGAGTCACCGATCACCGCGGGGTCGATGGTGACGAGGGAGAACTCCCCGGCCACGAAGACAGCTGTACCTGCTGTGAGAAGGACGCCGACGGCGACCAAGATCCAGTCGCCGGTCATCTCATGCTCCGGAGGGCGTTCGGGGGGTCTGGATTCTTCCAGGATCTTCGGTCGGGATATCGCTCGATCATCGTGCGATAGATCGTAGCGGGAACGCTCCGGAAGGGCTGCGCGCACTCGCGACCGGGCGCGCTGACACGCAGTCAGGCCGTTATCAGGGTCTTATCAGGTAGGTACGGGCATGATTGACCTATGTCATCTGGTAACCCCCAGCCGTCTGGGGCCTCGCAGCAGCCCGGTCCGGCGTCGGCCGCAGCCTCGACCGGTCAGCAGAGCGCGACCGTGCTCGTAGTGGAGGACGAGCCGACGATCGCGACGGCCATCGCTCAGCGGCTGTCCGCCGAGGGCTGGCGGGTCGAGGTCGCGCGCGACGGCTTGTCCGGCGTCGACGCCGCCTCACGGCTGCGCCCCGACCTCGTGGTGCTCGACGTGATGCTGCCAGGCATCGACGGGCTCGAGGTCACGCGGCGCATCCAGGCCGAGCACCCCACGCCGATCCTCATGCTCACCGCACGGGACGACGAGACCGACATGCTGGTCGGCCTCGGCGTCGGCGCCGACGACTACATGACCAAGCCGTTCTCGATGCGCGAGCTCGTGGCCCGGATCAAGGCGCTGCTGCGCCGCGTGGACCGTGCGGCACAGGCCGCCGCCACGACGCCGGCCGACCCGCCCATGATGATGGGCGACGTCACGGTGGACCGCGCGCAGCGCCGCGTCTATCGCGGCGGCGAGGAGGTCCACCTGACCCCCACCGAGTTCGAGCTGCTCGTCATGCTCGCCGGATCGCCCAAGACGGTGCTCACACGCGAGCGCCTGCTCGCCGAGGTCTGGGACTGGGCGGACGCCAGCGGCACGCGCACGGTGGACTCCCACATCAAGGCCCTGCGCCGCAAGCTCGGCCCCGACCTGATCCGTACCGTGCACGGCGTCGGGTACGCGTTCGAGCCGCCCGCCAACCAGGCCAGCCAGTAACTCAGACGAGGATCCGATGAGACCGCACGTACCCCGCGTCCCCGACGTGCGGCCGCTCGACCCGCTGCGCTCGCTCAAGATCAAGCTGGGCGTGCTGGTGGCGGTGACGGTCTCGGCGGCGGTGCTGATCACGTGGCTCGGCCTGCAGGCGTCCCTGGGGCCGAGCCGCACCTTCCCCCTGGCCATCATCCTGTCGCTGCTGCTCACGCAGGTCCTGGCCCGCGGCATGACGTCGCCGCTGCGGGAGATCACCGAGGCCGTCGAGGCGATGGCGGACGGCGACTACACCCGCCGGGTGCGCGCGACGAGCAGCGACGAGGTCGGGCAGCTCGCGCACGCGTTCAACCGCATGGCCGAGGACCTGGCCTCGGTCGAGCAGACCCGCCGCGACCTGATCGCCAACGTGTCGCACGAGCTGCGCACCCCGGTCGCCGCGCTCAAGGCGCAGCTGGAGAACATGGTCGACGGCGTCGTCGAGCCCACCCCGTCCGCGCTGGAGCAGGCGCACGCCCAGACGGACCGGCTCACCCGGCTCGTCACCTACCTGCTCGATCTCTCGCGCATCGAGGCGGGCGCCTCGGCGCTCAACGTGGGCAAGATCGCCGTCGGCGACTTCCTCGAGGACTGCGCAGAGGACCTCTCGATGGTCGACGCCGCCAAGGACCTCCACTACGTCGTCGACGTCACGCCGGAGGACCTCTCCATCGAGGGCGATGCCGAACGCCTCCACCAGGTGGTCATGAACCTGCTGCAGAACGCGATCCGGCACTCGCCGCCGGGCGGCGTCGTCCGCCTGGACGCCTACCCCGTCGACGGCACGGAGGGCGCCGACGTCGTGCTGGAGGTCAGCGACGAGGGCCCCGGTATCGCCGCGGCGGACCGCGAGCGGATCTTCCAGCGGTTCGTGCGCGGCACCGGGTCGACGGCGGACCGGACCGACGACAGGGGCTGGAACGGATCCTCGGGCGACACGTTCGGCGGCAGCACGGTCGGGAGCACCGTCGGGTCGAGCGGCGGCACCGGGATCGGCCTGGCCATCGTCCGCTGGGCGGTCGAGCTGCACGGCGGGCACGTCCAGGTGGTCGACTCCGACCGGGGCGCGACGATGCGGGTCACCCTCCCCGCGCGGGCACACCCGGCACCGGGCGTCTCGACCACGCACACGGACTGATCGCATCGGACTGACCGCATGCGCACCGATCGGGTAGTTTCCCGTGAGAAACGGAGAAGCCTAGGGGCGCGAGCGGTCGGAGCGTGAGACGGAGTCGCGTGATTTCTGTCACACGCCCCAAAGATTGGCCGCCCCATACGGAGCGCCGTAACGCCGCGTTGGGGACTTCCAGGCCGAACGTTGCCCGGGTTTTGCTCAGCCTGCGATAAACATGACGAACCAACTTCTTTGGCGCCTGCGCGCCCCGCAGGGCCCGCGCGGCCAAGCCCACCGGCGGGCCAGAAGGGCCTACCCTTGGAGGGTCCGAAAACATTCGGGCTTCGCGTGCTGCGACAAGGGTGGCGCGCGACGAACGCAACTGTGGTGAAGGTGGGCGATCCGCGCGTGTCCCCTAAGGCTGGTTCAGAGTCGATCAGCGTGGCGAGCTCGTCATTCGGAGCCAACGAATGGCTTGTCGACGAGCTCTACCAGCAGTACCTCAAGGACAAGAACGCGGTAGACCCCGCGTGGTGGGACTTCTTCGCCGACTACACCCCCGGCGAGAACGGCTCCACCAAGGACGGCGCACCGGCGGCAGCTCCGAAGGCTCCGGCCGACGCAGCGCCGGCCGACGGGGCTCCGGCCGACGCAGGTGCGGCCCAGGCGGGCGCGACGTCCGCTCCGGCGGCCCCCGCCCCAGCTCCCGCCCGGCAGTCGGCCCCCCCGGTGACCGGCGGCACCGCCGCCTCGGAGGCGGCGCAGAAGGTGCGCAAGAAGCGCCTGCCCGCCGACCCCAAGGTCAACCCGGCGAACCCGATCGCCACCCCACCCACCACGCACTACGCGGACACGTTCGAGCGCCCCGTTGCGCACCCGGACGCCGTCGACGACGTCCAGAAGCTGCGCGGCCCCGCCGCGCGCGTGGTCACGAACATGGAGGCCTCGCTCGAGGTCCCCACCGCCACCTCGGTGCGCGCCGTGCCCGCCAAGCTGATGGTCGACAACCGCATCGTCATCAACAACCACCTCAAGCGTGGTCGGGGCGGCAAGATCTCGTTCACGCACCTCATCGGCTTCGCGCTGGTCGAGGCGCTGGCCGACATGCCGGTCATGAACGCGCACTACGAGCCGGTGGACGGCAAGCCGGGCGTCAACCAGCCCGCGCACGTGGGCTTCGGTCTCGCGATCGACCTCGCCAAGCCGGACGGCTCGCGCCAGCTCCTGGTGCCGAGCATCAAGAAGGCCGAGGAGCTCGACTTCGCCGAGTTCTGGGCGGCCTACGAGGAGCTGGTCCGCAAGGCCCGCGGCGGCAAGCTCGCCGTGCCGGACTTCCAGGGCACGACGATCTCCCTGACCAACCCGGGCGGCATCGGCACCGTGCACTCCGTGCCGCGCCTCATGCAGGGCCAGGGCACCATCGTCGGCGTCGGCGCCATGGACTACCCGGCGGAGTTCGCCGGCGCGTCCGAGGAGCAGCTCGCCCGGATGGGCATCTCGAAGGTCATGACGATCACGTCGACCTACGACCACCGGATCATCCAGGGCGCCCAGTCCGGCGAGTTCCTCAAGATCATCTCGGAGAAGCTGCTCGGCCTCGACGGCTTCTACGACCGCGTCTTCGCGGCGCTGCGCGTCCCGTACGAGCCCGTCCGCTGGGTCCGTGACAACACGGTCGACGCCGACGTCGAGGCCGCCAAGCCGGCCAAGATCGCCGAGGTCATCCAGTCGTACCGCTCGCGCGGCCACCTCATGGCGGACACCGACCCGCTCGCCTACCGCCAGCGCAAGCACCCCGACCTGGACATCCAGAACCACGGCCTCACGCTCTGGGACCTGGACCGCACCTTCCCGACGGCGGGCTTCGGCACCAAGCCCAAGGCGACGCTGCGCGAGATCCTCGGCCTGCTGCGCGACTCGTACTGCCGCACCATCGGCATCGAGTACATGCACATCGCCGACCCGGGTCAGCGCAAGTGGCTCCAGGAGCGCCTGGAGGCGGGCTACGCCAAGACGCCGCGCGAGGACCAGCTGCGCATCCTGCGCCGGCTGAACTCCGCCGAGGCGTTCGAGACGTTCCTGCAGACCAAGTTCGTCGGGCAGAAGCGCTTCTCGCTCGAGGGTGGCGAGTCCCTGATCCCGCTGCTCGACGCGATCCTGTCGCGGGCCGCAGAGGGCGGCCTCGACGAGGTCGGCATCGGCATGGCCCACCGCGGCCGCCTCAACGTGCTGGCGAACATCGCGGGCAAGAGCTACGGCCAGATCTTCAAGGAGTTCGAGGGCCAGCTCGACCCCAAGAGCGTCCAGGGCTCGGGTGACGTGAAGTACCACCTCGGCACCGAGGGCACCTTCACGTCGGAGTCCGGCGCCACCACGCGCGTCTACCTCGCGGCCAACCCGTCGCACCTGGAGGCCGTTGACCCGGTGCTCGAGGGCATCGTCCGCGCCAAGCAGGACCGCATCGACCTCGGCGGCGACGGCTTCTCCGTGCTGCCGATCCTGGTGCACGGCGACGCGGCCTTCGCGGGCCAGGGCGTCGTGCCAGAGGTGCTGAACCTGTCGCAGCTGCGCGGGTACCGCACGGGCGGCACGATCCACGTCGTCGTCAACAACCAGGTCGGCTTCACCACCGGCCCGACGGCGTCCCGCTCGACCACGTACGCGACCGACGTCGCCAAGGGCTACCAGGTCCCGGTCATGCACGTGAACGGCGACGACCCCGAGGCCGTCGTGCGGACCGCCGAGCTCGCCTTCGCGTTCCGCGAGCAGTTCGGCCAGGACGTCATCATCGACCTCATCTGCTACCGCCGCCGCGGGCACAACGAGGGCGACGACCCGTCGATGACGCAGCCGCTCATGTACAACCTCATCGAGACCAAGCGCTCAGTGCGCAAGCTGTACACCGAGAACCTGGTCGCCCGCGGTGACATCACCGTCGAAGAGGCCGAGGGCGCGCTGCAGGACTACCAGTCGCAGCTCGAGCGGGTCTTCACCGAGACCAAGTCGGGCTTCACGCCCGCACCGCAGACGGAGCACCTCGCCGGCCTGGAGCGCCCCGAGTCCCAGCGTGAGGACGCCGGGACGATGGTGGGCTGGCAGACGGCGATCTCGCCGGAGATGCTGCAGCGGGTCGGTGACGTGCACACCACGCCGCCCGAGGGCTTCACGATCCACCCGAAGCTCGCGCAGATGCTCGAGAAGCGCCAGCTCATGGCGAAGGAAGGCGGCATCGACTGGGGCTTCGGCGAGCTCGTCGCCTTCGGCTCGCTGCTCGTCGAGGGCACCCCGGTGCGCCTCGCCGGGCAGGACTCCCGCCGCGGCACCTTCGTGCAGCGGCACGCAGTGCTGCACGACCGGGAGACCGGCGCCGAGTGGACGCCGCTGCTGTACATGTCGGGCGACCAGGCCAAGTTCTGGGTCTACGACTCCTCGCTGTCGGAGTACGCCGCACTCGGCTTCGAGTACGGCTACTCGGTGGAGCGCCCGGACGCCCTGGTGCTCTGGGAGGCGCAGTTCGGCGACTTCGTCAACGGCGCCCAGACGGTGATCGACGAGTTCATCTCGTCCGCCGAGCAGAAGTGGGGCCAGTCGTCGTCGGTCGTCATGCTGCTGCCGCACGGCTACGAGGGCCAGGGTCCGGACCACTCGTCCGCCCGCATCGAGCGGTTCCTGCAGCTCGGCGCGGAGAACAACCTGACGATCGCGCAGCCGTCCACTCCTGCGTCGTACTTCCACCTGCTGCGCCGCCAGGCGTACGCCCGCCCGCGCCGTCCGCTCGTGGTGTTCACGCCGAAGCAGCTGCTGCGCCTCAAGGCGGCTGCCTCCTCGGTCGAGGACTTCACGTCGGGGACGTTCCAGGAGGTCATCGCGGACTCGGTGGCCGACCCGGCCAAGGTGAACCGCGTGCTCCTGTGCACGGGCCGCGTGTACTACGACCTGCTCGCCGAGCGCACCAAGCGCGGCGACGAGGGAGTGGCCATCGTCCGCCTCGAGCAGCTGTACCCGTTCCCCGAGGCTCAGATCCGCGCGGAGCTCGCCAAGTACGAGGGCGCCGAGCTGGTCTGGGTGCAGGACGAGCCGCAGAACCAGGGCGCGTGGGGCTTCATCCACCTCGCCCTGCCGCTGGACATGCCGTACGTCAAGGTGGTCTCTCGCCCGGCGTCGGCATCCACGGCCGCCGGTACCGCCAAGCTGCACCAGGCGCAGCAGAAGACGCTCCTCGAGCAGGCCTTCACTCGCGGCTGACAGCTGGATGGGAGGCGGGCATCCCCTTCGGGAGGATGCCCGCCTCTTTTTGCGCTCCCGGACCGACGACGCCCGCCGTACGCTGGCGTGATGGCAGACGCAGCCTTCAAGGACCTGGTCATCGACGCCACCGACGGGCCGACGCTCGCCGCCTTCTGGTCGGGGGCCCTGGGGCTCCGGTCGCGGCCGGCCGGCGACTCCGCGGCCGAGTTCGTGCTCGAGGACGACGTCCCGCAGCACACGGTCTGGATCAACCAGGTCCCCGAGCCGCGCACCGTCAAGCAGCGGGTGCACCTCGACCTGCACGCCACGGTCGACGAGCTCCGGGCGCTCGGCGCCACGCCGGAGGTCGCGCGCGAGGACTGGACGGTCATGCGCGACCCCGAGGGCGGCGAGCTCTGCGCGTTCCCGCACCGGGCGGCGACGGTGGGCGGCTATCGCCTCTACGCGCTGGTCGTCGACTCCGCCGACCCGGCAGCGGCGAGCAGCTGGTGGGGAGAGCGGTTCGGCGTGGAGCCGAAGCGGTACTCCGACCGGCCGTGGTACCGGCTGGAACCCGGCGGCGGGCTGCCCTGGCTGATGCTCTTCATCCCGGTTCCCGAGCCGAAGACCGTGAAGAACCGCATCCACTGGGACGTGTGGGGCGAGACCGAGAGCTTTCTCGACGCGGGCGCCACGCTGCTCATGGGGCGTGCGGACTCCCCGGACCCGCATGTGTTCTGGGACGTGCTCGCCGACCCGGAGGGCAACGAGTTCTGCGTCTTCCGCCCGGAGCAGTGAGCGGCCTGGACCGCGAAGTAGAGCGCCTGTCCCCCTCCCACGAGGCTCACCTCGTGCGGGAGTGGGACAGGCGCTCTACTTCGCGGTCCTACGCGTCACCACTTGTCGTGGACGTGCTCCTTGATCATCTCGTCGTAGATCTCCCGCACGCCGGACATGAAGAGCGGGCCCAGCGTCTCCGCGTGACCGGCCGCGGCGTTGGCGCGGGCCTGCTCGACGTTGCGCGCCCCCGGGATCACGGAGGAGACGCCCGGCCGCTGCCAGGCCCAGGCGATCGCTGCCTGCGCCGGGGTCAGGGTCTCCCCGACGAGCTCACGCGCGAGCTCCGTGAAGCGGGCGGCGGCCTCGAGCCCCACCTCGTAGGGCACGCCGGAGAACGTCTCTCCGACGTCGAACGCGGCGCCCTCACGGTTGTAGTTGCGGTGGTCGTTCTCGGCGAACACCGTGTCCTTGGTGTACTTGCCGGAGAGCAGACCGGACGCGAGCGGCACGCGCGCGATGATGCCGACGCCCGCGGCGGAGGCCGCAGGCAGCACCTCGTCGAGCGGCTTGAGCCGGAACGCGTTGAGGATGATCTGCACGCTGGCGACGTTGGGACGCGCGATGGCCTCGAGCGCCTCCGTGGTCTTCTCGACGCTCACGCCGTAGGCGGCGATCGCGCCGTCGGAGACGAGCTGGTCGAGCGCGTCGTAGACGGCGTCCGAGGAGTAGACGGGCGTGGGCGGGCAGTGGAGCTGCACCAGGTCCAGCCGGTCGACGCCGAGGTTCCGCCGGGACCGATCGGTCCACTCCCGGAAGTTCTGGAGCACGTAGTTCTCCGGCACCTGGTCCATGCGCCGGCCCATCTTCGTGGCGACGGTGATGCCGGCCTCGGGGTGGTCCTTGAGGAAGGAGCCGATCGCCTGCTCGCTGCGGCCGTCACCGTAGACGTCAGCGGTGTCGAAGAAGGTCACCCCGGCCTCGAGCGAGGCCTCGAGGACGGCTCGGGCGTCGCCCTCGCTGACCTCACCCCAGTCAGCACCGAGCTGCCAGGTGCCCAGGCCCACAGCCGATACGAGCCGACCGGTCCGTCCGAGTACCTGCTGTTCCATCGTTCCTCCTTGCTGGGGCGGGCAGACGTGCCCGCATGGACCCGACATCAGGTCCTGTTCGTAGCGGGGTCGTGTGAACATCACAGAACCCGACCCCCTAGTCTGCTGTCTCACGCTACGTGGCGCAGGCATAAATTGCCCTACGGTTACGGTGTGAGTGTGACGACAGAAATTCCTCCCGTGGCTGCGGCCAGGCCCCATCCTTCCGGGGACCAGTTCCGGATCAGCCACGAAGGCCACCGTGCGACGGTCACCCAGGTGGGTGCGGCGCTGCGAGAGTACTCGGTCGACGGCCGCGACGTCGTGGTGCCCTTCAGAGCGGACGAGATCAGCCCGGTGTTCAACTGCGCCGTGCTGATCCCCTGGCCGAACCGGCTCCGCGACGGCTCCTACGAGTACGGCGGCGAGACGCACCAGCTGCCCGTCACGGAGCCCGCGCGCAACACCGCGCTGCACGGGCTCGCTGCGTGGGACCGCTGGTCGGTGATCGAGCACACGGGATCCGCCGTGACCCTCGAGCTCGAGCTGGTCGCCCGGCCTGGCTACCCGTTCCAGCTGGTCGCGCAGATCCGCTACGCCCTGTCCGACGCGGGCCTCGAGGTCACCCTCGACGTCACGAACATCGGGGCGAGCACGGCGCCCTACGGGTGCGGGTTCCACCCGTGGCTCTCGACGGGCGGCGCGGACCTGGACGAGTGCACGGTCCGCCTCGACGCGGCCACCCGCGTCACGACCGACGAGCGGCTGCTCCCGACCGGCACCGAGCCGGCGTCGGGCACCTTTGACCTGCGTGAGCCGCGCAGCGCGGCCGGGCTGGACCTCGACGACGCGTACGTCGATGTCCTGCGCGACGGCGACGGCCTCTCCTGGGCCCACCTGACCGCCCCCGACGGCCGCACGTCCGCGGTCTGGATGGACGAGTCCCAGGACGTCTGGCAGGTCTGCACGGGCGACCACATCGACCCGGACCGACGCCGGATGGGTCTCGCCGCCGAGCCGATGACCTGTGCCGCCGACGCGTTCCGCACGCGCGAGCGGCTCGTGCACCTCGCTCCGGGCGAGCGGCACGCCGTCCGCTGGGGGATGACGCTGCTCTGACGACGCCGCACCGGCGGCGCCGCCAAAGCGTCTCTGGTTCTGACCTGGGCGCACACGCGTCGGCGCGTTGGCACTGTTCGGCCACTGTCCGTGCATCACAATGGGGAACCGGCCGTCCGCCAGGCTGCCGGGAACAGGCAAGGAGAGTCCGTTGCAGGATCGCGAGGTGCGCATCTGCGTCGTCGGTGACGAGCTGGCCACGGGTGTCGGAGACGCTCGTGCGCTCGGCTGGACCGGTCGCGTCGTCGCGCGCACCCATTTCTCCCGGCCCGCCATGCTCTTCACCCTCGCCGTGCCCGGCGAGACCAGCACGCAGCTCGGCGCCCGCTGGGAGGCGGAGACCGCCACGCGGTTCGGCTCGGACTCCGAGGTCGAGAACCGCCTGGTGGTGGCCCTGGGGCGGCACGACGTCTCCTCCGGGCTCACCGTCGCGCGCTCGCGGCTGAACCTGGCGAACATCCTCGACGTCGCGGACGCGAACCGGACGGCGGCGTTCGTCGTCGGGCCGCCGCCCGGGTTGCCCGCAGAGGGCAGCCGGATCGCGGAGCTGTCGGACGCGTTCGCCGACGTCGCCAACCGGCGCAGGGTGCCGTACGTCGACACGTACACGCCGCTCGCGCAGCACGAGCAGTGGCTCGCCGACCTCGCGCAGGGTGGGGGCGTCTACCCCGGCCAGGCGGGCTACGGCCTGATGGCGTGGCTGGTGCTGCACACCGGCTGGCACAGCTGGCTGGGCCTCCCCCAGGACGAGGTCGCCTGAGCCTGACCCCCGTGCGGAAGTAGAGCTGTGGCGAGACAGAACCGGGGCCGGAGTGCTGATCCGCACTCCGGCCCCGGTTCTTTCTCGCCACAGCTCTACTTCGGCAGTGCGGTATCAGCCGCGGGTGATCGTGGCCGTTCCCGAGACGGTGTTGGTCGAGATGTACGCCGCCGCACCGGGCTCCGCGTGGTCGACGACGACGGTGCGCTGCGCGCTGGACGTCGCCTGGGCCCCGTCGATGACCACCTTGCCCGTGACGCTGCGCGCACGGAGGTTGACCGGGGACCCGGCGTCGAGCTGCACCGCTGCCGGGCCGGAGACCGTCTTGGCGTTGACGAGCGGCGTCGTGCCGATGGCGGTGACGTCGACCGCACCGGACACCGTCTGGACCGACACCCGGCCCAGGGCGCCCACCACGGACGCCGCGCCGGAGACCGTCGAGACCGATACGTCGCCCGCGTGCTCGGCGACGGTGACCGCTCCCGTGCCCGACTTGGTGGTCACGGACCCGGTGGTGCCCGTCACGGTGATGGCACCGCCCGCGGTCTTCACGTTGACCCCGGCCCGCGACCCGGTCACCACGACCTCGGCGCCGACCGTTGCGACGTCGACCACTGACGTGGCCGGCACGGTCACCCTGACGACCGCCGCGTCCTGGTCCTTGAGGCCGCGGAAGCGGTCCACGAAGCCCTCGAGCCCCGGGAAGTCGTAGGCGACCCGGAGGTTGCCGTGCTCGGCGAGGATCTGCAGCGGCCGCGCCGATACCTCGAGGACTTCGACGAGGGCGCCGGACGTGCGGTTCGGGTCGGCCACGATCTCCGCGCGGCCGTTCGTCAGCCGGACGATCAGGGTCGAGGCGCCGCCGACCTCGATGGTCTGCGGGGCGGCCACGCTCCAGGACTCGGTGGTCATCGCTGTGCTCCGTTCATTGGGGAAAGCTGCTGGGGACCTGCTGGGGAACTGGACAGATTCATGGGTTTCGGTCCGCACGACGCGGCGGAGAGGTCGTGCTGTGCGGCAGCGTCCCACGGATCGCGGAACGTGCCGAGTCGAGAACTGTGCGGAGCGTCTCCACGGTCAGCGCGGACACCGTACCGGCGACGTCCGCCTCCCGCAGATCGGCCAGGACGTCGTTACGGAACCGCTGCAGGACCGCCTCGGCGTCGTGCCGCAGGGAGTTGGACTGCGTGCGGCGTGGGTCGGGTGCGGCGCCCGGGCGCGGCCGCGTGCGGACCTCCTGGGCGGCCGCCGCGAGCTCGGCCCGCAGGCCTCGCATCGTGTCGCGGACGTCGGCCCGTACCTCGTCCGCCAGGCTGCGCACCGTCTCGGCCACGCTGCGCTCCAGCCGCCTGACGTCGTCGAACCGGGCGTCGATCTCCGCGCGGCCGGCGGGGGTGAGCTCGTAGGTGGCCTTGCGGCCTGCTCCCGACGACCCGTGCGGGCCCGGCCCGCCCGTCTCCGCCCCGGCACCCGGGACGGAACGGCGCACCAGGCCCTCCTCCTCGAGCCGGGCCAGGCGTGGGTAGATGGTCCCGGCACTGGGGCGGTAGGTACCGCCGAAGCGCCGGGTGAGCTCGGTGATGAGCTCGTACCCGTGCCGGGGCCCGTCCAGGAGCAGCACCAGGAGGTACAGGCGCAGCTCCCCGTGGGCGAACACCGGAGGCACTACAGCTCCACGGCCGACTGGTCCGCGGGCACGGTGCCGGAAGGGGCGTCGGCAACCGCATCCTGCGGCCCGCCGATCACCGTGACGTCGCCGGAGACGCCGGTCACCCGCAGGTGCATGACGCCGGGCCCTGCCGACCGGTCGCCGCCGACGACCTTCGAGCCACCGCCGCCCGTGAACTGCAGGCCGCCCAGCGTCACCCGCCCGCTGACGCTCTGCACCGAGACCTCGACGGCCCGCTCGTCCGGCACCCGCAGGAGCATGTTCCCGGACACGGTGTTGACCCGGACGGAGCGCGGCTGGTCCACCAGGTCGAACGTCACGTCCCCGGACACCGAGGACGACGTGACGGAGTCGGCGGAAGCGCTCACCACGACGTCGGCGGACACGGTGTTGCTCGTGACGTCGCCGACATGATCGCGGACCGTCACCTCGCCGGAGACGGTGTTCAGCTTGAGGTCGCCGGCCGTGCGGGAGACGAGCAGCGACCCGGAGACGGTGGACGCCGACGCGCCCGCGGTCGTACCGGCGAGGAGGCCCTCGCCGCGGACGGTGCCGAGCCGCACCGAGGTTCCGGCCGGTACCGCCACGTGGATGTCGGCGTGGGCCCTTCCGCCGAAGTCGGCGAACCGCTTCATGAACGAGCCCCAGCCGGACAGGCCGCTCTCGTGCTCGATCACCAGGCGTCCCGCCTCGAGGCGCACCTCGAGCGACCGGCCCTCCACCGAGTGCACCTCGACCCGGACCACCGGCTCGTCGTGCGCCACGATATCGAGCCTGCCGTCGACGACATGGGCGTCGACGCTGGTCACACCGTCCAGCTCGATGGTCTGCGGACCTGTGACGGTCCAGCTGTCTGCGCTCATGGGTTCCTCCGCTGCTCGTGACCGGCTCGGACCGTCGCTGCCTCAACGCGATATATCGCGTTGACCTCAGTCACGATATATCGCGTTTACCGGTCCGGCAACCCCTTTGCGACCGGACAACCCCACTATCTGTGGGATCATGGACCCATTCAGTCCGTCACCTGTCAGGAGACACCCATGAGCAAGCGCGGTCGTAAGCGCCGTAGCCGCAAGGGCTCGGCCGCCAACCACGGCAAGCGTCCCAACGCCTGAGCCGGCTCAAGCGTCCGTCAGGACCGTGAGCCGCCCAGCTGGGCACGCGAAAGGGCCGGGTACCCCATGGGTCCCGGCCCTTCGTCATGCCCGCCTGCGGTCAGCCAGGCAGGTCACTCGGCGACGGTCATGACCGTCAGCTGCTCGTGGATGCGCACCCGCAGCGTGTCCGGCGCGCGCTCGCTGCAGGAGCGGCGCACCAGCTGCTTCACGAGGTCCTCGACGCTCAGCTCCGCCAGGCACGGCGAGCAGTGGGCGACGTGCGCGCGCATGCGCGTCTCGTCCTCCGGCGTCATCTCGGAGTCCAGGTACTCGTAGAGGTGTTTCAGTGCGTGCTCGCACTCGGACTCCCCCGCCATGTCGTGCGGGATGGGTTGGATGTTGTTCACTGCGCACCTCCGGGCGCCTGGCTGACGAGTCCTCGCTGGGCGGCATAGTCGGCAAGGAGCTCACGCAGCTGCCGTCGTCCGCGGTGGAGCCGGGACATCACCGTCCCGATCGGAGTTCCCATGATCTCGGCGATCTCCTTGTAGGGGAAGCCCTCGACGTCGGCGTAGTACACGACCATCCGCCGATCCTCCGGGAGCTCGGCGAGCGCCCGCTTCACATCACTGTCCGGCAGCCGGTCCAGCGCCTCGACCTCCGCCGAGCGCAGGCCGCGCGACGTGTGCGACGCCGCGCGCGCGATCTGCCAGTCCTCGACGTCCTCCGCCTGGGACTGCTGCGGCTCGCGCTGCTTCTTGCGATAGCTGTTGATGAACGTGTTCGTGAGGATGCGGTACAGCCAAGCCTTCAGGTTGGTGCCCGGCCGGTACTGGTGGAACGCGGCGAACGCCTTGGCGAACGTCTCCTGCACCAGGTCCTCGGCGTCCGCTGGGTTGCGCGTCATGCGCAGCGCCGCGGAGTACAGCTGGTCGAGGTACTGGAGCGCGTCCCGCTCGAACCGCACGGCGCGAGCCGCGGCGTCCTCCTCCTGCGGGGAGCGCTCGGTGCTCTCGTCGTCGCCGTCCTCGCCGGTGGTCTCCGGGCTGGTCACGGTGCTGGGCGCAGTGGTGCTCTCGGCCGCGGTCGCTTCCGTGGATCCGACAACACCCTCGCTCGCGCTCGTGTCGGGGCGCGCCCCGGCATCGGTGCCGATCTCGTCGGCACCCTGGTTCTGCTCGCGGGAAGTGTCAGTCATCGCACTCGAGCCTAGCCTCGTCGGCCAGCCCGTGTTCGCCAGGGCCGCCGACAGGGCGTCCGCCGTGGCCTTCGCCGAGGTCAGCACAGAGTCAACGGAGGTGCCGAGCAGGTGCGGCGGGACCGCGCCGAACATCACGGGCGGCACCTGCGCACCCGACGTCGAAGCCGCGGTCACGCCCGACATCGGGTTCGTCCCCGTGCCGATCGCTCCGCTGGTCACCATGCGGGCCGCTGTATCCGTCACCGTGTCGATCACCCTGCTCTTCACCGGATCCTTCTCGAGGCATCGCTCCACGAGGGGTTCAACCCTCACCCCCGGCGTCGAATTCCCGGTGCGATTCCGTGCCGCCATCCTGCTGCATTCGGCGCCCTCATCTGCCAAGGTGGAGGCATGCTGCTTCGACACATCGCGCGACCCCTGCTGGCCTCATCGTTCATCTACGACGGGGTGCAGGCTGCCCGGAACCCGAGCGAGCACGTGGCCGCCGCCAGGTCCGGGTCCACCCTGGCCACCCAGGCGCTGGGCGCCGAGCCACTCAGCGAGAAGCAGGTCACCACGCTCGTCCGCGCCCACGGGATCGCCACCGCGGCCGCGGGCACGCTGCTCGCGCTCGGCAAGGCGCCACGCGCCTCCGCGCTCGCGCTGGCCCTGCTCACGCTGCCGCTCGCCGTGGTGAACCAGCCCTTCACCGCCCCGAAGGAAGAGCGCCCCGTGCGCACCGACCGGTTCCTGCACAACCTCGCCTCCGTGGGTGCGGCCCTCATTGCGGGTGCCGACCTCGAAGGCCGGCCGGGACTGTCCTGGCGGGTCCAGCAGGCCCGTACCGCACGTGCCGAGGCAAAGGCAGCCGCCGTCAAGGTCTGACGCGCGGCGACACGAAGCCGCTGCTCCGGCACGGTCCGCGATAATCTCGGCACATGACCTCCTCCACCACCGCGCCCGCACCGACATGGGAGGCGCCGCTGGCCGGCGCCCCCCTGGACGCGACGGTCGAGATACCCGGCAGCAAGTCGCTCACCAACCGGCTCCTGGTGCTCGCGGCGCTCGCGGAAGGGCCCGGCACCCTGCGCGGTGCCCTGCGCAGCCGGGACGCCGACCTCATGATCCGCGCCCTGCGCACCCTCGGTGCCCGCATCGAGGTGGGCGACCACCCGAGCACCCTCCACGTGACCCCCGGACCTGTGGCCGGCGGCACCGAGGTGGACACCGGCCTGGCCGGCACCGTCATGCGGTTCCTGCCCCCGGTCGCGGCGCTCGCCGACGGCCCGGTCCGGTTCGACGGCGACCCGGAGGCCCGCGTCCGCCCGATGCTGCCCGTGCTGGCAGCGCTGCGCACCCTTGGCATCACGGTGCACGACCCGGAATCCGGGCCGGAGTCCGCCGACCTGCCCACCCACCTCCCGTTCACCGTGGAAGGCCGGGGCAGCGTGCCGGGCGGCGCCGTCGACGTCGACGCGTCGGAGTCCTCGCAGTTCGTCTCCGGCCTCCTGCTCGCAGCCGCGCGTTTCGAGCGAGGCCTCACGCTCCGGCACATCGGTGCCACGCTGCCGAGCCTGCCGCACATCGAGATGACGGTCGCCACGCTGCGCGACGCCGGCGTCGTGGTCGACGACTCGCGTGACGGGATGTGGGGCGTCTCCCCCGGGCCGATCGCCGCCCGCGACGTCCGCGTCGAGCCCGACCTCTCCAACGCGGCGCCGTTCCTGGCCTCCGCCCTGGTGGCCGGCGGCACCGTCAGCATCCCCGGCTGGCCGACGCTGACCACACAGCCCGGCGCCATGGTTCCCGAGCTGCTGGAGCGCATGGGCGGCACCTACACCCTCGCCGACGGTGTCCTCTCCGTGACGGGGACCGGCGAGATCCACGGGATCGACGTCGACCTGCGTGCCGGGGGCGAGCTCGCGCCCACCTTCGCGGCGCTGGCCGCGCTGGCGGACTCCCCCTCCAGGCTCCGCGGGATCGCGCACCTGCGTGGCCACGAGACCGACCGCCTGGCGGCGCTGGCCCGTGAGATCACGCGGCTCGGCGGCCAGGCCGAGGAGACCCGCGACGGCCTGGTGATCACCCCCCGGCCGCTGCGGGGCGACGTCGTGCGCACCTACGCCGACCACCGCATGGCGACGTCCGCCGCACTGCTCGGGCTGCGCGTGCCCGGCGTGCGGGTGGAGAACGTCGGCACGACGGCGAAGACGCTGCCCGACTTCACCGGCATGTGGCTCCGCATGCTCGGCACGGCCTCCTGATGGGCGTCTGCTGATGGGACCCGCCTGATGGGCCGCCGCGGCATCGACGAGTCGGACTTCCACTCCCGCCCGTCCAAGCGCGGCTCGCGCCCCCGCACCAAGCAACGCCCCGAACACTCCGACGCCGTGACCGGCCTGGTCACCGGCGTGGACCGCGGGCGGTACACGCTCCTGGTCAAGGACGCCGACGGGGCCGGAACGTCCGGCGAGAAGATCGTGACCGCGATGAAGGCCCGGGAGCTGACCCGCACTCGCGTCGTCGTCGGCGACCGGGTGGACGTCGTCGGCGACGTATCGGGCGGCGAGGGCTCGCTCGCCCGGATCGTGCGCATCCAGGAGCGGACCTCGACGCTGCGCCGCACCGCCGACGACACCGACCCGTACGAGCGGATAGTCGTCGCCAACGCGGACCAGCTGGTCATCGTCACGGCGCTGGCCCAGCCCGAGCCGCGGACCGGCATGATCGACCGCTGCGTCGTCGCCGCCTACGACGCCGGCATGTCGGTCCTGCTCTGCCTGACCAAGGCCGACCTGGCCTCCCCCGACGTGCTGCGTGAGCTCTACGAGCCGCTCGGCGTCGAGGTGGTGGTCACCCGCCGGGAGGCGTCCAGCGACGAGGCCGACCGTGCGAACGTCGCCGGCCAGACGGCCGGCGGCATGATCCTGGCCCCCGAGTCCGTCGAGGAGGTCCGCGGCAGGCTGCGCGGCCTCGTGTCCGTGCTGGTCGGCCACTCCGGCGTCGGCAAGTCCACGCTGATCAACGCCCTGGTGCCGGACGCCAAGCGGGCGACCGGTGTGGTCAACGACGTGACGGGCCGCGGCCGGCACACCTCGACGTCCGCGGTCGCGCTCGCTCTGCCCGTGTCACCGTCGGACGGCGAGCCCTCCGACGCCTTCGACGGCTGGGTCATCGACACCCCGGGTGTCCGCTCCTTCGGCCTCGCCCACGTCGAGGTGTCGCACCTGCTGCGGGCGTTCGACGACCTCGACGAGGTGGCCCAGGAGTGCCCGCGAGGCTGCACGCACCTCGCGGACGCACCGGACTGCGCGCTCGACGACTGGATAAAGGCCTCCCCGGAGGACGAACGGCCGGCCCGCGAGGCCCGGCTCACCTCGTTCCGCCGTCTGCTCTCGTCGCGGACCGGCTCGGACGCCTGACCGTGACCGACAGTTCGCGCTACGGCGCGGTGGACGTGCAGTACCTGGACGACGGCGGCGCGCGGGCGGCGCTGGTCGTCGCCGAGGACGCCGCGTTCACCACCCTCGTCGACGAACGTACGGTGCTCGTCGAGCAGGTGGCGGCGTACCGACCCGGCAGGTTCTACGAGCGCGAGCTGCCGGCCCTCGAGCGGGTCCTGTCCGGCGTCGCGCCGGTGGACCTGCTGATCGTCGACGGGTACGTGGACCTCGACCCCGAGGGGAGCCCCGGGCTCGGCGCCCACGTGGCCGACGCGGGTCTGGCTCGCGTCGTCGTCGGTGTCGCCAAGACCCGGTTCCGCACGGCGACGCATGCCGCCGAGGTGCTGCGCGGCCTGTCGGCCCGGCCGCTGTACGTCACGGCGTCCGGCATGCCGGTCGACGCCGCCGCAGCCCTGGTGCACGCCATGGCGGGCGAGGCGCGGTTCCCGGACGCGCTGCGCCGCGTCGACCGGCTGGCGCGTGGGGCGGTACCCGCCGCCTGAGGCTCTCTGCCGACCTCATGGCCGGACTCACGGCCGGACTCAGGGCTGGAGAAACATCCAGCGGTGACCCTCCACGTCCTCGGCGCGGTACAGCCTGCCGTACGGGGCCTCCTCGATCTCGGAGAGCAGCCCGGCGCCGGCCGCCTGCGCACGGGCGAAGTGGGCGTCGATATCGGTGACGCGGACCAGCACCCCGTCGATCACCCAGGGCGTCGACAGCCACGCGTCCGCCGCGGTGCAGTGCTTGCGGTGCGCCGACGGACCCTCGTAGGACGCGAGCTCCGACAGCATCACACGCCCGCCGCCGGCGTCGAGCTCACCGTGGGAGAGATGGCCGTCGTCGTCCAGCCAGCGTTCCGCCTCGGTGAAGCCGAAGGCCTCGATGAGCCAGTCCATGGCGGTGACGCCGTCCTGGTAGGACAGCATGGGGATGACTGCGGGTACGGCAGCGGCTGTGGGTTCGGACATGACAGACCTCCTCGCTCTCGAACAAATGTACGAGTCTTTCGAGGATCTGTCGAGCGGGATCCGTCCGGTGCCCGTGCCTACACGACCTGGAAGCCGAACAGCTCGACGGCCCACGGGTCCAGCCGGCCGGCGGCCGGGCCGCCGTCGTCGGATCCGTCGCCGCTGAATCCGAAGAACTCCTGCAACGCGTGCTCCCCGAGGACCAGCGGGTGGAAGGGGAACGGGTACGCGGTGCCGCCCGGGGCCGGATGCCTGCCCGCCCAGAACGGCTCCTCGAAGGCGAGCCGGTCCCCGGTGTCCTCGAGCACCCCGTCGTCGGGCGACAGGCTCAGCGAACGGACGAGGGCGCCGTCCTGCCACACCGCGAAGGCGAACCAGTCGACGGCGCTGTGCATGGCGTGCAGGTAGAGCGTGCGGCCAAGGCTCGCATCGACCAGATGCGCCGGCAGCTGCGAGGGCCGGTCGAGCATGAGCGCCTGGTCGCACAGGACGTCGACCGCCGGTGTCGACAGCGCGCACGCACGCCCCTGCGGCGGGAACACCGCGTCGCCGAGCTCCCACGGCTCCTCACCGTCCGGCTGGATCCGTGCCGGCGGCCACAGGAGGCCGAGCAGCTCGGCCGCGCCCGCCTCGTCGGCGAACTCCGCGGCGTCCGCCAGCCCTTCCGCCACGTCACCGTCCGCGTACACGAGCATCGCTGTCTTGGCGCCCATCTTGTCTCCTGCCGTCGGCTGCTGTGCCTGCCCTCGACGCCCCGCCCCGGCGCCGCACACGAGAGTACGGGCACCCGCCGACATCGCCACCGGGCCTGTACACCCGGCCGGGGCTCGCGCTCGGCCCAGCACACGGCAGACTGGGCACATGCGCATCTACGTGCCCGCAACGCTCGACGAGCTCGACGCCGTCACCCACACCTCCGGTGCTGCCCGCTGGACCGTCGCCCCGCGCCGCGTGCACGCCGTCACGAAGGACCTCGAGGCAGGCCTCCCCGACGAGGACGCCGAAGGGCTCGAGTACATCGCCGCGCTGAACGCCGCCGACGACTCCCTGGCGCTGATCGCCGGCCGTCCCGACGCCGCGCACCAGCGCGTGGTCATCACGGTGGAGGTGCCGGACGAGGCGGTCGGCCCGGTCGCCGGCACCACAACCTCCGGGAGCCCGGACGACGACGAGCCGGTCGCCTCGGAGATCGAGGTCATCAGCACGGTCGAGAACGTGGCGATCGTCTGCGTGCACGTCGACGAGCTCGAGGCCGCCGGTGACATCGCGGACGTGCTCGCCGCAGCGGACGAGGAGAGCGACGCCGAGGCGACCGCCGACATCGGCGCGGAGTCGGAGACCGCGCTGGACGAGGCGCTGGAGCGGGTCACCGACCGGGACCTGCTCTGGTACGACTGGAGCGAGATCAAGAACATCCCCCGCGCCTGACGCGACCCGACGACGAAGGCCGCGGGGTCCGGGATCCCGCGGCCGCCCCAGCCGAAGCGCGCTCAGGCCAGGTAGTCGAGCGCTTCCTTGTGCAGCTTGCCGTTCGTGGCGATCGCGTTGCCGCCCCACGGCCCGGGCTTGCCCTCGAGGGACGTGAACGTGCCGCCGGCCTCGGTGACGATGGGCACGAGTGCGGCCATGTCGTACACCTCGAGCTCGGGCTCCGCGGCGATGTCGACCGCGCCGTCGGCCACCAGCATGTACGACCAGAAGTCGCCGTACCCGCGTGTGCGCGCGCAGGCCCGCGTCAGGTTGAGGAACCCGTCGAGCGAGCCGCGCTCCTCCCAGCCGCCGAGGGACGCGTAGCTGAAGGACGCGTCGGAGATCCGGGACACGCCGGACACGGACATCCGCGAGGCGGCGGCAAGGGACTTGCCCGTCCAGGCGCCCGAACCCTTCGCGGCCCACCAGCGGCGGCCCAGTGCCGGCGCGCTGACCAGGCCGACGACCACGTCCTCGCCGTCGGCGAGGGCGATCAGCGTCGCCCACACGGGAACGCCGCGCACGAAGTTCTTGGTGCCGTCGATCGGGTCGACGATCCAGCGCCGCGCACCGTTGCCGGCAGAGCCGTACTCCTCACCGACTATCGCGTCGCGCGTGCGGGCGCGGGCGAGCTGACCACGGATGAAGTCCTCGGCCGCCCGGTCTGCGTCGGTCACCGGCGTCAGGTCCGGCTTGGTCTCGACCTTGAGGTCCAGCGCCTTGAACCGAGACATGGTGATGGAGTCGACCTGGTCGGCGATCACGTGCGCCAGACGCAGGTCGTCGGCGTAGTTGTCCTTCGTCATGGCGGCCACGCCCACAACCTAGCGCCGGATGTCACTTTTCCGCCGCCGAGCCGCGCCGATCGGGCCGATTGTTACGAGCGCGCTCCCGGGAGGTCGGAGCCGGCGCCGTCAGACCGCAGCGGGCACCAGTTCCCGGACCCGGCTCGCGAGCCCCACGAACGCCGCCCGAGCCGCGGAGCCCGGGGCGCACTCGGCGAGCACCCGCCCCGCCAGCAGTGCGGCGTCGAGGCCCGCCGGGTCGTCCGGCACGAGATGTACGTCGTCGACGCCCGCGTACCGCGCGAGTGCGTCGCGGACCTGGGACTCGGCCCGCCGCCCGACGGCGGAGTCGCGTACCCGGTTCACCACCACGAGCCGCGCCGCGGGCACGGGCACTGCCGCGTCGCGCAGGTCCTCCAGGCCCCGCACCAGGCGCTGCAGACCGACCGGGTCCGCGCCGCCGACCACCACCACGATGTCGGCCGCCTGCAGGGCGCTCAGGGTCGCGCCGTTGCGCTGGGGCGCCCGCGTGTCGTACATCAGGTGCTCGTCGGTCTCGAGGACCGGGCCGCAGTCGACGACGGTCCAGGCAGCGAGCTCGCGGGACCGCTGGAACACCATGTCCAGCGAGGCCGCGGGCAGCTCAGGCCACCGGGATGCGCGCGTGATGCCGGTCAGCACCCGCACGCCAGGCAGCACCACGGGGCTGTGCCGGGCGAGCGTCACCACGTCGAGCACGCCCTGACCGGCCGCCCGGGCCGCCGCGGCGAGCCCCGGTGCGTCGTCGAGCAGCCCGAGGCGAGAGGTGACCGACGACGCGTACGTGTCGGCGTCGGCCAGCAGGACCGTGCGCGTGCCGTTCGGCGGTGCCGCTGGACGCGGCCGGCGCAGCCGCCCGGAGCGGCGCGGAGCGGCGGTCCCGACCCCGGCGAGGGCCGCGGCGAGCTCGATGGCGGTGGTGGTCCGACCGGGCGACCCGACGGGACCCCAGACCGCGATGATCGTGCCGGGCCTGCCTCCGAGGTCCGGCAGGGCGGCGACGGGTGCCGCCACCTCCGGAGCGTCGCCCCGCACCGCGGCGACGAGGCTCTCCGCGTCCCCCTCGGCCACCACGACGTCGCACCCCAGCCCCGCGAGGCGCCCCTCGGGCGTCGCCCGGTCCTCCAGGGCCACGACCCGCAGACCCGCGCCGCGCAGCCGTGCCACCGCTTCCCGGTCCAGGCCCGGCAGGTCCTCGGAGACGACGGCGGCCGTCCCTGCGCCGGCCTCTGCCGCCGCGAGAAGCTCTGCGAGCTCCGCGCAGCGGCGCGCCACGGTCACCTGCGGCTGCGCGCCGAGCACGGTGACGGCGTCCGCCTCCACCTCGGGCGCGTGCACCGCCACGAGCACGGTGACCGCACGCTCCTCGCTCATCCGACGTCACCCGCCACCGGCACGACGGCGACCGTCCCGGCGTCCGACAGCGCGCTGAGCACCGTCGGGAGCGAGTCGGCCGGGACCAGGACGTGCAGGGTCACCGTGCCGTCCACGATCATCCCGCCCTCGTCGGCCTCCACCTGCTCGACGACGACGTTCCGCGCGAGCGTGCTCGGCGCCGGCTTGTCGTCGGCGGCGTCCGGCGCGATCGGGGCGTCCGGCACGAACCACAGGTCCACCACCGCGCCGGGACGGATCCGGTCCGAGAGGCCGGAGGCGACCGGCACCGCCACGGACCGGACGTCGGCACCGGCGCCGAGCGCGGTCAGTGGGACCAGCTCGCCGTCGTCCACCACACGGAGCACCACGAGGTCGGCGGGCAGCGGCTCGTCCGCCGGAAGATACCGGCCGGTCCCGGCACCGAGCCGGACGTCCACGGCACGGAGTCCGTCGGCCGTGAGGGGCTCCCCGGGTGTCAGCGCACCGTCCGCGACGAACGCCGGGACGGTGCGGCTCGCCGACGAGACCACCCACGAGCCGAGCGCCACCGACACCGCGACGATGACGACGCCGGTCAGCAGGCGCGGATCACGCCAACGAGGTCGGCGCAGCCGCGCGGCCACCGGCTCGGGGAGAGCCTGACCCGGGCCCGGGGGTGGCGGGGCATACGTCATCTCGAACCTTCCGCGTACTTTGGTGGACTTTGGTTAGACCGTCGCGTACAACTTCGCGTACGACTCGAAGCGACGATCCGGACAGAATGGCGCACAGCGTAGGCAGAGCGCCGGAACCATAGTGATCGAACGTCGCCGATCCGGCATCAGATAGACACTTCTTGTGGATAACCCCCTCATGTCGGTGTCTCGTGCCACACTGTTCCCATGGAAAAGCGCTTTCTCTCTCTGGCCGACGTGGTCGAGACCCTGAACATCTCGATGGCCCAGGGCTATGCACTGGTTCGGACCGGCGACCTTCCCGCCATCCAGGTGGGGCCCAAGAAGGTCTGGCGCGTCGAAGCCGCAGAGCTCGAGGCATACATCGAGCGCATGTATGCAAAGAGCCGCGAACGACTCAAGGGCTCGGCGACCACGGACGCCTGAAAGCCCTCAGCTGCACACCGACGGGACCGGGCGCACTCCATGCGGAGCGACACCGGTCCCGTTCTCCATTTGCGATATTTGTTAAGGATCCTGAAGGGTCCTGAAGGATTCAGGGCGCCTCGCTCACGACCAGCAAGGCGCTGAACGGAACCAGGCGAGTTCCACGGTCATCGAGCACATCGACGTCCAGGTGGTCCCGTCCGACCCGCGCGATCCGGCCGCCCACGATGCCGCTCAGCGTGCGGACGGTGACCCGTGCCCGGTCGCGCTGCAACGCTCGTAGCACCGGACCCAGCCCCAGCGCGGCACGCCGCGACGTCGCAGGCGTGGCCTGACGGGCAAGCCCGTGCACCCCGGTGAGCGCCGCCAGCGGTACGAGGTGCTGGCCGACCGGTTCGGGCCGGACACCCTGGACCAGCGCCCACTCGTCGGCGGCCTCCCGGACGACGCCGCGCAGCGGAGCGCCGGCGAGCAGCTCCAGCGTCACCACCGCCCCGACGACGGCGCGGAACCGGTCCGCGAGCGTCATCGTCGCGTGCTCGGCGCGCGTCATCTCGGAGACCAGCGCATCGGACTCGGCCGCCGACTGCGC
Source organism: Promicromonospora sp. NPDC050249 (assembly GCF_040656015.1). Lineage (NCBI taxonomy): Bacteria > Bacillati > Actinomycetota > Actinomycetes > Micrococcales > Promicromonosporaceae > Promicromonospora > Promicromonospora sp. NPDC050249. The sequence continues at coordinate 51,885 of NZ_JBFAKY010000010.1, read as the reverse complement.
GTGAGCCTGCGCCTCGAGGTCCCCGAAGAGCGCCTCCCAGCGAGTGGGACCACCCGGGTGCATGAATGCCATGGGACCACCCTGCGTCATCCACAGCCATCCCGCTCTCCGGTGGACACCCCAGCGACACCCAGGTTGAATATCGGTCATCGCTCAGTATCAAACGCTATCAACTAGATCTGAAGCGTCCGATCGGATCCGTAGCCGACTATCACAGGGAGAACCATGTCGAACACCACCCTCCCGAACACTCCATCGGGATACCGCCCCAGCCCCCGTCCCGGGGACCGCCCGGTGGGCCCCGCGCCGTCGACGAGCGCTCGGCGCGGCCTGGCCGGCCTGGTCACCCTGGCCGTCGCGTTCACCGGCGCCGTCGGCGCGCTCGGCATACGCACCTGGCAGGTCGGCTCGGACCTGGGTGCCGCGCTCTTCCCGGTCGAGGACATCGTCGAGCTCGCGACAGTCGCAGCGGGCACGGTGGTGGCCGGCTGGGTCGGCCTGCATGCGTTCCTGGCCCTGGCCTGTGTCCTCGCGGGCCGCCGGGGTCCACGCTGGGCGGCGGGCGAGCGAGCCGTGGCACTGCACGCTCCGGCCTTCGTGCGCCGCCTCGCCCGCGCGGCCGCCGGGGCCGGTGTGGGCCTCGCCCTCACGGTGCCTACCGCCATGGCGGCCGACCTGGCCTCTGCGACGGCGCCGTCCGCGGACGGCGGTGCCGCCGTCGTGGTCGACCTCGGCTGGCAACCGACCGAGCGGGTGGCAACCGACCGGACAGATGCCCGTGCGACGGACCGCTCGGCCACGTCGAACCAGCGGCCCAGACCCGAACGGTTGTCGCTGGTCAACCGCGGCCAGCACACGGGGACCGGACGCGAGCCGCTGGTCGTCGTCGAACCTGGCGACACGCTCTGGGCGATCGCGGCCGGCAGGCTCGCCGCCGGCCAGGCCGGCACGCCACTGGCCGACGCCGAGATCGCCGCCGCCGTCACGCGGTGGCACCACGCCAACCGCCAGGCGCTGGGCGCGAACCCCGACCTGATCCGCCCCGGCATGGTGCTGCGCCAGCCCTGACCGGGCGCCGGCCGGCCCATCGCCGGACCGCCCGCCGCATCCCTTCCCATCTCGCCCGAGGAGACCCCATGACCACGCTCCCGCAGGACCCACCGACACAGGGCGCACCCGGCTCCGCCCGTCCGGTGCGGCCGGCCACGCCCGCCCGCCGGACGCCGCCGGCGCGGGCGGCGGCCCCGGCCCCGGCCACGCCGATCCGCCGACCCGTCACGCCGCCGGTCGGACCGGTCACCGGGCCAGGGATCGGCCGGCGGCTGCGGCGCATGCGGATCGGCGGGACGCCGTACGCGGAGCTGCAGAACGCGGCAGCGGCCCTCGAGGCGGTGACCGGCCGGCCCGCCCCCGAGCCGGACCCGACCCTCCCCGACCCGACCGCGCAGGTGTGCCGCGTTGTCCGCGCTGCCGTAGAGGTACTGCGCGGCGAACGGCCCGCGGCACAGCTCGCACGCTGGGTCACCCCGCAGGTCTACGACCAGCTCCTAGAGCGCGGACGGCTCATGCGCGAGGCGCAGCAGAGCCGGCCGCCGCGACCCAAGGCGCACGCGGCGACGGTCCGGCGCGTCCGGATGGTGCGGCTCGGCGCCTCGTCCGCCGAGGCGGCGGTGATCCTGCACGACGAGGGCCGCGTCCGGGCGGCCGCAGTCCGGCTGGAGGCGCGGCGCGGGGTCTGGCGGGTAGCGGTCCTCGAGATCGGCTGAGCCGGAGGTGCAGCGCAGGGTGCGGGCCGAGGAACGAGGCATGCGCCCGGAGCGGAACCGCAGGCTCGCCGACCCTCATAGAGCCTGACCCCAGATCGGGCCGGTCAGACCCACTCGACGATCAGGTCCGCCTCGTCCCGGGTCGCCGCTATGAGGTCCGCGTTGCGCTGGTCGGTGCCACCGGCCCAGGCCTCGGCGTCGGGCAGGGGCTTGCCGTAGGCCTGGTGCCGGGCGACGAGGCGCCGCAGACGCTCGGCGTCCGGCAGGTCGACGTACCAGACCTCCGCCATGTGGGCGCGCGCCGTCGGCCAGGCGCCGCCGGGGGCGAGCAGGTAGTTGCCCTCGGTGATCACCAGCGGCTCGTCGGCGACGACCGTGCCTGCGGCTATGGGTTCCTCGATCTCGCGACGAAACTCCGGCGCGTAGACGGGCGGGTCGCCCGGGAGCCGGTCCGCGAGCCTGCGGATCAGGGCGGCGTACCCGGCGTCGTCGAACGTGTCGAGGGCGCCCTTGCGGTCGCGGCGGCCGAGCGCCTCCAGGACGGCGTTCGAGAGGTGGAAGCCGTCCATGCCGACCACGACGGCACTGCCAGGTGCCAGCCCGTCGACCAGAGCGGCGGCCAGCGTCGACTTTCCGGCGCCGGGCGGTCCGGTGATGCCGAGGACCCGCGCCCGGCCGGTGTGGGCGGCGTCGGCCGCCAGCTCTGCCGCCCGCCCGACGAGCTCGGCAGTGGTCAGGCGCACGACAGGTTCTCCAGCCAGGAGCGGGGCCCGACGTGCTGCACACGGAGGGACGCCACCCGCACCGCTTCCTCGACGGCCGCTTCCAGGCCCGCACCGCGGGCGAGCGCCACGGCCAGTGCGCCGTGGAACGCGTCCCCTGCGCCGAGCGTGTCCCGCACGTCGACCTTCGGTACACCGGTGGTGCCGTGCCGCCCGTCGACGTCGCACCAGGTCACGGGGTCCGGCCCGTGCGTGGCGACCGTGGCCCGGGAATGCGCGACGGAGGCCGGCGCGCGGAAGTCCGCCGACCGGGCGGTGACGTCCGCCTGCCCCATCAGATCGGCGAAGACGGGCCGCCAGCGGCCTGCGTCGAGCACGATCAGGGGGCGCGGCTCCAGGGCGTTCGCGTACGCGAGGACGCTCCGCGCGAGATCCGGATGATGCCCGTCGAGCAGGACGACGTCGGGCCGCGGCAGCGCGTCGAGACCGCCGGGCGTGACGTCGACCCTGTCGGTCAGCATGGCGTCGGGCGAGACCACGGACCGGTCGCCCGTCGCGTCGTCGACCATCACCGCCGAGACGGCCAGCGGGATCTCGTGCCCCTCGGCGGTGTCGTAGATCTCGACGCCGTGCCGCTCGAGGTCACCGCGCGCCGCCGAACCGACCGGACCCGAACCCAGCGCACTGATCAGGAGGGCCCGCGCCCCCAGCGTCGCGGCGGTGACCGCGGCGTTCGCGGCAGGGCCGCCCGCGGAGACGTCCTGGCGAACGGCGGTGATCTTCTGGTTCGGACCCGGCCGAACGGCGCTGCGATGGATCACATCGAGCGTCGTCAGACCGGCAAACCAGCAGGTCACGGGCGCATTTTCGTTGACTTTGGCTGGCACGTCGGGCATGTGCAGAGGCTACCTGTGAAACTCAGTGCCAGTGACCGGGGATACGGTCCGAAAATGACCACAGCAGGGCGGAGGGTGCCGGGTTCGCCGAGTTCCCGATGGCCGCGCTGGTGACCCACCCAAGCCGCGAGGCGATGGCGCACGGCGGCGAGAGCTGCCTCCTGCGCGACCTCTACCGGGCTCAGGCCTCGCCCTCCGGGTAGGCCCGCTCGGCGTAGACGCGCAGCGCGTCACGGACGAACGTGGCCCCCTCGGTGCCGCCGTAGTTCGCGGCGAACCGGTCGTCCGCCACGTACATGTCGCCCAGGCCCAGCAGGTAGCCCTTGTCGGGGCGGCCCTGCTCGTGGCCCGGCGTGCCCGGGATCGAGGAGAGCCACTCGGCATGCCGGGCCGCGACAGCCTGCGCCTCGTCCGAGGCCGGGTCGAGCCCTGCCTCGGCCGCGTCGATCCAGGCCCTGCCCAAGGCCTCGGCCCCGACCTTCCACTGCTGCTGCCCGTCCTTGCCCAGCCCGCGCCACCACGCGTCGCTCTTCGCGTACGCGTCGCGGCCCCAGCGCTCGGTCACCTCCTGCTCGTACTGGGTGTGGTCGAATCCGTCGAGCATGTCCTTCGCCATGATGTCCTCCTTCGCTTCGGGGTCCTTCTCAAGAGCTGCGATCGTTCGTTCGACCGACGCGATCTGCCGCGCCAGCCTGTGCTGCTCCGCCCGCAACGAGTCGAGGTGCCGGCGTAACGCCTTCGCCTCGTCCTGTTCGCTGTCGAGCGCCTCGGCGATGTCGCCGAGGCCGAGCCCGAGATCGCGCAGCAGCAGGATCCGCTGCAGCCGCACCAGGGCGGCGCGGTCGTAGCGGCGCGGGCCGCTCGCCGTCACCCGGACGGCGGGCAGGAGCCCTACCGCGTCGTAGTGCCGCAGCGTCCGGCTCGTGACGCCGGTCAGCCGCGCGATCTCTTGGATGGACCAGTGCATGTCCATCACCGTAGAGGTTGACGTCGCGTCAACTTCAAGCCCTGATCCCAAGAAGTTTTTGGTCGGGCCCATGACCGCCTGTGGATAACTCGGATAGCTCCAGCGCCCGTCGGTCAATACTGAAGCCATGACCACATCAAGCGACATCATTCCGGATCAACCGCTGGCCGACGACGCAGCCCTGCTCGCGTTCGTGAGGTTCCTGCACGACGGCGTCACACCACGCCGCCGCACGCTGTGGTTCGTCATGCTGGACCACCACCGTCGCCCGCTGCCCGTGATCGTGCCGATCGACCACGTACCGGACGAGCCCGACGTCCTCATGGTGGGCAACCTCGGTCAGGCCTGGCACGAGATCCTGCGGGACGAGCCGGGCTCCTCGGTGGTGCTGATGCTCGAACGGCCGGGTCCGGCAGTCGCCTCGTTCGACGATCTCGCGTGGCGGGCGGCCCTCCGCTCGGCCGCGGCGGAGCACGGCATCACGCTCGCCGGGTTCTTCCTCGCGACGGCGCACGGTGTCCGTCCCGTCACGCCGGACTGACGGGTGCGCGCGGATCCCGGGTCAGTCCCGGAGCAGCTCCCACTCCTCGTCGGTGAACAGCCGGGACCGGATGAGGAAGCGCACGCCCTCGGGCGCCTCCACGCTGAACCCGGCACCGCGGCCGGGGACCACGTCGATCGTGAGGTGCGTGTGCTTCCAGTACTCGAACTGGTTACGGCTCATCCAGACCGGGACAGTGAACGCGGCGCTGTCGGACCCGATCGCGAGGTCGCCGAGGTGCACGTCGGCGTCACCGGTGATGAAGTCGCCGTCCGGGAAGCACATGGGCGACGAGCCGTCGCAGCAGCCACCGGACTGGTGGAACATGAGCTCGCCGTGCCTGTCGCGCAGCCGCACGAGCAGCGCTGCCGCTGCGTCGGTCAGCGCGACCCGTGCGGGCGGCGCGGAAGACGCCTGAGGCGAGCGGACGTCGTCGGACATGAAGACCTCCTGGTGGCGGGGGCCGGGATGCCGGACGTACAGGTCACCCAGCTGCCTGTACGTCCGGCACCTCGGGGATCAGAAGAAGCCCTGCTTGCCCTGCGCGTAGCTGACCAGCAGGTTCTTCGTCTGCTGGTAGTGGTCGAGCATCATCTTGTGGTTCTCGCGCCCCACGCCCGAGCCCTTGTACCCGCCGAACGCGGCCGCGGCCGGGTACGCGTGGTAGCAGTTCGTCCAGACCCGGCCGGCCTCGATCGCCCGGCCCGCGCGGTAGGCGTCCGCACCGGACCGGGTCCACACACCCGCGCCCAGCCCGTACAGGGTGTCGTTGGCCACCTTGATGGCGTCGTCGAAGTCGCCGAACTCCGTGACCGCCACGACCGGCCCGAAGATCTCCTCCTGGAAGATCCGCATGGAGTTCTTGCCCTCGAAGATCGTGGGGGTCACGTAGTACCCGCCCGCGAGGTCGCCGTCCAGCTCCGCCCGGAACCCGCCCGTGAGCACCTTGGCGCCCTCCGCCTTGCCGATGTCGAAGTAGCTGAGGATCTTCTCGAGCTGGTCGTTGCTCGCCTGCGCGCCGATCATCGTGTCGGTGTCGAGCGGGTTGCCCTGCTTGATCGCCTCGGTGCGCACGACGGCGTCGGCCAGGAACGACTCGTAGATGTCCGCCTGGATGAGCGCACGCGACGGGCAGGTGCACACCTCGCCCTGGTTGAGGGCGAACATCGTGAAGCCCTCCAGCGCCTTGTCGTAGAACTCGTCCTGCGCCGCCGCGACGTCGCTGAAGAAGATGTTCGGCGACTTGCCGCCGAGCTCCAGCGTCACCGGGATGATGTTCTGCGACGCGTACTGCATGATCAGGCGGCCCGTCGTGGTCTCGCCCGTGAACGCGATCTTGCGGATCCGGTGGGAGCTCGCCAGCGGCTTGCCCGCCTCCGCGCCGAACCCGTTGACGACGTTCACGACCCCCGGCGGCAGCAGGTCCGCGATGAGCTCCATCAGGTACAGGATCGACGTCGGCGTCTGCTCGGCCGGCTTGAGCACCACCGCGTTGCCCGCAGCGAGCGCCGGCGCCAGCTTCCACACGGCCATCAGGATCGGGAAGTTCCACGGGATGATCTGCCCGACCACGCCCAGCGGCTCGTGGAAGTGGTAGGCGATGGTGTCGCCGTCGATCTCGCTGATCGACCCCTCCTGTGCCCGGATCGCACCCGCGAAGTAGCGGAAGTGGTCGATCGCCAGGGGCAGGTCGGCGGCCAGCGTCTCGCGGACCGGCTTGCCGTTCTCCCAGGTCTCGGCGACCGCCAGCTCCTCGAGGTGCTCCTCGATGCGGTCGGCGATCCTGTTCAGCACCTGCGCCCGCTCCGTGACCGACGTCCGACCCCATGCGGGTGCCGCGCCGTGCGCGGCGTCGAGGGCCCGGTCGATGTCGTCGGCGTCGCCGCGCGCGACCTCGGTGAACGTCCGCCCGTTGACGGGGCTGGGGTTCTCGAAGTACTGGCCGTTCGCCGGGGCCACGTACTCGCCACCGATCCAGTGGTCGTACCGGGGCCGGAACGTGGCGATGGCGCCTTCGGTACCCGGGGCTGCGTACACGGTCATGGTCTGCCTCCTCGCAGGTTCTCTCGTGCCCGCCGTCGGCTGCCCGACGGCGGGGTCACGCCCGGGTGCGGCGGTGCAGCCGGGTGGGCCGAGGTTAGGCAGCGGGGCGTTGCATCGGGGTTGCAACCGGACCGTGACCCGGGCGGGGCAAGCCGGGCTCGTGGCGGAACAGATGGACAACAGAGGACGGATCACCCGGACGAGAGGCCTACCCCCATGACTTTCGCACCCCGCACGACCCGCATGTCCTTGTCCGCCGCGGCCGGGCTGCTGGCCGCGGCGCTCGCGCTCACGGGCTGCACCGCCGACGCCGGCGGCGGGGCCGAGCTCGCCGTCGACGTACCGGGGCCGGTGGCTCCCGTCTTACCGGGCGACGAGGCTCCGAGCAGTGAGTCGCTCGGCGACGACGCGATGGGCGGAGCGACGAGCAGGGACGTGGCGCCGCCGCTCCCTGAGCCGGGGACACCCGATACCGAGGAGTACGACGACTCCCCCGAGACGCCGTTCCAGGACGTCGCCACGAGCCCGCTGTCCACGTTCTCGGCGGACGTCGACACGGCGTCCTACTCGAACCTGCGCCGCCAGGTGAACCAGGGCGTCGCGCCCGAGGGCGTGCGCATCGAGGAGCTCGTCAACTACTTCGACTACGACTACCCGGCGCCCGCGCCGGACGCGGAGCACCCGTTCTCGATGAGGGCCCAGGTGGCGACCGCTCCCTGGAACCCGGAGCACCAGCTCGCCATGGTGGGCGTCCAGGCCACGGAGGCGATACCGACGTCGAAGGGGAACAACATCGTGTTTCTGCTCGACGTGTCCGGGTCGATGGACGAGCCGAACAAGCTGCCGCTGCTCGCCGAGTCGTTCGCACTGCTCGTGGAGCAGCTCGACGAGGACGACCGCGTGTCGATGGTGACCTACGCGGGCGACAACCAGGTGGTGGCGGACTCGGTACCCGGTTCGGAGCACGGCGTGCTGGTGGACCACCTGCGGTCGCTGCGTGCGGGCGGTTCCACGGGCGGCGCCGACGGCCTGCGGACCGCGTACGAGCTGGCCGAGGAGAACTTCGTCGATGGCGGCAACAACCGGGTGATCCTCGCGACGGACGGCGACTTCAACGTGGGCCCGTCCACCCCTGAAGAGCTCACGGACCTGATCGAGGCCGAGCGGGAGTCCGGGATCTACGTGTCCGTGCTCGGCTTCGGCATGTACAACCTGAAGGACAGCACGATGGAGGCCATCGCCGACCACGGGAACGGCAACTACGCCTACATCGACACCCTCGCCGAGGCGCGCAAGGTCCTGGTGGACGAGTTCGACTCGACCATGTTCGTGGTGGCCAAGGACCTGAAGCTGCAGGTGGAGCTCAACCCGGCGACCGTCTCCTCGTACCGGCTGATCGGGTACGACAACCGGCGTCTGGAGGACGAGGAGTTCGACGACGACACCAAGGACGCCGGCGACGTCGGCGCCGGGCACGCGGTGACCGCGTTCTACGAGCTCGTCCCGGTCGACGCCGGCCCTGGCACGGACCCCGGCTCCGACGTCGGCGACCTGAAGTACACCGAACGGGAGATCGGCACCAGCGACGACTTCATGACCGTGCACGTCCGGTACAAGGCACCGGACGGTGACGAGCCCGGCACGAGTACTGAGGTCGAGCTTCCCGTCGGCGCGGACGCTTTCACGTCGGCGCCGACGGCGGACTTCCTCTTCGCCTCCGCCGTGGCGGAGCTCGGGCTGATCGCCACCGCGTCGGAGTTCCGGGCCGACGCGAGCCTCGAGGCCGTCCGGGAACGTGCGTCGAGCGCCCTGGGCGCAGATCCGTACGGCTTGCGGGCGGAGTTCGTCGATCTGGTCGACGCCTACCGCCGGGTCGCGTGATCGCTGCTACGCATCAAATGCACTGCCGTGGGCATAGACACTCAAAGCATTGGCCCGGCCGGAAAGCTCGATCGGGGGCGGTGCGCAGTGACAAAGAGACCCGGAAATCGTGGAAAGAGGTTTCGACCCATGAAGAGCGCCGGAACTTTAGACCGTCGGCAAATGCCGACGAATACGGTTCAGGAACCCTCGCGGGACGTCAGGATCGTCCGGTCACCCACGGGATCCCGGGAATCCAGGACGCGCTGCGCGCCCTGCGACTGCTGGACCATGTCGACGGCGACCCGCAGGTCCTCGGTGGCCCAGTCCAGGGAGTCCTCCACGTAGGTCGCCTGGGCGAGCAGCGTCTCGGCCTGCGTCACGGAGGACGGCGGGGCGTCCGTCACACGCTGCGCGGCGGCCGACCGGGCGTCGGCGATCGCCTGCGCGAGGACGTCGCGGGTGGCGGGGTCAGCGACCTGGCCGTCGGAGTGCTCGTAGACCCGCTCGGCCATGGCCATCACCGCGGTCAGGTCGTGCGACCGGGCCGCCGTGGTGCTGACCTGGATGTCGATCTGGGAGCTGAGGGTCATGAGGTGGCTGGCCTTGTCGGCGCTCGCCGAGGCCGCCCAGAGAGTGATGGCGACGGCGACGCTCGTGACGATCGCGGCGCCGAAGACCCAGGGGCGCCGTCCGCGGGCGCCGGCCAGGTCGGCGAGCGCCGGCTCCGGCTGCGGCGAGTCGAGCGGCGGCAACGTTGCCGCGTCGTGCGCGGGAAGTCGGGCCGGTCTGTCGCTCGGCTGTTCGTCGTTCTCGGATATCGCAGGTTCCGCCTTCACCAGGGCGATGGTGTTCAACTCTTCCCCCAAAGAGAGATCCCATGAAAACAACATGTCGGGCTCTAAGCCCTATTAACTACCGATGAGAATGACGCTAGAACCACTTCTTGAGTAGCGCGCGGCGAGACCGTAATACACCTGTGATCTGTGGAAAGTCGTTCGGCCCGGTGGCTGGTCCGCGTTCGAGGGCGGGCAGCCTGTCACCGGGGAGGCCTGGCGCCTAGACTGGCGTGGTTCGACGACGGCGTCCGAACGAGGTCTGGGGCAGCATGGCGAAGGTGCCACACCGGGACGCGCAGTGGGTACGCGCGGCGTACGAGAGCTTCGTCGGTTCCGCCGGCTCGCAGGAGCCCGCGGGGATCGACCCCGTCGTCGCGGCCTCGTGGCGCAGGAGCCTCCGTAACGGTGTGGACCCGGACCAGCCGAGCGAGGTGACCGTCGCGGCGTCGGGCGATCTCGAGGACTACCGCCGCAACCATCCCCTGGCCGTCGCGATGCCCCTGGTCCGGGACCTGGTGGGCGGAGCGACGGGTGACGACCTGGTGGTCGCGGTGTCGGACGACGTCGGCCGGCTGCTCTGGGTGGAGGGGCGCGGACCGGTGCGCTCAGCGGTCGACCACGTCGGGTTCGTCGAGGGCGCGGTGTGGCGCGAGGAGTCCGTCGGCACCAACGCGCCCGGCACGGCCCTGGCGACGCGGCGCCCGGTCCAGGTGCTCGGCGCCGAGCACTTCATGCGTCCGGCCCAGCGGCTGAGCTGCACAGCGGTGCCAGTGCGCGACGCGGCGGGCGGGATCGTCGGCGTCCTCGACCTCACCGGCGGGAGCGTCGCCGGGAGCCACGTCGCCCTCGCGCTGGTCCGGGCCACCGTCGCGATGGTCGAGCGCGAGCTCGCCACCCGCGCCGCCACCCGGGCCCGCGGCCCCGGCGCGACCGACCAGCCGCCGGACCTCCGGCTGCTCGGGCCGCCCACGCTGCGCGGTCGCCGGCTGTCGCTGCGCCATGCCGAGATCCTGCTCCTGCTCGCCGAGCATCCGCGTGGCCTCGGCGCGGAGGAGCTCGCGGTGCTGCTGCACCCCGGCGACCTGTCCCTGGTCGCCGTCCGCGCGGAGATCTCCCGCCTGCGCCGGGTCGCGGACGCCGTCCTCGGCAGCCCCCTGCTCGCCGGCTCCCGCCCGTACCGGCTCGCCCGGCCCCTGCGGTCCGACGTGGGCACGGTGCGCTCCGGGCTCCGGCGCGGCGACGTGCGCGGCGCACTCTCCGCCTATCCCGAACCCCTGCTGCGACGGTCGGTCGCGCCGGGCGTCGAACGGTTGCGCGAGGAGCTCGAGGCCGAGGTCCGCGAGGCGGTACATACCTGCGACGACGCGACCGCCGTCGAGCACTGGACGGCCCGTGGCGAGGGTGCGGACGATCACGCGGCCTGGACGCGGCTGGCCCGGCTCGCGCCGCCCGGCGGGCCGCAGTCGGTGCGGGCCCTGGCACACCTGCGCGTGCTGGAGCGACGCCTGTCCTGAGCCGGGATCTTTTCGGCGGGGCCGGGTGTTCCCCTACTTGTCAGTGCACGTGCTCTACGAGGAGGCCCCATGCCAGCGCCCATCGACACTTCGGACAAGATCGCGCAGTACGCCCACCCGGAACGACTGGTGAGCACAGCGTGGCTGGCCGAACACCTGAAGGACCCGGGGATCGTCGTGGTGGAGTCCGACGAGGACGTGCTGCTCTACGAGACCGGCCACATCCCTGGCGCCGTGAAGGTCGACTGGCACACCGAGCTGCAGCACCCCGAGATGCGCGACTACCTGGACGGCGCGGCGTTCGCCGCCCTCATGGGCGCCAAGGGCATCACGCGCGACACGACGATCGTCCTGTACGGCGACAAGAACAACTGGTGGGCGGCGTACACGGCCTGGGTGTTCACGCTGTTCGGGCACTCCGACGTACGTCTGCTCGACGGCGGCCGCGGCCTGTGGAGCGCCGAGGGCCGCGAGCTCACCACGGACGTCCCGGCGCCCGCACCCGTCGAGTACCCGGTGGTCGAGCGGGACGACACCGCGATCCGCGCCTTCCGCGAGGACGTCCTCGCCCACCTCGGCAACGGCCCGCTCGTCGACATCCGCTCCCCGCAGGAGTACACGGGCGAGCGCATCGCCATCCCGGACTACCCGGAGGAGGGCGTGCTGCGCGGCGGTCACATCCCGACCGCGCGCAACGTCCCGTGGGCGACGGCGGTCGCAGAGGACGGCACGTACAAGACGCGCGAGGAGCTCGAGGCCATCTACACCGCGGGCCTCGGCATGAGCCCCGACGACGCCGTCGTCACCTACTGCCGCATCGGCGAGCGCTCGAGCCACACGTGGTTCGCGCTCACCCACCTGCTCGGCTACACGAACGTGCGCAACTACGACGGCTCCTGGACCGAGTGGGGCAACGCCGTACGCGTACCGGTGGCGACGGGCAGCGAGCCGGGCACCGTCTGACCGCTGTGAGCGGGTGGGGGCGTCAGGTGCGGCCGAAGGCCTTGCGCAGCTCGTCCTTCGCGCGTTCCAGGACCTCGCGCTGGTCCGCGTCGAGCTCCTTGCCGGCGCGGTTCACGTAGAACGTGAGCATCGACATCGCCGAGCGGTACGGGGAGCTCTTGCGCCGGTCGCTCGCCTCCGCCGAGCGTTTCAGCGAGCGGGCGATCCGAGCGGGGTCCTGCCACGTGAAGACACCCTCTTCGAGGTCCAGGGCGTCACTGCCCTCGGTGACGTCCTGGGACCAGCGTTCGCGGTCTTTCTTCGACCGCTTCTTCTCGGCCATACGTCAACCGTACGACGCCGTCCGGTCGCTCGCCCGAGCCTCCGCGGCGGTGGGAGGATGAACAGATGAGCACCAACGACGTCGACCTGCCCGAGGCCCTCGCCGAGCTGCGGGACGCCTTCCTGGAGACGCCCGAGCGCGACCGGCTCCAGCTCCTGCTGGAGGTCTCCCGCGAGCTTCCGCCGCTGCCCGCCAGGTACGCGGACGCGCCAGAGCGGCTCGAACGGGTCCAGGAGTGCCAGTCCCCCGTCTACGCCTTCGCAGAGGTGGACGACGCCGGGGTGGTCGCCTTCCACGCGAGCGCACCGGAGGAGGCGCCCACCACGCGGGGCTTCGCGTCGATCCTCGCGCAGGGCCTCACCGGTCTGACGGCGCAGCAGGTGCTGGATGTGCCGGAGGACTTCCCGCTCCAGCTCGGCCTGACCAAGGTGGTCAGCCTGCTGCGCCTCAACGGTATGGCGGGCATGCTGACGCGCGCCAAGCGTCAGGTCCGGGAGCAGCTGGCCGCCGCTCAGGTCTGACCTGTCGGCCGCACCGGGCGAGAACGGGGATATGTGCGGCGCCGGCCCGCGCCGACACATAACCCCGTTCTCGCCCGGCTCCCCCTCCTAGCCGAGGCGGGCGCGGAGCCACGGGATGCTGGCCTCCGCCTGGATGCGCTGGAACGCACGCACGTGCGGGATGCCGGGCGGCGGGTCCTGCAGCGAGCTGCGCGCGAAGTAGGCGGTCAGCACGGCTACCCACACCGTTACCGCCTCCGGGTCCACACCTGTCGGAAGGGGTGTCCGCGCCAGGACCTCCTCCGGGGCCGGCCCGCCCGTGGCATGGACGGCCGGGAGCATGCCCGTCTGGTTCAGGAAGGCCGCGCCGCGCACGGCGTGCGGCCAGTCCACGGCCACCGCCTCCTCCACCCCGTCGGCCCGGCGGACGACGAGCACGTTGTCCGCGCGCAGGTCACCATGCACGAGATGCGGACCGGCGAACGCCTCGGCCTGCCGCTCGGGCGACGCGATCTCGGCGATGCGGTCGAGGTTCGCCGCGAGCCACGGGTCGTAGGTCGCCAGGCCCGCGGGACGTTCGTCGGCAAGCTCGGCCGACTCCGGCCACGCACGGTCGCTGAAGGCGGGGAACGCGCCGGCGTCCGGCACCTCGTGCTCGCCGATGCGCCGGGCCAGGTGCTGCAGGCGGTCGAGGTCGTCCAGGTCCCACGGCTCCGTCCGTGGTGCTCGCCCGTCAACCACGTCCGACGCGACGACCACCCACGCGGGCTCGGCCTCCCCGGGGTCTGGCAGCTCCATGATCCAGCGGAAGGCCGGCGCGGGGACGTCGTCGGGCAGCGCCGCCGCACGCACCGCCTCCCGGCGGTGCAGGCGCGCGGCGACCTCGTGCTCCGTCGAGGCGACCTTGACGAACGCGCTGCCCGCCGCGGACTCCAGCGTGAGCGCCCAGCCGGGCGAGTAGCCGCCGTCGTGCGAGGTCCAGCCCGTGACCGGGCCACCGAGCCGCGCGGCGACGGCGTCGCGCACGTGCGCCGGGAGATCGGGCCAGGTCGGTCGGACGCGCGTCATGCGGCGATCATGCCAACCGCCCGCGATCCGCGACGAGGACATTTCCGGCTGCGCAGGTCACGACGGCGCCGTGAGAAGATACGGACGCACATTCCGGTTCGAAGCGTCGCGGACTCCGGCACCTTCGACCCGTTCGGGAGCAAGCCATGGCAGGGGTCCACTGGACCGCGGGCGGGGCCTCCTTCGCCGCCCGCTGGCGTTCCGAGAACGATGCGCCGGCGCCGGAACGGGTAGTGGTCGTCGACGACGGCACCACCGCCAAGGCCGCCTACCGCATGGCACGCGGCGGCGACGGACTCCTGTGGCGGGGCGACTTCCACAATGCCCGGCAGCTGCTTCGCGCCATGGACCGCCTGCACGAGCGGTCCCGCACCGGCCGGACCGGACCTGGCACCGGACCCGGCACAGCGGGCGGCGCGACCGGCGACGGACTCGCTGCGCTCTTCCACGGCCACCGCGCGGCACGCGCCGAACGCGCCAGGCTCCTCGGTAGCCTGCTGGTCCTGCTCGAACCGGACCACACCCTGAGGCTGGGCCGTGCGCCTGACGTCCGCGCGGCCTGCGACCATGCCTACGGCCCGGCGGACGGCACCGGCAGCGCACCAGAGGTCGAGCCTCGCGGGACCTGCGTGGCGCTCACCGAGCTCGTCGGTGTGCTCAGCGCATTCCAGTGGCACCAGCAGGGCGTCGAGGTCGACGCCCTGGACGAACGCATCCATCCCGCGTACGGCGTCTTCTCACCGGTGCGCGGCGAGTACGTCGACCTGGTAGCGCAGGTGCCGTTCACCGGAGAGGACGCGCCGCCGGTGGCCTTCGACCTCGGCACCGGGACCGGCGTGCTCGCGGCTCTCCTCGCCCGGCGCGGCGCCCGCACGGTCGTCGCCACCGACATCAACCCACGGGCGGTGGCCTGCGCCCGCTCGAACGTGCGACGGCTCGGGTTGGCCGACCGGGTGCAGGTCGTCGAGGCGGACCTGTGGCCCAGCGGCAGGGCCGACCTGATCGTCTGCAACCCGCCGTGGCTCCCCGCACGCCCGACCTCGGCTCTCGAGCTCGGCATCTACGACGCCGGGTCCGACCTGCTGCACCGGTTCCTCGACGGGCTCACCGAGCACCTCGCGCCAGGGGGCGAGGGCTGGCTCGTCCTCTCGGACCTCGCGGAGCACCTCGGGCTACGGACCCGCGACGAGCTCCTTACCCGTATCTCCGACGCCGGGCTGCGGGTCGCCGGCCGGCACGACACGAGCCCGCGGCACCCCCGGGCGAACGACGCCGCCGACCTGCTGCACGAAGCACGACGGCGCGAGGTCACCTCCCTGTGGCGCCTGATTCCTGGTGCTTGATTCCTGCACCTGACACCCAATACCCGACCTGGACGACCGTCCTGTATCACCACTGTGATGTCGGAGTTACGGGCTTTTCCTATCACTCTTCCGCCAGGTTCGATCCTGGATTGTCTCGTTTCATTCCGCACTCGCCTCAATGCGTTCCGATTGACAGGGTGAAAAGTGCGTCTGACTCTTCTTCTTGGAACACACGAGTGTGCTCTACCGCTGTTTCGACGGAGCTATTCGAGGGGAAATACCATGATCCGAGGATTCCGTGCAGTCAGCCGAGCTGTCGTTACCGTGGCCGTCTCGGCGGGCATGGTCTGCGCAGCCACGACAGGGGCAAGCGCCCTGGTGACGGCCGAGGGCGATGCGCCTGCGGCCGCGGTCACCGCAACCGATCCGGTGCCGGAGGTCGCGGCTGAGCCCGAGGCCGCTCCGGAGGCCGCGACCGAGGTCGAGGCAGTTCCGGAGGCCGCGACCGACGTCGAGGCAGCGCCGGACGCCGCGTCCGAGATCGAGGCGGTACCTGACGTCGCGACCGACGCCGAGGCAGTCCCGGACGTCGCGACCGAGGTCGAGGCAGTACCTGACGTCGCGACCGAGGCGGTGGCAGTACCCGAAGCCGCGACTGCGGTCGAAGCAGTTCCTGACGCCGCGGCCGACCTCCCGGTGCCGGACGTCCCCGTGCCTGATCTCCCGGTCCCGGACCTCCCGGTCCCGCTCCCGGTTCCTGACCTCGGCCTGCTGGACGGCCTGCTCGCCACGCTCGGCGACCTGCTCGGCTCGCTCCTCGGCAGCCTCGGCCTCCCCCTGCCCCTTCCCCTGCCCCTCCCCCTTCCGGGGATGTGACGAACTCGCCGGACGTCGCCAGCACGGCCGGTATCTGACGTCTTTTCCGCCAGCTGTTCGCGAACGGTGGGGCTGGTGCAAAAGACTACCGGTGAGGCCCTTTCCCGAATTTCGGGAAAGGGCCTCACTGGTTTGTGAAGGACCGGGTCGCGCATTTCATCACCGCACGTAGAACACTGCTCTTGATCACTTGAGAGCCTGTGCGATCCGACGTACCGCCTCGTGAAGCTGGTCGGGGGTGCTCGCGGCATAGCCGATCACCAGGCCTGATGGCCCATGGCCCAGCCGGTGCGCCGAGAGGGGCTGCACGCGAACCCCGACCTCGCCCGCACGCCGGACGACTGCGGCGTCGTCGATACCCGGCACCGTCACGAGTAGGTGCAGGCCGGCGGCCACACCGTGGGCGGTGCCGTCGGGCAGATGGGTCGCGAGCGCCGCGAGCAGGGCGTCGCGGCGGGCACGGTGCCGTCGTCGGACCTGGCGGAGGTGCCGTTCGAAGGCGCCGGTGGTGATGAAGTGGGCGAGCGCGAGCTGGGACAGCGCCGGACCGGCGAGGTCGGACCAGTAACGGGCCTCGACCAGCTCGGCCTGGAGTGCGACGGGTGCGAGCAGCCAGCCGATCCGGATCGCCGGGGCGAGCGACTTGGACACGCTGCCGAGGTGGACCACATGGTCGGGCGCGAGCGCGCGCAGCGCGGGCACGGGCGGGCGGTCGTAGCGGTGCTCGGCGTCGTAGTCGTCCTCGATGACCAGCCGGCCGGGAAGGCCACCGGTGCCCGACGGCGGTGCGGCGCGCGCCCAGGCGACCAGCTCCCGGCGTCGGTCCGGGGCGAGCACCACCCCGGTGGGGAACTGGTGCGCAGGGGTGACCACCACCGCGTCCACGCCTGTCCTGCCGAGCGCCGCGACCTCCAGCCCGTCCTGGTCGACGGGGATCGGAACGGGTTCCAGGTCCCACCGCCGGAGGTGCTCGCGGGCGCCGAAGGATCCCGGGTCCTCGAACCCGATCCGGCGCAGCCCGCGCGCACCGAGCGTCCGGGCGAGCAAGGTGAGGCCCTGCGAGACGCCGTTGACCACGAGGATGTCGTCGGGGTGCGCGCGGAGCCCCCTGGTGCGCGCGAGCCAGCCGGCCAGCGCCGTGCGGAGGGCGGGCAGGCCGCGCGGGTCTCCGTAGCCGAGCTCGCTCGACGTCAGCCCGGACAGTGCCGCGCGTTCCGCGCGGGCCCAGGCGGCGCGGGGGAACGCCGAGAGGTCGGGCAGGCCTGGCGACAGGTCGATCAGGTCGGTTGCCGAGGCAGCGGGGCCGGTCAGGTCCGGCGGCATCGTCCCGGCGAGGGCCGACGGCGGGGCCCAGGCCGCACGGACCGTCGTACCGCCCCCGTGCCTGCCGGAGAGCAGACCCTCGTCCGTGAGGCGGCGGTAGGCGTCGACCACCACGCCGCGTGAGCAGCCGAGCTGGTCGGCGAGAACGCGAGTCGCGGGCAGCCGGTCGCCCGGAGAAAGCCGGCCGTCGGACACGGCGTCCCGCACCGTCTCGACCAGCCACGCGGCCAAGCTCCCGCGGCCGGCCTGCGCGGGATCGAGCTGGAGGAAGTCCGCCCCGGGCATCTTGGTCCTCTCGATCGTTGCAGGTTTGGCACTGTCGGATATACCAAGGTACGAGCAGGCTCGCAGACATGACGACCACGACGCCACCAGGCTTGCGGGCCGCGGAGCCCACCCCCACCGACTCCGGCCCCGAGCACCACACCCGCCCGCAGGTGAGGCAGTGGTCCGGGCCGCTGTACGCGGGTATCGGGATGGCCCTGGTCGGCAGCCAGGTGGCGGTCTCGGGGGTGCTCGCCGACGCTCCGCTGTTCGCGGTGCAGGCACTCCGGTACACGCTGGCCGCTCTGGTGCTGTTCCTCGTCCTCCGGTTCACCGGACGCTCCGTCCCGGTACCGCGTGGCCGGGAATGGGCGTGGCTCGCGGGTGTGGCACTGACCGGGCTGGTGCTGTTCAACGTGGGTGTCGTGCGCGGCGTCGCGAATGCCGAGCCCGCGGTGATCGGGGTCGCCGTCGCGGCGGTGCCCATCCTGCTGGCGCTGGTGGGGCCGCTGCTCGGTCAGACCCGGCCGACGCCGATGGTGGTGGCCGCCGCGATAGTGGTGACCCTGGGCGCCGTCCTGGTGACCGGTGGCGGGCGCACCGACGCCGCTGGACTGGGCTACGCGCTGCTGACCCTGGTCTGCGAGGCGGGGTTCACCCTGCTGGCGATCCCGGTGCTGCGCCGGCTCGGGCCGCACGGCGTGTCGCTCCACGCGGTGTGGATCGCGGCGGTGGCGCTGTGGGCGCTCAGCCTGACGACGGAGGGACCGGGCGCTGTCGGTTCCCTGCGGGCCGAGCACGTTCCCGCGGTGCTGCACCTCGCCCTGGGCGTCACCGTCGTGGCGTTCCTGCTCTGGTACACGGCGGTCGGGCGGATCGGGCCGGGGCGGGCCGGGCTGTTCACCGGCGTCGTGCCCGTGGCGTCGGCCGTGGGCGGTGTCCTGCTCGGCGGCCCCGTGCCCGGGTTGATGGTGTGGCTGGGTGTCGCGGTCGTCGTGGTCGGCGTCGTGCTGGGGATGCGCACCGGTCCGACGCGGTAGGGGTCGTCTCGGACTCAGCCGGCCGCCAGGATCGGTCAGGCTCCGACCGCCTGCGGGTCCCGGCCCAGGAGGCGCAGGGCGTCGAGCCAGGGATCGACGCCGGTCTCGGCCAGCGGCTCGCCGAAGACGCCGGGCGATCCGCCGGGCCGGCTCGCGATCTGCCGGGCGAAGTCGAGGACGAGCGCGGTGACGGCGTCGTCCGGCCGGTAGGTGTCGCCGAGCGCCGTGGCGACGTCCCAGGCGTGGACCGCGGCGTCCAGGAGCTGCATGCTGAGCGCTACCGCAGGGGTCACCTGGATGTCGAACTCGGCGAGGTGGACGACCGCGGTCTCGTCAGCCGGCCCGAACGCGGCCCGCAGGGCCTCGGCGGACGCGTCCCACTGGGCGACGGCGTTCGCCGGGGTGACGTCCGGTCCCGCATAGGCGGCCTCGTCCGCGTCGCCGGTCGTGACCGCGGCCGCGAAGCCGAGGTTCTGGCCGATCATGTGCGACAGCAGGTCCGCGAGGTCCCAGCCGACGCACGGTGTGGCGATCCCGAGGTCGCCGCGGGCCGCCCGGTCGACCAGGGCAGTGGTGTCGGCGAGGGCTTTGTCGTGGAGGGTGAGCATCTCCGAATAGGTAAGCATACGTAGACGATACACCATGGTAGATCGTAAGAAGGTGGTTAGGATCGCCAGGTGGAGCGACCCGAGCTTGGCTACCTGCTGTCCCGGCTGATGCGGGTGGCGATCGCCCGCGAGGAGCCGATCCTCGAACGCGCCGGTCTGCGGATGTGGGACTACGCGGTCCTCAGCGCGCTGACGGAGCAGGCCGCCCCGACCCAGGCCCAGCTGGCGGCTGCCGCAGGGCGCGACAAGACGCGGCTGATCGGCAACCTCGACCGGCTGGCGGAGCTCGGCCTCGTCACCCGGGAACCGGACCCCGCGGACCGGCGCAACCGGGTGGTCTCCCTGACCGTCGAGGGCCGGCGGGTCCTCGAACGGTGCAGGACCGAGATCCGTGAGATGGAGGACGACCTGCTCGGTGCTGTGCCGGCGGGCGACCGGGAGGCCTTCGAGCGGGCGCTCACCGGGCTGGTCGAGTCGCTGGACGACACTCGCGATCACTGAGAGAGACCGCGGCCGGCCCTGGCCGCCTCGCGACTTCGGTCGGTGGCACGGCCGCTGATCTCAGTTCGGTCGGTTGCCCTGAGATCGGTCAGTCAAACGACCGATCTCAGGGCAAGCGACCGAAGTCACGGAGGCTCTGGGTGCAAGGGACCGAACGGGCCGGACGACCGGCTCACTCCTCGAACCGGTAGCCCGCCCCCGGGTGCGTGAGGATGTGGCGCGGGTGCGACGGGTCCTTCTCCAGCTTGCGCCGCAGCTGCGCCGTGTAGACGCGTAGGTAGTTGGTCTCGGTCGAGTACGCAGGGCCCCAGACCTCGTGCAGCAGCAGCTTGCGGTCCACGAGCCGGCCGCGGTTGCGCACCAGCACCTCCAGCAGCGCCCACTCGGTCGGGCTCAGCCGCACGTCGGCCCCGCCGCGCGAGACCTGCCGCCGCGCCAGGTCGATCCGCAGCTCGCCCGCGACGACCACCGGCTCCTCCGGATGAGCGGGCTCCGCCCGGCGGACGGCGGCGCGCAGCCGCGCGAGCAGCTCGTTCATCGCGAACGGCTTGGTCACGTAGTCGTCGGCGCCGGCGTCGAGGGCGTCCACCTTGTCGTCGCCGAGCTGCCGCGCGGACAGCACCACTATCGGCACCCGCGTCCAGCCGCGGATCCCCGCGATCACGTCGAGGCCCGGCATGTCGGGCAGCCCGAGGTCGAGCAGCACCACGTCCGGCCGGGCGGACGCCGCAGCGTCCAGCCCCGCAGCACCCGTCGGCGCGACCGTCACGTCCCAGCCGTGCGCCCGCAGGTTGATGGCCAGGGCGCGGGCGAGCGCGCCGTCGTCGTCCACCACGAGGACGCGGTTGCCCGTCACCGCCCGCTCTCCCCCGCCGTCCGGCTCCCCCGTCACGGGACCATCCCATCATCCCGACCAGAATCCGGCGCCGGTTCGCGCGGCACGGTGAGCACCATCGTCAGGCCTCCGCCGGGTGTGTCCTCCGCCGCGATCCGGGCGCCGACGGCGTCCGCGAGCCCCGACGCGACCGCCAGCCCGAGGCCGAGACCGTTGACGCTCGTGTCGTCGAGCCGCTGGAAGGGCTCGAACATGGTGGCCTTGCGGTCGTCGGGCACGCCGGGCCCGGTGTCGGCGATCCGCAGCTCCACCGCCGCGCGCGTCGCCGAGGCAGTGAACAGCACCTTCGCACCGGGCGGGGAGTGCCGCACCGCGTTGGAGACCACGTTCGCCACCACCCGCTCGAACAGGCCCGGGTCCGTGTGCACGAGCGGGAGGTCCTCGGGCACGTCGAGCGCGAGGTCGGAGAGCCACGGCTCGACGGCGATCGGCACCACCTCCTCCAGGGACGCGGCGCGCAGCACCGGGCGGACGGCGCCGGTCTGCAGCCGCGACAGGTCCAGGAGGTTGCCGATGAGCCGCTCCAGCCGGTAGGTCGAGTCCG
Source organism: Promicromonospora sp. NPDC050249 (assembly GCF_040656015.1). Taxonomy (NCBI): domain Bacteria; kingdom Bacillati; phylum Actinomycetota; class Actinomycetes; order Micrococcales; family Promicromonosporaceae; genus Promicromonospora; species Promicromonospora sp. NPDC050249. The sequence continues at coordinate 30,529 of NZ_JBFAKY010000010.1, read as the reverse complement.
CGATGGTGGCGGTGAGGATGTCGCGGTCCTCGCGGTCGAGCTCGACGTCGGGCGAGGCGAGGCCGTCCACCGCCGTGCGGATCACCGCGAGCGGGGTGCGCAGGTCGTGCGAGACGGCGGCGAGCAGCGCCGTGCGGGTGCTCTCCGTCCGCTCCAGCACCTCCGCCTGGGCCGCCTGCTCCCGCAGCCGCCGGTGTTCCAGCACGATCCCGGCCTGCGCGCCGAACGCCTCGACGACCTGCCGGTCGCTCGCCGGGAGGACGCGGCCGGCCAGCAGGAGCCGGTGCCTGTCGTCGATCGCCACCTCGGTGACGGGCCCGTCGTCCGTGGCACCGGACCTGCCGGACCCGCCGGACCCGACCGGACCCGCCTCGGTGGTGGCCCACCTCTCGTGGGCCACCACCGCCCACGGCGCGCGGTCGTCGGCGCGTTCCTCGAGCCGCACCTCGGCCATCGCGAACGTCTGCGCGAGGCGTTCCACTATCGCCTGCGCCGTGTCCTGACCCGACAGCACGGAACGCGAAAGCGCCGCGAGCGTCGATGCCTCCGCCCGCGCCCGGTAGGCCTGGGTGGTGCGCCGCGCCGCGAGGTCGACCACCGACGCGACCGCGACGGCGACCACCACGAACACGGCGAGCGCCAGCACGTTCTCCCCCTCGGCGATCGTCAGCCTGCCCACCGGCGCCGCGAAGAACCAGTTCAGGCACAGGTTCGACACGACCGCTGCCACGACCGCCGGCCACAGCCCGCCGATCAGGGCCACGCCGACGACCCCCGCGAGGAGGAGCATGGCGTCCGTCGCGAGAGCGACGTCGTCCCGGCCGATCAGCAGCAGCACCGCCGTCAGGGCCGCCGGCAGCACCAGGGCCGATCCCCAGCCCGCCGCCCGGCGCCTCGGGGACAGCGACGAGTAGCGGGACCCGACGCCCGTCCCGACGTGTGCCCGTTCGTGCGTCACCAGGTGCACGTCGATGGCGCCCGAGAGGCGTGCGATCTCCGCGCCGGAGGACCCGAGCAGGGCCTGCCGCCACACGCTGTGCCGGGAGACGCCCACCACGATCATCGTCGCGTTGACCCCGCGCGCGAAGTCCACGACGGCACTCGGCACGTCCTCCCCCACCACCGTGTGGAACACGCCGCCGAGCGACTCGGCGAGCGCACGGTGCGCCGCGATGGTGGCCGACGGCGTCGACGGCAGGCCGTCGGTCGGCAGCACGTGCACCGCCAGCAGCTCGGTACCCGCCGCCCGCTGGGCGATCCGGGCCGCCCGGCGCAGGAGCGTCTCCGTCTCCGGGCCCCCGGTGACGGCAACGACTATGCGCTCGCGGGCGGGCCAGGTGCCGCCGATCGCGTGGTCGGCGCGGTACCTGGTCAGGGCGTCGTCCACCCGGTCGGCGAGCCAGAGCAGGGCGAGCTCGCGCAGCGCCGTCAGGTTGCCGACGCGGAAGAACGACGACATGGACGCGTCGATCTGGTCCGCGCGGTAGACGTTGCCGTGCGCGAGCCGACGCCGCAGCTGTTCGGGCGAGAGGTCCACGAGCTGGATCTGGTCGGCCTCGCGCACCACCTTGTCCGGCACCGTCTCGCGCTGCCGGACGCCGGTGATGGCCTCGACGTCGTCCGTCAGGGAGGCGAGGTGCTGCACGTTGACCGTTGTGACCACGTCGATGCCGGCGTCCAGCAGGTCGTGCACGTCCTGCCAGCGCTTGGGATGCTCCGAGCCGGGGGCGTTGGTGTGCGCGAGCTCGTCCACCAGCACCACCTCGGGTGACCGCTCCACCACGGCCGGGACGTCGAGCTCGGTGAGCGTCGTGCCCCGGTGCTCGACGAGCCGCCGCGGAAGCATCTCCAGGTCGCCGATCCGTTCGACCGTCGCGGTCCGGCCGTGCGTCTCCACGAGACCGATCACGACGTCGGTGCCCCGTGCGCGACGGCGGTGCGCCTCGTCGAGCATGGCGTAGGTCTTCCCTACGCCCGGGGCCGCCCCCAGATAGACGGTGAGGCGGCCCCGGCGTCCGGTGGTCATGGCCTCAGTTTGCGTCATCGAGGGCGAGATTGAGCGCCAGCACGTTCACGCGCGGGTCACCCAGGACGCCCAGGTCGCGGCCTGCGGTGTGCTGGGCCACCGCGTGCTCGACGTCGGCCACGGGGAGGTCGCGCGCCTTGGCGACGCGGGCCACCTGGATCGCCGCGTACGCAGGACTGATCTGCGGGTCCAGGCCGGAGCCGGACGCCGTGACGGCGTCGGCCGGGACGTCCACCGGGGCCACACCCTCCAGGGCTGCCACCGCGGCCTTGCGCTCGTCGATCGTCGCGACCAGGTCGGGGTTGAGCGGGCCCAGGTTGGACCCTCCCGAGGCGAGGGTGTCGTACCCGTCCCCCGCCGCGGACGGGCGGGGGTGGAAGTACTCGGGGCCCGTGAAGCCCTGGGCGACGAGCGCCGAGCCGACGGCGTCGGAACGTGAGGTGGTGCGGGCGCCGTCGGCCTGGACGAGCGAGCCGTTCGCCTGCCAGGGGAAGGCCACCTGCCCGACGGCGGTCATCGCGAGCGGGTAGACGAGCCCGGTGACGAGAGTGAGGACGAGCAGCATGCGCAGCCCGGCCAGCGAGTGCCGGGTCAGCGTCGCGAGGTCGCTCGCCACTGTGGTCGATGCCATGTGAGTTCCTTTTTCGAGCTGATACGAAGGCCGGGCTACAGGCCCGGGAGCAGCGAGACGACCATGTCGATGAGCTTGATCCCGATGAACGGGGCCACCAGCCCGCCGAGGCCGTAGACCAGTAGGTTCCGCGTCAGCAGCGACGACGCCGACGCCGGCCGGTACCGCACACCGCGCAGCGACAGGGGGATCAGCGCGAGGATGATCAGCGCGTTGAAGATGACGGCCGACAGGATCGCCGAGCCGGAGCTCTCCAGCCGCATGATGTTCAGCACCCCGAGCTGCGGGAACACGGTCACGAACATGGCGGGCAGGATCGCGAAGTACTTCGCGACGTCGTTCGCCACGGAGAACGTGGTCAGCGCCCCGCGCGTGATCAGCAGCTGCTTGCCGATCTCCACGATCTCGATGAGCTTGGTGGGGTCGGAGTCGAGGTCCACCATGTTGCCCGCCTCCTTCGCGGCGGACGTCCCGGTGTTCATCGCGACGCCGACGTCGGACTGGGCGAGCGCCGGGGCGTCGTTCGTGCCGTCCCCGGCCATCGCGACCAGCCTGCCGCCCTCCTGCTCGCGGCGGATCAGCTCGAGCTTGTCCTCGGGGGTGGCCTCGGCCAGCACGTCGTCCACACCGGCCTCCTCCGCGATCGCCCGCGCGGTCACCTGGTTGTCTCCCGTGACCATGACGGACCGGATGCCCATGGCGCGCAGCTCGTCGAACCGCTCGCGCATGCCCTCCTTGACCACGTCCTTCAGGCGGACGACGCCGAGCACCCGCGCGGGCCCCTCGCCCACCTGTTCCGCGACGACGAGCGGTGTGCCGCCCGCGCGCGAGACGTCGTCGACATGCCCCTCCAGCTCCGCGGTCTCCTGCTCCGGGACCTGCGCGCCGGTGCTCCGCACCCACCGCTGGATCGCGCCGCCGGCCCCCTTCCGGATGCGGACGACGCCGTTGGTCGAGCTCGTCGAGACCACCGACGCCGGCAGGTCCACCCCCGACATCCGCGTCTGCGCCGTGAACGGCACCAGCTCGGCGTCCGCCGGCAGCTCGTCGCCCGCACCGCACGTCCCGTCCACCAGCTCGACGATGCTGCGCCCCTCCGGGGTCTCGTCGGCCAACGAGGCCAGCCGAGCCGCTGCCGCCAGCTCCTGCGGCGTCACGCCGCCTACCGGCAGCACCTCCGTGGCCCGCCGGTTGCCGTAGGTGATGGTGCCCGTCTTGTCGAGCAGCAGGACGTCGACGTCGCCCGCCGCCTCGACCGCACGGCCCGACATCGCCAGCACGTTGCGCTGCACCAGCCGGTCCATCCCCGCGATGCCGATCGCGCTGAGCAGCGCGCCGATCGTCGTCGGGATCAGGCAGACCAGCAGCGCCACCAGGACCAGCAGCGACTGCCGCGAGCCCGAGTACACGGCGAACGGCTGCAGCGTGGCGACCGCCAGCAGGAACACGATGGTCAGCGACGTGAGCAGGATGTTCAGCGCCACCTCGTTCGGCGTCTTCTGGCGCTCGCTGCCCTCGACCAGGGCGATCATCCGGTCCACGAACGTGGACCCGGCGGGCGCCGTGATGCGCACGACGATCCGGTCGGACAGCACCACCGTGCCGCCCGTGACCGCCGAACGGTCGCCGCCGGACTCGCGGATCACCGGTGCCGACTCGCCGGTGATCGCCGACTCGTCCACCGACGCGACGCCCTCGATGACGTCCCCGTCGCCCGGGATGGTCTCGCCCGCCACGACCACCACGACGTCGCCCACCTGCAGCGTCGAGGACGGGACCTCGGCCGTCGGCAGCAGGTCCAGCCCGGTGCGGGTGGCAGCAAGGGTTTCCTGCGGGGCCTCTACCTTGCGCGCCGTCGTCTGCTTCTGGGTGGCGCGCAGCGTGGAAGCCTGCGCCTTGCCGCGGGACTCGGCGATGGACTCGGCAAGCGTCGCGAAGAGCACCGTCGCCCACAGCCACACGGTGATCCACCAGGCGAAGACACCCGGCTCGATGATCGCCAGCACGGTGGTGACGAGGGCGCCCACCTCGACGACGAACATGACCGGCGAGGTGTAGAGGACGCGCGGGTCGAGCTTCCGCAGCGCGCCAGGGAACGAGGCACGCACCTGCGCCCAGGTCAAGGCACGCGGCGTCGTGCGCTTCGAGTGCCGGCTCCCGCCGTCCGTCGCGGGCTCGCGGGTGGGGACGTCCGGGATGTTCCGGGTGTCGATGGTCATGACAGGGACTCCACAACGGGACCGAGGGAAAGAACAGGGATGAACGTGAGCCCCACGACGACGATCGCCACCGTGGCCACGAGGCCCACGAAGAGCGGGCGGTGCGTCGGCAGGGTGCCCGCCGTCGCCGGGACCGCCGTCTGGCTCGCGAGGCGCCCGGCGAGCCCCAGCACGAGGGCGATTGGGACGAACCGGCCGGCGAGCATCGCCAGACCCTGCGTCACCTCGTAGAACGGGGTGCCGGTGGTCAGGCCACCGAAGGCCGAGCCGTTGTTGTTCGCGGCCGAGGCGTACGCGTACAGCACCTCGGACAGGCCGTGCGGGCCGGGCTCCTGGATACCGGCGAGGCCCGGCTCGACGACGACGGCGGCCGCCGTCCCCACCAGCACCAGCGCGGGCACCGTCAGCACGTACAGCGCGACCAGGGTCATCTCCTGGCGGCCGATCTTCTTGCCCAGGTATTCGGGTGTACGGCCGACCATCAGGCCCGCGATGAACACGGCGACCACTGCCAGGATCAGCATCCCGTAGAGGCCGGAGCCGGCGCCGCCCGGTGCGACCTCGCCCAGCAGCATGTTGAACAGCACGAGGCCGCCACCCGGCGCCGTGAACGAGTCGTGCATCGAGTTCACCGCGCCGGTCGACGTCGCCGTCGTCGCGACCGCGAACAGGGCACTTCCGGCGAGCCCGAACCGGGTCTCCTTGCCCTCCATGGCTGCGCCCGCCGCCTGCGGAGCCGCACCGGGGCCTGCCATCTCCGCCCAGGTGGTGAGCACCAGGGACGCCAGGAAGAGCCCGCCCATGGCACCGAGGATCGCCCAGCCCTGGCGCTTGTCGCCGACCATGATGCCGAACGTGCGCGGCAGCGTGAACGGGATGAGCAGCAGCAGGAAGACCTCGAGGACGTTGGTGAACGGCGTCGGGTTCTCGAACGGGTGCGCGGAGTTCGCGTTGAACGGGCCGCCGCCGTTGGTGCCGAGCTCCTTGATGGCCTCCTGGGAGGCGATCGGGCCGCCGAGCGCGTGCTGCGTGGCGCCCTCGACAGTGGTGAGCGCGGTGTGCGGGTCCAGGTTCTGGATCACACCTGCGCCCATGAGGACGAGCGCCGCCAGCACGGAGAGCGGCAGCAGGATCCGGGTCACGCCGCGGGTCAGGTCGCTCCAGAAGTTGCCGATGCGGGCGTCGGTCCCGGACCGGGCGAAGCCGCGCACCAGCGCGATCGCGACCGCCATACCGACCGCCGCCGAGACGAAGTTCTGCACGGCCAGCCCGGCCATCTGGACCAGGTGCCCCGCCGCCGCCTCGCCCGAGTACCACTGCCAGTTGGTGTTCGTGGTGAAGCTGACGGCGGTGTTCCACGCGCCCGCCGGGTCGAACCCTGCGAGGCCGAGGCTCCACGGCAGGTGCTCCTGCAGGCGCAGCATCCCGTACAGGAAGAGGACCGAGACGAGCGAGAAGCCCAGCAGGGACATCAGGTAGGTCGTCCAGCGCTGCTCGGCATCCGGGTCCACGCGGACGGCGCGGTACCAGAGGCGCTCGATCCGCAGGTGCCTGGGGCTGGTGTAGGTGCGCGCCATGTACGCGCCGAGCGGCGCGTGCACCGCGGCGAGGGCGGCGAGCAGCACGAGGATCTGTGCCGCCGCAGCAAGGACTTCGGTGCTCACGGCGGTCACCGCGTCCGGTCGGCGCGGATCAGCGCCACGAAGAGGTACGCGAGGCCCGCGAGGGTGAGCACCAGGCCCACGGCGTCGAACGGGTTCACTTCCGCCTCCCCAGAGGGCTGACGGACGACTCGTTCGCGGTGGCGCGACGCGCCACCACTGCCACCACGGCGAAGAACGCCACGGTCAGGAGGATGAAGGCCAGATCGGTCATGTCTCAGGTCTATGCCCGACGGCGCCCGGCGGACCGTGCCCTTGACGGAACGTTGACACGTGCGCCGACGACCCTGACACCCCCCTGACACCGAGGCCAGGCCGCCGAGGGAGAACTGCGGCGAGATGGAACTGCAGCGAGGTAGTCAGCCAGCGAAGCAGTCGCTCAGCGGCCCGCGCGTGAGTACTGGACGACAACCTCGCTGGCCGGCTACCTCGCTGCAGGACTACCTCGGCAGGGTGGAGGCGGCGGCAACCGCGCGGGCTACCTCGATCGCGCCCGGCTGGTCGCCCTCAGAGAACACGGACAGCGCCACGTGGTCCGCGCCCGCATCGAGGTGTGCCCGCACCGCGGCGAGAATCGCGTCAGCATCACCCACGGTCGCGATCGCGTCGACCAGCTCGTCGCTCATGGCGGCGATGTCGTCGTCGCCGAAGCCCATCCGGCGCATGTTCGCCGCGTACCCGCCGACGGAGAGCAGGAAGCCCAGCGGCCCGCGCACGGTCCGGCGGGCACGGCCGAGGTCGGCGTCAAGCACCACCGGCTGGATCACCACGAGCGTCGCGTCCGGTCCGAGCACCTCGCGCGCCCATGCGGTGTAGCCGGGCGTCACCAGCATCGTGATCGCGCCCGCCGCGCGGTCCCGCGCGAGCTCCAGCTTGCGGGGACCGAGGGCCGCGATCAGCCGCCGCGCCGCGGGCAGCGACACGTCCGCGTGGTCGAGCTCGTCCAGGAACTCGCCCAGCCCGGCGAGCGGCCGTGCCACCCGCTGCGGCGCCCCGAAGCCACCGACCAGCCGTTCCGCCTCGCCCTCGTCGAGCGCCCTGAGGAGGCGGACGACGTCGTCGACGCCGTGGACGTCCAGCGACACGATCGCGGGAGCTACCGCGACCTTCTCCGTCGCGCGGAGCAGGTCGGCCAGCGGTTCGAGGAGCTCGAGCTGCCCGCCGAACAGCCAGAGCGCGGAGAAGCCCAGCCGCTCGGCCTCTGCGGCCTGCTCGACGTGCGCCCGGTCGTCCGCGACGTTCAGCACCAGGCCCAGCGACCCCAGCTCCAGCTCACTCATCAACAGCTCCCTCGCCGATAGCGGGCCCGTTGGCCCCTGTCGGCGACGACGCTAAGACCTCAACCAAACCTGAGGTCAAGTGGCGAGCCGGAAGACAACGACGCCCCTACCCAGGGGTTCGGCCCGGAACCGTGGGAGGTCCGGGCCGAATCACTGGGTAGGGGCGCGCGTCGCGTCACTCAGAAGTCGAAGAGCTCCCCCAGGAGGGACTCCTTGCGCTTCTTCTTGTAGCGCGGGTCGTCGTGCCTGCGGTCGCCGTCGTACCGGCGGTCACGGTCCCGGTCGCCGTCGTACCGGCGGTCGCCGTCGTACCGGCGGTCCCGGTCGCTGTCGTAGCGACGGTCGTCACGCCGGCGGTCGTCGTAGCGCGGGTCGTAGGCCGGCTGCGGCGAGCCGTAGGGCCCCGCCTGCACGGGGTTCGGCGCCGGCGGGGCCGACGGCGCGGCCGGCCGGTTCTCCGCGGCGATCTCGGTCTCGACCGAGCGGTCGATGACCTTGTCCAGCTCACCACGGTCGAGCCACACGCCACGGCACGTGGGGCAGTAGTCGATCTCGATCCCCTTGCGCTCGGACATGACGAGCGTGGTCTGGTCGATGGGGCACAGCATCGTGTGGTCTCCTAGCGGTCGTCGTCTGCCGGTCACCCAACGGACGAGCCGGTCGTGCGGTTCCGTGACGTCGGTGTCAGCTGCCTGGATCCGCGTGAAATCCCACGCTCTCACGAGAGACCGGATCACCCAACAGCGCGAGCCCCGAGTAGACGACGGTCGCGGCACCGTCGTCCTGGGCCGCCACCACAGCCCACACGATCCCGGCGATCAGCGCCAGCCCGGCCAGGACCGCGAACGTGATCTTCCAGGCCGACCACGGGCGTTCGCCCACCACCTCGGCGGTGCGCGCGTTGACCAGCACCTGGAACGGCTTGCCGCCGTACAGGTAGGTGGCGATCCACACCGGCAGCAGCAGGAGCTTGTACGTCACGTCGAAGTAGCTGGTGGCCACGTGGTGCACCTGCTGGACGTCGCCGCCGATGTCCCGCTCGCAGTCGTTCTCGATGACGGGCGCCATCTCCCGCTTGGCCGCGTCCAGCCCCGCCTCTGGCTCGACGTCGTACCGGAGGGTCTCGTAGCCCGCGAGGTAGTCCGGCTGGTACGCCGCCGCCTGCTCCAGCGGCCACGGGCTCAGCTTGGCCAGGTGCTCGGGCATGACCCGCCGCGTCCCCGTGACGAGCACGTCGTCGAAGGCCCGCGCGACCGTGCCAGACGCCGGGTACCAGGCCGTCTTCTGCACCTGCCGGGTCTGGGTCTGGCTGCGCCCCTCGGAGTCGGTGGTCGTGTACGTCTCGGTGACCCAGTAGTGCTCGCCGCGCTGCCCGGTGTAGTCCGACCGTGTCTGCGTGTCGAACGTCCAGTGCGGCAGGTAGACGCCGTGCGCCTGCTCCGCGGACACCACCTTCTTCAGGGCCGACGGCGCGAACCACCGCGAGCGCACCCACTTCTGCAGCGCGTCCTGCATGGCCGGCCGGTCGACCCCGAAGGGCAGCACGGCCTCCGGCTCGACCAGGCCGAGGCTCTCGACCTCGGCGACCATGGGCGACCCGCAGAACCCGCACTTCTGCGACAGGTGGTCGCTGGTCGTCATGGCCCCGCACGTGCCGCACTTGTACTCGTGGGTGGCCGGCGCGGCGGGCCGCCGCATCGCGGCGAGGGTCGCGAAGTCGTGCTCGCGCACCTCGCCGCCGGTCGGCGTCACCTGCTGGGCATGCCCGCAGTACGGGCAGGTCAGCGCGCCGGTCCCGGCGGCGAACTCGACGCTGGCCCCGCACTGCTCGCACGGGTAGGAGCGGTGCGCGGTGACGCCGCCCTCTGTCAGCTCCGCCATCGTCAGGCCTGCGGGAGGGGCGGCGGGGTGGCGCCGAGGTGCTTCGCCACGTCCGGCACCGACGACGCCGGCTCCCAGCCGGCCATGCCCGCGCGCCAGATCAGCGTGCCGGCCGTCAGCGTGCCGGCTGCGGCCTGGGCGGCGAGCGCGGCGTCGTCGAACGGGCCGGTCTGCGCGCCCCCGTTGCCGAGGTACCAGCCGGGCATCGGCGGCGGGCCGGCCGGTGCAGCCTGGGCCGGGGCGGTCTGGGTGGGCGGCACTATCGCGTTGCCCACCGACTGCCCGAGCCCCATGCCGATCACCGCGCCGGCGCTGCCGCCGCCCTCGGCCGCGGCTTCCATCGCCTGACCCGCCTGGAACTGCTGGAAGGCGGCCATGCTGCCGACCGTCCCGGACGAGACGATGCCCATGGAGGTGCGCTTGTCGAGCGCCGCCTCGACCTCCGGCGGCAGGGAGATGTTCTCGATGACGAACTTGGGCACGGCGATGCCGAGGTCCGCAAGCTCGTCGGTGAGCCGGGCCGCGAGCTGGTCGCCGAGGTCACCGTGGTGGGCGGCGAGCTCGATGACGGGGATACCGGACGAGGCGAGCACGCTCGCGAGGTGGCTCACCATGTTCTGGCGCAGGTACTCGTGCACCTCGTCGGTGCGGAACTGCGGGTCGGTGCCGACCAGCTCGCGCAGCAGCTTGGACGGGTCGACGACACGGACCGAGAACGCGCCGAAGGCCCGCACGCGCACCATGCCCAGCTCCGGGTCCCGCATCATGACGGGGTTCTTGGTGCCCCACTTCATGTCGGTGAACTGGCGGGTGCTGACGAAGTACACCTCGGCCTTGAACGGCGAGTGGAAGCCGTGCTTCCAGCCCTTCAGCGTCGAGAGCACCGGCAGGTTCTGCGTCTCGAGCGTGTAGGTGCCTGGCACGAACACGTCGGCGATGACGCCCTCGTTGACGAAGACGGCGGTCTGCGACTCGCGCACGACGAGGCGCGCGCCCATCTTGATCTCGTTCTCGTAGCGGGGGAACCGCCACACGATGGTGTCGCGCGTGTCGTCGAGCCATTCGACGATGTCGACCAGCTCGCCCTTGATCTTGTCCAGCAGGCCCATGACGTGCTCCTCTTTCGTTCCTGTTCAGGACGCTCGCCCGGACGCTGCAAGCACTCGGACCCTACAAGTCCGGCGCGCCGCGGGGAACGAAAGAAGGTCTTGACCAGCGGTATCCGGCGTGCCTAATTTCGTACGGGTGTGCTGCGGGTGGCGCGGCGCGAGCGATCAGGGAGACGACGATGTCTGCTGACCCTCGTTTGTCCCGCCGCCTCGTCGCAGTGGTGGTGGGGGCCACGCTCCTGGCCGGCGGTGCGGTCTCCGCCGGGATCCTGTCCGTGAACGCCGGGGCGCCCGGGCCTGCCGCCCCGCCCAGCGCCGGCCCTACCGCCGTCGAACCGACCGTCGAACCGACCGCCGGACCCACTGCCGAGCCACAGGAGCAGCAGCCGCAGCCGCCGGCCGACACGGCGACGAGCTGGGTGGGCACCTGGGCGACGGCCCCGACCGCGGTGCCCGAGACCGGCGTCGAGCACCTCGAGGACGTGACGGTGCGCCAGGTGGTGCACACCAGCATCGGCGGCGACCAGGTCCGGCTCCGCCTGACCAACGAGTTCGGCGAGGAGACCCTGGTCCTGGGCGAGGTGCACGTCGCGCTGCGCGACGGCGCGGACGGGACCGACCTCGACCCGGCGACCGACCGCACCGTGACGTTCGGCGGCGCGACGTCGGTGACGGTCCCCGCGGGCGCCCCGCTGGTGAGCGACCCCGTGGACCTGGTGGTCCCGCCCGACGCCGACCTGGTCGTGAGCAGCTACCTGCCCGAGCCGACGGCCGTCACCACGGTGCACCACTTCCCGTTCCAGGTGAATGCCGTCGCCCAGGGCAACGTGACCGCCGAACCCTCGGTGAACCGGGTCCGTGAGCTGGACCAGTGGCTGTTCCTGTCCGGGGTGAGCGTCGCGGCCCCTGCCGGGTCCGCGGCGGTCGTCACGCTCGGCGACTCCATCACCGACGGCGCGGCCACCCGGGTCGGCGCCAACCACCGCTGGCCGGACCTGCTCGGCGACCGGCTGCGGGACGCGCCCCGTCTCGCCGACCGCGGGGTGCTGAACGTGGGCATCTCCGGGAACCGGCTGCTCCACCCCAACCCGGATGCCGACAAGGAGCGCGAGTCGTTCGCCGCCTACCTCGGCCATTCCGGGCTGCGGCGCTTCGACCGCGACGTCCTTGCTCAGCCCGGCGCGAGATACGTGATCACCCTGCTGGGCGTCAACGACATCGGGCAGGCCGGCGGCCGTTCAGCGCCGGCCGACGAGGCGGTCACCGCGCAGCAGCTGATCGACGGCCACCGCCAGGTCGTCGCCCGCGGCCGCACCGCCGGGCTGACCGTCTACTGCGGCACGATCCTGCCGTTCGGCGGGACGCCCGGGTATGACACACCGAGGAACGAGGCAGTGCGCCACGCGCTCAACGAGTGGATCCGGACCAGCGGTGAGTGCGACGCCGTGATCGACTTCGACGCCGCCGTCCGTGACCCGGCAGAACCCACGGCGCTGCGCGCCGAGTACGACAGCGGCGACCATCTGCACCCGAACGACGCCGGGATGGCGGCGATGGCGGACGCGGTGCCGCTGCACCTCTTCCGCTGATTCGCTGACCTCCCTGACCGGCTCTCCGCCCGGCGTCGTATCACGTGGCAGCGGACGACTGCCAGTGACCTGGACATGTGAGAGAGTTTCACCAGCAGGGGTGACACCCGGCGAACCTGTCCGGAGGTGCAAGGACCGATGACCGTCCTCGTGGCGTACAACGAGTCACCCCAGGGTGAGGCCGCGATGCGCGCCGCCGTCACCGAGGCGACGCGACGTGAGCAGGAGCTGGCCGTTCTCGTGCTGACTCCGCAGGTGGGGGCCAAGGTCCCCGCGGCGCTCGCACACCTGCTCGACACCGTGCCCGGCAGCGTCACCGTCGCGCCGATAGTGTTCCGCGCCGAGCACGCCGACGTCGCCGACGCGATCGTCGACCAGGCCGAGGCGGTCTCGGCCGACCTCGTGGTGATCGGCTCGCGCAAGCACTCGACCGTCGGAAAGTTCCTCGTCGGGTCGACGACGCAGCGGGTGCTGCTCGACTCCCCCGCACCGGTCCTCGTGGTCAAGGCCGGCTACGCCTGACAGCCCGTCGTCGAGCCACACCTTCCGTTGGTCGAGCGTGTCGAGACCCGGTGAGGGTCTCGGCACGCTCGACCAACGACCGGCCTACTTCACCGCGCCCGACGTGATCCCCGAGATGATCTTGCGCTGGGCGACGACGAAGACCGCCAGCAGCGGAAGGCTCATCAGCACGACGTAGGCGAAGATCAGGTGCCAGTTTTCCAGGTACAGCCCGGCGCTGGCGACCTGGAACAGGTTCAGCGGCAGCGTGTCCAGCCGCCCGCCGACCACGAAGAACGCGTAGAACACGTCGTTCCAGACGTACAGGCAGATCAGGATCGTCGCCGTCGACAGCACCGGCGCCAGCAGCGGCAGGATGATCCGGCCGAACACGCGCAGCGGGCCTGCGCCGTCGACCCGTGCCGCCTCCTCGAGCTCTACCGGGATCGTCCGGATGAACCCGGTGACGAAGAAGATGACCGTCGACAGGTACATGCCCATGTAGACGCCGATCATCCCGATCGCCGTGCCCGCGAGGCCGAGCTGGCGCAGCAGCAGTACGACGGTCACGACCGCGGGCGGCAGCACGATGCCGCTGATCGCCAGCGCGTAGAGCACCGCCATGAGCCGCGAGCTACGGCGGGCGAGCACCCATGAGGCGAGGGACCCGAGGGCGAGCACCCCGACGACCGCCGGGACCATGACGAGCAGGCTCCCGAAGAACGCGGCGGGCACCCGGCCGTCCTCCCAGACCGCCGCGAAGTTCTCGGCGTACTGCCAGGTGGTGGGCAGGGACAGGTCGGGGTTGAGGGCCTCGCCCTGGCTCTTGCCCGCCGTGACGACCACTATCCACAGCGGCATGCCGATCAGCAGGACGACGGCGAGGAGGGCCGCCACCGGCTGGACGCGCCGCCAGGCTCCGTGCCTGTTGTTCACGTGCCGTGTGGCGCTCACAGGACTTCCTCTCGCTTGCGCAGGGTCCGGATGACGGGGAACGCGAGGGCCACGACGACGAGGAAGAGCACGAGGCTCATGGTCGTGGCCTGGGCGAACAGACCCTGTCCGAACGTGCGGAAGACAAAGATGTTGAGCAGCTCGGTGGTGCGGGCCGGCCCGCCGCCGGTGGTCGCCTGGACGATGTCGAACCCGTTCATCGAGCCCAGCAGCGCGGTCGCGACGTTGAAGGTCAGCGCGGGCGCGAGCAGCGGGAACCGGACGTGCCGGAAGGCGCTCCAGGCGGAGGCGCCGTCGAGCCGGGCGGCCTCGAGCACGTCCTCGCTGATCGTCTTCAGGCCCGCGAGGTAGATGAGCATCGACAGGCCCATCCACTTCCAGGAGTGGATCAGCGCGACCACCACCAGCGTCCACGTGGTGTCCCCCAGCCAGGGGATCGTGACCGGCTGGCCGGTCAGGGCGCTGAGGATGGCGTTGGCGGCGCCGTCCGGCTTGAGGATCGCCTGGAACACGTAACCGGCCGCGAGCGCGGACATGACGACCGGGATGAAGAACATGACCCGGGCGAACCGGTTGATCCTCGTGTCCCGCTCCAGGAGCAGTGCGAGCAGCAGCCCGAAGAGGTTCTGGAAGATCGCCACCAGCACGGCATAGATCAGCGTGATCCGCAGCGACGAGAGCAGGGTGCCGCTCGAGATGAGGTCCTGGAAGTTCTGCAGCCCGACGAAGCCGATCTCGCTCTTGAAGCTCGACCAGTCGGTGAGCGCGTAGACGAAGTTGAAGATCGTCGGCAGGAAGAAGAACACCCCGAGGATCGCGAACGCCGGGACGAGGAAGGCGGCCGGATGGTTGGCGCGGTGGCCGACGTTGGTGCGCACCGCGTCAGAAGCCTTCGATGCCCTGGGCTCGGGCGAGCTGGGCGAACTGGTCCTGGGTCTGCTGCGCGACCTCTTCGGGCGTGGTCGTGCCCTGGATCATGTCGGCCAGGTAGATGTACAGGTCGGGGTTCGCCACGGCGAGCGCCTGCATGGACCCGACGGACTCGCCGAGCGACGCGTGCGCGTCGAGGAGCGCCTGCGGCACCGAGTCCGGCGTCGGGACGCCGTCCTGCAGCGAGATCGTGTCGCGGTCGGCCACGAAGTCGGCGTAGCCGTCGCCCAGCCAGTACGACAGCAGCTGGCGCGCCGCCGCCTCGCGGTCGGCGTCACCGGTCCGGAAGGCGACGAGGGCGTTCGACTGGTCGGGGATGAACGTGCCGACGTTGCCGGTGGGCGAGATCGGGAAGAAGCCGATCTTCTCGTCGAGCTCCGCGGCGTCCGCCTTGGCCTGGAGCTGGCCGAAGAACGAGTTGACCTGGACCGCCATCGCCGCGTCGCCGGCGAGGAGGGCGTCTGCCTGGTCCTCGAACGTCGCGGTCTTGATGTCCTCGTTGAAGAGGCCTTCGTCGATCAGGCCCTTGTAGGTCTCGATGGCGCCGAGGATCGTCGGGTCGGTGAACTTCTCCTCGCCGGTGTTCACGCGGTCCCACAGCCCGTCCTCGGCGGCGTCGGCGAGCTGGACCTGCACCCACCACTGCGTGGCCCACTGGTCGGCGGCCATCTCGAAGAACGGCGTCTCGCCCTCGGACCTCAGGGTGCGGGCGGTCTCGAGGAAGCTGTCCCAGTCGGTGGGGGTCTCGGTGATCCCGTGCTCCGCGAAGACCTCCTTGTTGTAGTACACGCCCTCCACCGCGGGGCTCGTGATGAGGGCCGCGTAGCGGGTGTCGTCCAGGATGCCGGTGATGTCGGCGAGCCCCTCGCCGTACGAGTCGACCCACGGTGCGCCGTCGAGCGGCTGCAGGTTGGTCGGCGCGTTGAGCGCGGTGAGCATCGAGCCGGTCGGCTGCCAGAACGCCAGGTCGGGCTTGTCTCCCGTGGCGACCTTGGTCTGCACGCCCTGCTCGTACGGGTCGGGGATCGTGACGACCTCGACCTCGGCACCGGTCAGCTCCTCGAACCCGGCGATGACGGCGTCGGGCGCGGTGTTGGAGTTCTGCGCGGCCCAGATGGTGAGCGTCGTGCCGGTCAGGTCCGTGTCCTGCGCGGGCCACTCCGCGGCCCCGGTGGCGCCGCCCGGTTCGGCCCCGCCCGGACCGGCCGTCGGGTCGCTGCATCCGGCCACGAGGAGGCCGACGGCGAGTGTCGCGGCGGGGACGGTCAGATACTTCTTCATATCGACTCCTTGGAGGTGCGCAGTCATCACCGACTGCGGGTCGTGCGGGGCCGTTCGGCCCCGGTGGTCAGACGAGCCCGGCGTGCCGGACTCTCAGGACGCGGGCCTGCGGGCCTGCGGGAATCTGGATACGGACGGGGCCGTCCCCGTCGCGGGCGACGCGCCACCCGTCGGTGGGCGGCCCGTAGGCGACGTCGACGGCTCCGGCGGGCAGGTCGAGCTCGAGCTCGGTGCCCTCTGTCCCGCGCCACCAGACGACGACCAGCGACTCGTCGATGCCGCGCAGGCCGGAGGCCACGAGCGGGGCGTTCCAGTCCGGCAGCCCGAGCGGCCAGAACGGGACGGCGTCGACCAGCTGGGACGTCCACCGCTTCGCCAGGTCCACGCCGTCGGCGACGAGCGCCGCCTGCTCGGGCGTCATGTCGTGCAGCCTGCCGGAGAGGTAGAGCTGCCCCGCGAGCCCCGTGGAGAGCGTGAAGACGATCTCCTCGTCGGTCATGTCGGGCTGCGGGTAGGCCCAGTTCGCTGCCTGCTCCGGCACGATGCCGACCAGCGCGCCGGCGGCGATCGGCGGGTAGAGCAGGGGGTTCTGCTGGTCCGACGTCGACTGCAGGTCGAGCCGGGACAGCAGGGCGTAGTCCGAGCGCATGGCACCGGACGCACAGTTCTCGATCACCAGGTCGGGGTGCCGGGCGAGCACGCCGTCGATCCAGTCGAGGTGCGCACGGTTCTGCTGGAGCAGGCCGTCGCCCGGGCTGTCGGCCTCCAGGTCGGTGCCCGCGCCCGGCGTGACGTTGTAGTCGAGCTTGAGGTAGCCGACGCCGAAGCACTCGACCAGGCGGTCGACCACCTCGTCCAGGTGCTTGACGACGTCGCGGTGCCGCAGGTCCAGCAGGTGCCTGCCGTGCTCGGTGATCCGGACGCCGTGGCGCTGCAGGAACGCCTCGTCCGGCAGCCGCTCCGCGAGCGGGCTGCGCACGCCCATGACCTCGGGCTCGAGCCAGAGCCCCGGCACCATGCCGGCGGCGCGGATCGCGTCGACGACGCGACGCAGGCCACCGTCGGGGAACCGCGTGACCGAGGGCTCCCAGAGGCCGACGGAGTCCCACCAGTCGCCGCCGTCGTCGTACCAGCCGGCGTCTATGCAGAAGTACTCGGCCCCTGACCGGCCCGCCGCTTCGACGAGCGGCAGCAGCTTGGCGGTCGTCGGGTCGCCCATGAGCGTGTTCATGTAGTCGTTGAAGACGACGACGGGACGGCGCGGGTTGCGGCGCAGCGCGCGGCGGTGCCGCGTCAGCTCGGCCAGCGACTCCTGCCAGCCCGCCGACGCCGCGACGGATACCGGGACGGTGTCGAACGACTCGCCCGCCCGCAGCACACGGGTCCAGGCGTGGTCGTCGTCGGTCGGGCCGAACAGGCCCAGCACGAGCACTTCGGAGTCCCGCGCGTCCAGGCGGACGCCGAGCTCCGCGCGCCACGCGCCGTTGTGCTCGACCTGCCAGGCGAGCGCGGGTCCGCCGTCGGCCAGGACGACACCCGCCGGGTTGTACCGGCCGGACGACCACGAGCCCGTACTGACCAGGCTGCGGGAGCCGCGGGCGTCCTGGTGCTGGTGCGCGGGCAGGTCGAGCCCGACGAGCCCTGCCTGGTCCGAGAGCCTCGTCCAGGCCCAGCGGTTCTCGCCCACCCACTCGCCGTGGCCCTCCAGCGACAGCGTGTCCGCGACGGGGGCTGTACCGACCGGGTGCCCGATCACCAGCGACGACACGGCCTGGAGCACGAGAGGTGTCGAGCCGTCGTTCCGGACGGTCGTCCACGACTGCAGCGAGGTGCCGTCCCCGCGCACCCGGAGGTGCGAGGTGACGTGCAGCGTGGTGTCGGCATCACCCTGGAAGACCCGGACCGTCCGCCAGCCGTCGGCCTCCGTCACGTCGTGGCCCAGCACCCGCAGCCGTGCGCCGATCGCCGTGGCGGTGTTGCGGGTGTTGCCGCTGGCCCGGCCGTGCCCGACCGCGAGGATCTCGACCAGGGGCTGGGTCGGTGTCTCGGCGACGGGAGCGGCGTCCGTGTCGGTGTCCGCGGACGGGCCTGCCGTCGACAGCGCCGCCGGGGCGTCGGCGGGCAGGACGAGCGCCAGCCCGGCCCCGTCCCGGGACCAGAGCGCTACTCGCGTCGCTGCTGAGTGATGGTTCGCCGTCGTCGGCTGGCTTCCTTGCACGACGTCATGAAAGCGCATATCAGAACGGAGTGCAAGACTCCGCCCGGCAGCACTCGTTTCAGGGAGTTAGCGCGTCGCAACCGCTTTCAGCGGGCGCCGACCGCTCTGCCAGCACGCGGCGCGGCAGAGGAGCGCAGGATCAGATCGGGGACAAAGCGCACCGATGCCGGGACGTTCCCGCTGTCGATCTGGGCATTGAGCAGCTGGAACGCCTTCTGCCCGAGCCGGACGAAGTCCTGGCGCACCGTGGTCAGCGGCGGCGTCCACAGGTGGCTGAGCGGGTGGTCGTCGAACCCGATGACGCTCACCGCCCCGGGCACGCTCCTGCCGGCGTCGGCCAGGCCCTTGGTCAGGCCCATCGCGAGCTCGTCGTTGCCGCAGAGCACCGCCGTCACCTCGGGCTGGAGGGCGAGCCGGGTGCCCGCGTCGTAGCCGGAGTCCGGCGACCAGTCGGCGTACAGCACGGGCGGGACCGGGGCGCCCGCCTCCGTGAGCGCGTCGCGCCAGCCCAGCAGACGGGCGCTCGGCCGGCCGGGGGACGGGATCGCCACGTGGTGCACGGTGCGGTGCCCGATCTCGAGCAGGTGCTTGGTCGCGCGGGCGGCAGCGAAGCGGTCGTCCATGAACGCGTGCGCCACCTGCTCGTCCGCCGGCCGGCCCGAGGCCGCGGCGACGACGGGCAGCCACGGCGGGATCGCGGCGAGCGCCGCGACACCCGGGGGGTCGTACTCGAGCACTATGGCGCCGGCCATCGGCTGGCCGAGGGCGTGGTCGATCGCGGCGTCGACCGTGCGCTTGTCGTCGGTCTCGACCACGGAGATGACGACCATGTAGCCGGCCTGACGTGCGGCCTCCTCGATGCCCTGGAGCGTCGAGGCGTAGCCGTACCGGGTCGTGTCCCCGGCGAACACGGCGATCATGGGCTGCCCGCCCGTCGCGAGCGCCCGGGCGGCCCCGTTGGGCCGGAAGCCCAGCTCCTTGATGGCCGCCATCACGCGCGCGCGGCGTTCGGGCCCTACCGGCACCGAGCCGCTGAGCACGCGGGAGACGGTGGGGACGGAGACACCGGCGACGCGCGCGACGTCGGCGATGACAGGCGGCTTCATCGGGCGGTCAGGTTCCACGGGGCCAGGCTACGTCGAAACCCCGCCGCCGCCGGAGGGCGCTCTTGCCAAACCCGGATGATTAGCGCTTTCATAGTCCGGCACCGCGTCCCTGACGCGATCCCGGTCCCGATCCACGAAGGAGTGGAATACAGGTGAGCATTCCTGATAGCGCAGATCAGAACCGATCGCGGCGGACGCCCCGTCAGCGATCCTGGCAGTGGTCCCGACAGCGACGAGGATGGAGCGGTATCGCGGTGACAGCCCTGATAGCGGCAACACTCACGGTCGCGCAGCCTGCGGCTGCCGAACCCGACAGCCTCACGGTGGACTTCGGGGCGACGACCGGGGACTTCCGGGGTGGTGCCACCGGCACGCTCTACGGGTTCGGCGACGAGGGCGTGCCCACACAGGCGCTCATCAACGGCGCGCACATCACCAACTCCTCGCAGAAGCCGCCGTTCGGGACGCAGCACCCGAGCGGGGACATCCTCAAGGTCGAGGACGGCTTCTTCGCCAAGCACGGCCAGGAGCTCGCGATCTACATCCAGGACCACTACCCCGACTGGCCGTACCACCGCGGGGTGCGCGTGGGCGACGTGCGTACCTACGACCAGGCCACCGGGGAGTACGTCGAGGAGCCCAACGGCGTGTGGGACTACCTCGAGGTCGTCGAGCTCATGGTGGAGGTGGTCGCCACGCAGTCCGACCACCCCGAGGAGTACCTGTTCATCCCGTTCAACGAGCCGGACGGCATCTGGTACCAGAACTGGCCGAACCTGCGTGACACCTTCCTCTCCGACTGGAAGGCGGTCCACGACAAGATCCAGGAGGTCTACGCCCGCCACGGGCTGGCGCCCGCCCGGATCGGCGGCCCCGGCGACGCGCGCTGGCAGCCCGAGCGGTCGCGGGACTTCCTCACCTTCGCGAAGCAGAACGACGTGCTGCCCGACGTCTTCATCTGGCACGAGCTCGGCATCGAGAACCTCGCGACGTTCCGGTCGCACTTCGCGGACTACCGCGCGCTCGAGCGCGAGCTGGGCGTCGCGCCGATCCACGTCAACATCACCGAGTACGGCATGCTGCGCGACATGGGCGTGCCCGGCCAGCTCATCCAGTGGTTCTCCATGTTCGAGGACGCCAAGGTCGACTCGCAGACCGCCTACTGGAACTACGCAGGCAACTTCTCCGACAACAGCGCCCGGCCCAACGGCGCCAACGGCGGCTGGTGGCTGTTCAAGTGGTACGGCGACCTGGCCGGCTCCCAGACCGTCCGGGTGACGCCGCCCGAGCTGGACGTCGCCGACACCCTGCAGGGCATCGGCGCGATCGACGCGGCCAACCGCCGGGCGACCGTCCTGTACGGCGGCACCGACTCCGACGTCCGCCTCGACCTGCGCGGGCTCTCGCGCGGAGTGTTCGGCCAGTCGGTCGACGTCGAGGTCCGCGAGGTCACGTTCACCGGGGCCGAGGGCCTGGCGGGCACGCCGCGCGTCGTCCACGCCGTCGACGGTGCGCGCGTGGCGAGCAACGGCACGCTGGCCCTCACCGTGCCGACCTACGACCGCTACGCCGCCTACCAGGTGGTGGTCACCCCCGCGCAGGACCGCGTGGTGACGGTGGACCCCGTCTGGACGACGAGCATCGAGGCCGAGGACACCCAGCTCACGGCGGCCCGGACCTACGCCCAGGACCCGCAGGGTTCCGGCGGCTGGAAGTTCCTCGCCTCGGGCGGGGAGGACGTCGGGTCGTTCAACCAGCCGACGTCGGGCGCTGACTGGACGGTCACCGTGCCCCGCACCGGCACGTACCGGTTCCAGGTCATCGGCGCCACACCGGGCAAGCCCGGCAGGCACGCGCTGTTCGTCGACGGTTCGCACCGCGACGACATCCAGTACACGGCCGACCTGGCTCTGACCGACACGGCCCGGTGGCAGTACCGCGGCAGCACGGAGGTCGCGGTGGAGCTCACGAAGGGCACCCACGTCCTGTCCGTCCGGGCGAGCCGGGACGGCAGCCAGGTCCTGCCGAACTCGGACATCACGCTCGACAAGTTCCTGCTGACCGACGTCACCGACGGTGAGCCGACCACGTACCCCGCCAGCACCCTGCGGTACTACGGCGGCGCGGGCCTGAGCTGGCAGTCCGGCACGCGGGGCTTCGGCGCCGTGTCAGGTCAGGGCCAGCGGGCCGACGCGTACCTCACCGCCATGGAGACGGGCTACTACGACGTCGCCGTCGACTACCAGACCGGCGGGGCCTCGGACCTGCGGCTGGAGCTCGGGGGCCGGGTCCTCGCGGACGTACGGGTCCCGAACGGCGGCCACCGCCGCACCACCGTCCGCGCCCACCTCAACGAGGGGATCAACGAGCTCGAGCTACGGTCCGGTCGCGGCGCCCGCGTGAAGTCGGTGACCGTCACCCGGGCAGCCGAGGGCGACGCCGCGGCGTCGACGTTCGAGGCCGAGGACCTGACCCTGCGCGGCGACGCCGCTGTGGTGAGCCTGGACCCGTCGTCGGGCACCAACGCCTCCGGGGGCAGGTACGTGGGGTGGGTCGGCCAGGGGAACGGTAACCACATCGCCGTCCCGCGCGGTGCCGGCTTCGACGCTCCCGGTGACTACGACGTGGTGGTCCACTACGCGAACGCCGAGACCTCCGGGGAGCACGACTACAACCCGCAGGTGGTCGACCGGCAGGTGGTGGTCACCGAGGGCGACGACGCGGCGCCCGTCGGCTCCGCGTACTTCCGGTACACGTACTCGTGGCACAGCTTCTGGCAGCGGACCATCCCGGTCACGCTGACCACGGGTACGGACGAGCTGAGGCTCGGCAACCCGACGGCCTGGGCCCCGGACATCGACAGGGTGACGGTAGCCCCGCTGGTGGTCGGGACCCCATCGACGAGCCGGATCCGCTGAGCAGACAGGTCGTTCTGCCGAGACAGAACTGCAGCGAGACAGAACCAGGGCGAGATAGAACCGCAGCCTGTGCTGCGGTTCTATCTCGCTGCGGTTCTACTTCGCTGCGGTTCTACTTCGCCAGGGTCAGGGCTGGCTCGTGGGGCTGGTTACCCGGGCCGAGATCTTGGTGATCGCCTCGTCCAGGTGCGAGGTCGGGATGTCGTGGGACGCCGCCCGACGGCGCACCGCCCCGCCGATGGCGTCGAGCTCACCCTCGTGCCCCGCCTCGATGTCAGCCTGGAGCGACGACCGCATGAGGGCCGGGAACCCGCTCAGGATGCCCCGGAGGTCCTCGCCGGTGGTCGGCACGCCCTCGGCGGTGGCCGTCGCCGCGATCTCGGCCAGCAGCCCGGTGGTCAGGCGCGGGTCGCGGGTCAGCGCGTCCCCGATGCCCGTGCCCCAGGCCGAGGTCAGCAACGCGAGCGGCGCGAGGAAGCGCAGCTTCTTCCACAGCACCTCGGCCTCGGTCCCGCCGGTGAGCACCTCGATCGGGGTGTCCCGCAGGGCGGCGACCAGGCCGAGCTCCGCGGCGTCGTCGGGGACGACCGCCCGCAGCAGCGTGCCGCGGTGCCGGACCAGGGCAGGGCCGAAGCCGCCCGCGCCGGTCCGCAGCGTCTCGCCCGCGATGGTGGCGCCGACCACCCGCACGCCGGGCAGCGCCGAGCGCAGGACGTCGAGGTGGTCCAGGCCGTTGAGCAGGGACAGCACCTCGACGGGCGCGGTGCCGGCGAGCAGCGCCGCGGCGTCCGCCACCCCCTCTGCCTTGACCGCCACGACGACGCGCGCACCCCGGGGAACCTCCGTCGCGGCCCGCAGCGGGGCGTGCCACGTCCCGAACTCGTCGGTCTCGATGTCGAGCCCGTGCTCCGTGACCTGCCGCGCGGTCTTCTCCCGGGCGACCACGACGACGTCGTGCCCCGCCTGCTGGAGCATGCCCGCGACCAGGCCACCGATCGCGCCCGGGCCGATTACCGCGATGAGGTTGTCAGTCATGCGCCACATGCTAGGCAGCCCCGGGGCCGGTGATTCGTGCTGGTCTACCCTCTGGACATGGCAGCTGTTGCGCTCGGGGTCCCGTCGGTGCGAGGCGTGCCCCGGCGCGCTGCCACGCCGGGTGGCCGCCCGCGCCCCGCGACACCGCTGCTCGTGGACCGGTACGGGCGCGTCGCACGCGACCTGCGGGTCTCGATCACCACCGCCTGCTCGCTGCGCTGCACCTACTGCATGCCGGCCGAGGGCCTGCCGCTGGTGCCACGCGACGAGCTGATGACGCCGGAGGAGATCGGCCGGCTGGTCGGCATCGGCGTGCGCGACCTCGGCATCCGCGACATCCGGTTCACCGGCGGCGAGCCGCTCATGCGGCGCGACCTGGAGGAGATCATCGGCGCGGCGCGGACGGCGGCGGACGACGGGATGGCGGCGAGCGCGCCGACGTCGGCCGAACGCGTCCGCATCGCCATGACCTCCAACGCGCTCGGGCTGGACAAGCGCGTTGGTGCGCTGGTCGCGGCCGGGCTGGACCGCGTCAACGTCTCGCTCGACACCGTCAACCGGGAGGCCTTCGCGACCCTGACCCGCCGCGACCGCCTCGACGACGTGCTCAAGGGCATCCGCGCGGCGCTGGCCGCGGGCCTTGCACCCGTCAAGATCAACGCGGTGCTCCTGCCCGAGACCCTGACGGGCGCCGCCGACCTGCTCGCGTGGGCCGTCGAGCACGGTTGCAACCTGCGCTTCATCGAGGAGATGCCGCTCGACGCCGACGGGCAGTGGACGCGCGACGACGTGGTGAGCGCCGCTGACCTGCTCGGCGTGCTCGGGTCGCGGTTCAGGCTGACGCCGGCCGGCCGCGAGGACCCGTCGGCCCCCGCCGAGGAGTGGCTGGTCGACGACGGTCCGGCAACCGTCGGGATCATCGCGTCGGTGACCCGGTCCTTCTGCGGGGCGTGCGACCGCACCCGCCTGACCGCCGAGGGCACCGTCCGCTCGTGCCTGTTCGGCAACGAGGAGACGGACCTCAAGGCCCTGCTCCGCAACGGCGCCACGGACGACGAGGTGGGCGACGCCTGGCGCGCGGCGATGTGGGCCAAGCCCCGCGCACACGGCAGCGACGCCGTCGAGCTGGCGGCCGACGCCTTCGCCCAGACCGAGCGCAGCATGGGCGCCATCGGCGGCTGACCGAGCCCCCGTCCCGCCGAACCGCAACTTAGCGGTGCATCCGGGCGGCCGAACCGCAACTTGGCCGTACGCCGGGGTGGCTCGGGGCGGCCGAACCGCAAGATGGCCGTGCACCGGGGAGAGTCGGGACGGCCGCACCGCAAGTTAGCTCTAGACCGGGGAGGCTCGGGCGGCCGAACCGCAAGATGGCCGTGCACCGGGGAGGCTCGGGCGGCCAAACCGCAAGATAGCCGTGCACCGGGGAGGCTCGGGCGGCCGAACCGCAAGATAGCCGTGCACCTGCTCGTCGAACCGCAACGACACGCCGGTGCACCGCGCACATTCGGCGTGTCGTTTCGGTTCGACGAGCAGGTGCACGGTCAAGTTGCGGTTCGGCGGAGGCACGCACGCGCAACTTGCGGTTCGGCGGAGGCAGGCAGGCACGTACGCACGCGCAACCTGCGGTTCGGCGAGGGGCGGGTGCACGTGCGACCTGCGGCTTGGCGAGGGGCTTCGGCGTGGTTGAATTTCGGCGTGAGTACAGCGACCGAACGGCCGCACCGCATCATGATCGTGACCGACGCCTGGGAGCCGCAGGTGAACGGCGTCGCCACGGCGCTCTCCCGCACGGTCGCCGAGCTTCGCCGCATGGGCTGTGTCGTCGAGATGGTGACGCCGTGGGACGGCTACCGGACCATCCCCCTGATCACCTACTCCGAGATCCGCCTGCCCATCATGGCGCGCGACGAGGTGGAGCGGCGGTTCCTGGAGTTCGCGCCCGACGCCGTGCACATCGCCACCGAAGGTCCGCTCGGCTGGTACGCACGCGCCGTCTGCGACCACTTCGGCTTCCCCTTCACGTCCAGCTATCACACGCAGTTCCCCGAGTACCTGACCGCCCGCTGGTCGTGGATCCCGCTCTGGGCCGGGTACCGGTACATGCGCACGTTCCACGGCAAGTCCGGCGCCGTGCTGGTGACGACGCCGACCATGCGCGCGCAGCTGACCCGGTGGCGCATCAGCAACGTGACGCCGTGGAGCCTCGGCGTGGACACCGAGCAGTTCCACCCCCGTCGTCGGGCGGCGACGGCAGAGCCCGGACGGGGCCGCGGGGTGTACGGCGACCTGCCCGGACCCGTCTTCCTGTACGTGGGGCGGCTGGCCGTCGAGAAGAACGTCCAGGCGTTCCTCGACCTCGACCTGCCGGGCTCGAAGGTGGTGGTCGGCGACGGACCGGCCAGGGCCGACCTGGAGGCGGAACACCCCGACGCGCACTTCCGGGGGCGCCGTTCGGGCGAGGACCTGGCGCAGCACTTCGCCGACGCCGACGTCCTGGTCTTCCCGAGCCGCACCGACACGTTCGGTCTGGTCATCCTCGAGGCGATGGCGTCGGGGACCCCCGTGGCCGGCTTCGACGCGCCCGGCCCGCGCGACCTCATCCCCGGGTCCGGCGCGGGTGCCGTCGACGACGACCTGCGGGCCGCCTGCCTGGCCGCACTCGACTGCTCACGCGAGGAGACGCGAGCGTACGCCGAGCTCTTCTCGTGGCGGGCGTGCGCCGAGACGTTCTACGCCCAGCTCGACGTGCCGCCCCCGCCGGTGCGGGAACGTATCTGGCGACGCGGCATGCAGCGGCTACCGGCCATCAACCTGAGCGTGCCCAGCCTGACCAGCTTCACCGTGACCGGTCTGTCGATGCCGAGCCTGACGCTGCAGTCGGCACGGGACCTGACCCAGCGCATGCACCCGGCCCGGCTCCCCGAGCTGCTGCCGGACCGGATGCCCGGCAGCGACACCGTGCGCCGGGCGGCCACGCGGATGCGCCGGATCGCTACAGGCCGACCCACTCGGACTCGCCGTCCGTGAACTGCTGCTTCTTCCAGATCGGCACCTCTGCCTTGATGCGCTCGACCAGCAGGGAGCACGCCTCGAACGCCTCCTTGCGGTGACCGGCCGACGCCGACGCCACGAGCGCGACGTCCCCCACCACGAGGTGCCCGAACCGGTGGGTCGCCGCGACCCGCAGCCCTGTCTCGGCGGCCACCGCCTGGCACACTTTTTGCAGGACGGCGGTCGCGTCGGGGTGTGCCTCGTAATCGAGGCTCGTGACGCCCCGGCCGCCGTCGTCGTCGCGGACCACGCCACGGAACGTCACCACGGCTCCGCACTCGGGGGCGGCCACCGCTGCCTCGACGGCCCGCCCGACGGCGTCGTCGAGCACGTCCTGCGTCACCCGCACCACCTGGTCCATCAGCACTCCCTCGTCTGTGCCGGGCGCCCGTCGAGCGCCGGTGTCCGGCCCGGCGTCACAGCGGCCATGTGGTCACCTCTGCACCCTCGTCGAGCCTAGTCGCGGCAGCGGGGACGTCGATCAGCACGTCCGCGGCCGCCATCGACGCCACGAGGTGCGACCCCGGCCCGCCGACGACGGCGACCCGCGCGCCGGCAGCGGCGTCGTCGACCCAGCGGCCCCGCAGGAGCTGACGCTTCCCGGCCGGTGAGACGACCGCGGCGTCGAGCACCGCGGGGACCTGCCGCACGGGCGGGAGGCCGCCGGCCTGCCGCAGGAGGTCGCGGAGGAACACGACGAACGAGACCTGGGCGCTGACCGGGTTGCCCGGGAAGGCGAGCACCGGCCCGCCCGCGAACCGCCCGAGGCCCTGCGGTCCGCCGGGCTGCATGGCCACCGAGCGGAACGTGACCTCCGGCAGCGCGTCCTTGACCACCTCGTACGCACCCTGGCTGACGCCGCCGGTCGTGAGCACGAGGTCGCACAGCGCCACCGCGCGCTCCAGGCCCGTGCGCACGACCTCGGGGTCGTCGGGGAGGGTCAGGCGCAGGCCCACCCGCCCGCCCGCAGCGACGACGGCGGCCGCGAGCGCCGGGCCGTTGGCGTCCCAGATCTGGCCGGGTCCGGGCTCGTCGTCCGGTGCGACGAGCTCGCTCCCCGTGGACACGACGGCCACCGAGACCGGCACGCTGACCGTCAGCCGCGCGATACCGCAGGCCGCGGCGGCCGCCACGTGGTGCGGCGCCAGCACGGTCCCGGCGCGCAGCACCACTGCGCCCTCGGCGACGTCGGAGCCGGGCTCCCGGACGAACTGACCTGCTTCCCGACCGCGGCCGATCTCGACCTTCGCCGCGGAGCCGTGGTGGACGCCGTCGTGATGGGCGCTGTCGTCGCGGACGCCGTTGAACGTCACGTGGTCGGTGTCCTCGACGGGGACCACCGCGTCGGCGCCGTCGGGTACCGGCGCGCCGGTCATGATCCGGACCGCGGTGCCCGGCGTCAGCGGTGCGGGCTCGCCCGGCGCCGCGGCGACGTCCCCCACGACGGGCAGGGTGACGGGCGCGCCGGGCCCCGCCGAGGCGACGTCGGCCGCGCGGACCGCGAAGCCGTCCATCTGCGAGTTGCGGAAGCGCGGCAGCGGCCCGGGGGCGACGACGTCGCTCGCGAGCACCCGCCCGAGCGCCCCCTGGTCGACGGGCACCTCTTCGGTGGGCCGGTCGGCGAGCTCCGCGAGGAGCTCTGCGACGTCGGCCCGATGCTGTTCCACGTCAACGCGCTCGCTCATGCTCGCAACCTACCCGGGACGCCCCGGGCGGAGCACACCCGCTGCCCTGGCGTCGTGGCGGCATCCGGCGCCAGAATCGACCATGCACATCCACGCGCTGAGCAACAACGGGACGACGCCCGACGGCGCTCTCGTGCGCCGGGACTCGCAGTCCCCGGACGGCCTGCGGATCCTCGACTCGGTGCTGGCCATGCGGCCGACGCCCGACGTGGTGCTGCGGGCCCGGCAGCGGGTGGAGTACGACGGCAACATCCGCAACTGGGTGCGCTACTCCACGCAGCGCGAGCCCGGCGGCATCGATGTCGCGTTCGAACGCGCGGACCTGCCGCCCGGCGCGCGCGACGGCGTGCCCTCGTTCGCGCGGTACCTGCTGGTGCTGGAGCTCGCGACGGTCGGCGCCTGGGCCGAGTACACCCAGCTCGACGACGCCGACCCGACACGCACGCGGCAGGCCCTGCTGGTCCGCACCGACACGCAGCCGCTCCTGCTGCCCGACGGCATCTCGACGTCCGCGATGCGCATCGACCAGCTCCTCGACGGCAGCCCCGCCAACGCGTTCTGGTGCGACAGCTTCGGCGTGCTCCAGGCCGACTACATCGAGACGTTCCCTGACGGCACCCAGATCAGCGGCATCTCGTGGCGCACCACGTGGGAGGGCATAGTGCCCTGGCTCGACGCCGAGGTGCGGGACGCGCTCGACGCCTCGGGCATCCTGACGTAGCCCGGCTCGCGGCGCGTCCCGCCTAGCGGTGCACGTGCGCCCGGTGCCCGACCGCCGCCGAGACGTCCTGCTCGGCCACGGCCAGCAGCCGGTCCGCCAGCCGCCGCAGCGCCCGGCCCGCGGCGATCTCGTCGCCGATCAGCGGCACCTCCGCGTCGCCCGGCGACTTCCTCGCGTGGCCGACGGCGCGCAGCGCGTCCGGCGGACCGTTCGTCACCGTCGCCTCCGCCGTCGTGCTCCCGCCCGACTCGACCACCGTGATCCGCACGTCCCAGGTGAGCGCCCTGGCCTGCCGCGGCTGCTCGCGCCACTCGTCCGAGCCTGCCTCGACCTGGGCGTCGACGATCGTGTCGGAGCCGGGGTAGACGAGCGTCTCCTCGCCCGTGTCGGACCACCTGACCCGGTAGGGCGGCGAGCCGTCGTCGTGGGGACACTCGGTCACCACGCCGTCGCGCACCACGCCGCCGACCACTCCCGAGGCCGTGACTATCCGGTCGCCAACCGCTGCCTTCATGGGGTCCTCCTCGCGTCGCTGCGATCGGTTCCATCATCTCCCCCCGCCCAGGTTTACGGCATCCCCGATGGGGCCTACTCTGCTGAGCACGGTTCAGTACGCGGGGCGAGGGGGCACCGCGGGCCGTCGACCTCGGAGTACTCGATGACGAGCACGAACGAGACCAGGACGGCCGCGCCCCGGGGCGTCTCCCGTCGGCAGGCGCTCGCCTACCTGGTCGCCGCACCAACACTCGCCATCGCGATCGACCTCGCCAGGCCCGACGCCGCACGGGCGGCGACCGCTCCGGCGGTCGTCCCGTCGCTGCCCGGACCCGCGGAGCTCCTGGACCTCACCGAGGCCCAGACGCTCGCGGCGGCACCCACCTCGATGCTGATCACGCTCACGCTGGGTACCGACGGGATCGTGCGGTTCGCGCTCCCCCGCTCGGAGAACGGTCAGGGCATCACCACGTCGACGGCGATGCTCATCGCCGAGGAGCTCGACCTGCCGGTCGAGCGGGTGGACGTGACCCTGGCGGACGCGCGGCCCGAGCTGCTGTTCAACCAGCTCACCGGCGGGTCGAACACCACGCACTCGACCTACCTCCCGGTGCGCACCGTGGCGGCGGCGGCGCGCACGCGGCTGCTCACCACGGCGTCGGCCCGGACCGGCGTCGCGGAGCGCGACCTACGGACCGACGGCGGCGCCGTCGTGCTGCCCGACGGGACCCGGATCGACTACGGCGACCTGGCCGAGGCCGCGCGGGTCGCGCGCACCACCGCCATCGGGACGCACCTCAAGGACGTGTCCGAGATGCGGGTGATCGGCAGGCCGCGCGGCCGCGTCGACGCCCGCGCGGCGGTCACCGGCGCCAAGAAGTACACGATGGACCTCGACGTGCCCGGCGCGCTGCCGACGATGGTCTGCCGTCCGCCGACGCTGAACGGCACGGTCCGCGCGGTGCGCAACGCCGCGGCGGTGCTGGCGATGCCCGGCGTCACGCACGTCGCCGAGATCCCGACGGGCGTGGCGGTGCGTGCCGAGACGTTCGGCCAGTGCGTGGACGCCGTCCGGGCGCTCGAGGTGGACTGGGCCGACGGTCCCGTCGCCGGGATGTCGGACGCGGACGTGCTCGCCGAGCTGCGCGGCGCCCAGCTGCCGCTGGCCGTGCCGAGGGTGCCGCTGCTGACCACGACCATCGACACCGACTTCACGTTCTGGTTCTCGAGCAACAGCG